>JBJXED010000001.1:0-44963 GCA_046155225.1 Burkholderiaceae bacterium
GTCTGCCGCTGCTTTCTGGAGCAAATTCCGGACAACTGCAATGTGGCCTACATCTTCAACCCCAAGCTGACCGTGACCGAGCTGCTGCAGTCGGTCTGCGACGAATTCCACCTGACGCTACCCGAGCAGGCCGGTGCCAGCGTGAAGACCTATGTCGATGTGCTGAACGCCTTTTTGCTGCGCGAGCATGCGCAGGGCCGCAACAACGTGCTGATCATCGACGAGGCGCAAAACCTCTCGGCCGATGTGCTGGAGCAATTGCGCCTGCTGACCAATCTGGAGACGCATGAGCGCAAGCTGCTGCAAATCATCCTGATCGGCCAGCCCGAGTTGCGTGACCTGCTGGCCGCGCCGCACATGGAGCAGCTGGCGCAGCGCGTGATTGCGCGCTTTCACTTGCAGGCGCTGTCGGAGAAAGAAACCGCGCAGTACATCGCGCACCGCCTGCAGGTAGCCGGCCTGACGGGGCCGATCCCGTTTGAACGCGCCGCGCTGGGGCGCATTCACCAGATCGCGCGGGGGGTGCCGCGGCGCATCAATTTGCTGTGCAACCGCGCGCTGCTCGGCGCCTACGCCTGGAGCACCGCCAAGGTCGACCGGCGCATCGTCGACCTGGCCGCCAAAGAGGTGTTTGACGCGCACCAGCCGCGCCCGCGCTGGGTTGCGCGGCTGGCCACGCCTGCCGGGCGCGCCGCGCTGGCGCTCGCTGTGCTGCTGCTGGCCGGCATGGCCTGGCTTTCGGTTGACCTGTGGCGCATGAAAAACGCAGACTCAGCCGCGCTGAATAAAGCCCCGCCCAGCGCCAGCGGGGCAAGCATCGGCAAAGCCTCCGGTACCAGCGGACTGGCAGTACCCGGCCAAAATGCCGCGCCCGTGACGGCTGCGCCCCCCTCCCCCACTGCCGCAGCGGCAAACGCTGCACCTGACTTGGTTGCCGCCAGCAGCAGCGCGGCTGCGCCAGTAGTGGCACCGGTAGTGCCAGCAGTAGCCGCCGTCAAAACCGTTTCCGCCGCCGAACTGCAAAGCGTCCTCGGCCCGTTGCTGCGCGACGAAAACGAGGCCTGGCGCAGCCTGGCCAAGGTCTGGCAAATCGACACCGCCGGAGCCGACCCCTGCACGCTGCTGCTGCGCCAGCACAATGTGCACTGCTTCAAGAAAGTCGGCACCCTGGCGCTGCTGCGGCAACTCGACAGGCCGGGCCTGCTGACGCTCTATACCGCCCGCAACACGCCGGTGCTGGCACTGCTGACGGGCCTGTCGGCCGAGCATGCGACGCTCGATGTGGGCAGCAGCCGCGTGCGCATCAGCCTGGAGACGCTGGCGCAGGTCTGGCGCGGCGAATTCGCCACACTGTGGCGCGCGCCCACCGGCTACCGCCTGCGACTGGCCGAGGGCGAAAGCAGCCCAGTGGTCGAGCAGCTTTCACAGCAACTCGCACGCTACAGCGGCACCCCTGCCGCGCCGGGCACGCCCGTCTTCAACAACGCGCTGCGCATCCGTTTGCAGGCCTTCCAGCTGCAGCAAGAGTTGCTGCCCGACGGCCAGGCCGGCCCGATGACGTTCATGCGCCTGAACCGTGCCACCGGCATGGACGAGCCGCGCCTGCTGACTTTGCCCTGAGCCCCCACCATGTCGTTGATTCTTGATGCCCTCAAACGTGCCGACGCCCAGCGCGAGAGCCGCCCCACGCCCGGCCTGCTGACCCAGGCCGCCGCCATGCCGCTGCCGCCCGAGGACAGCCTGCGCAGCGCGCCCTGGCTCAAACCGGCGGGTGTCACCTTGCTGCTGGTAGCGGCGGCACTGGGCTTGGCCTGGCAAGGCGGGGTGTGGGACAAACCCGCTGCGACGCCTCTGGCCGAAACCAAGGCCCCGCCTGTCGCTGCCCCCCTCGCTGCGCCCGCCGCTGCGCCCGCCGCTGCGCCTGCACTGGCCACGGCACCCGCCGCGTTGGCAACGCCTGCTCAAGCAGTGCCGCCGCCTGCGCCGCCACCCGCGCTGCCCAACGCGCCACTGGCACAAAAGCCAGCCGTCGCCCCGCTCTTGCTACCGCAACCCATGGCCCGCCCGCGCCCGCAGGCGGTGCCCATGCCCGCCAATGCCCCGTTGGCGTTGCCGCAAGCCGTCATACCGGCTGCGCCAGCAGCGCCTGCTGCAGTCGCCGCGTCCGTACCAGCACCCAAAGTCTATGCACTGAATGAACTGCCGCCCGCACTGCGCCAGCAATTGCCCACCCTGGCCGTGAGCGGCTCCACCTACTCGAGCAACCCGGCGCACCGCACGATGATCATCAACGGCCAGGTGCTGCGCGAAGGCGAGCCCGTTTCGGCAGACTTGACGCTGGAGCAGATACGGCAAAACGCCGCCGTGATGAACTACAAGGGCACGCGCTACCTGCTCAACTACTGAGCATCGGCTACGGCAGCCACTGATTGGCGGTGAAGCGACGCGGCCTCCACAATGGCGGCACGTTTTTCAGACGCAAGCCGTGCCACATTTTTGACCTGCATCACCATGCGCGGATTCTTCGCCAGGAGGGTTTCGTGGCGCAGCAAAAAGTCCCAGTACAGCGTGGTGAAAGGGCAAGCCGTCGCGCCGACCGACACCGCCGGGTCATAAGGGCAGCCCTTGCAATGGTTGCTCATGCGCTGGATGTATTTGCCGGTGGCGGCATAAGGTTTGCTGGCCATCAGGCCGCCGTCAGCAAACTGGCTCATGCCCAGCACATTGGGCAGTTCAACCCATTCGACCGCATCGACATACACGCTGAGGTACCAGCCGTGCACCTGCTGCGGCTGAACGCCGTACAGCAGTGCATACAGGCCTGTGACCATGAGGCGCTGAATGTGGTGCGCGTAACCGTGCGCCAGCGTTTGCGTGATGGCGTCACGCAGGCAGGCCATGTCGGTATCGCCAGTCCAGTAAAAAGCCGGCAGCATTTCCTGCGCGTCCAGACCATTGCGCTCGATGTAGCTCGGCATTTGTGTCCAGTACATGCCTCGCACGTACTCGCGCCAGCCCAGGATTTGCCGCACAAAACCTTCCACCGCCGCCAGCGGTGCGTGGCCTGATTCATACGCGGCCACCGCCGCCTGCACCACTTCGCGCGAGTTCAGCAGCTTGAGGTTAAGCGATGACGACAGGTGCGAGTGGTAGAGCCACAACTCGCCCTCCCACATCGCGTCCTGGTACTGGCCAAACAGCGGCAAGCGGTGCAAAACAAAACCTTGCAAAACCTCAAGCGCCTGGGCCCGCGTCACCGGCCAGCCAAAGGTGTCGATGGCACCGGGGTGCGCGGCAAAGCGCTGGTTGACCAGCGCCATGACCTCACGCGCGGTGGCATCGGGCGCAAAGCGCTGCGGGGGCGGCACGTCAACCGGCCCGGTTTTGTCAAACGCGCCGCGGTTGTCATGGTCAAAGTTCCATAGCCCGCCCACAGGTTTTTGGTCAGCCCCCTTGCCCACCATCAAGATGCCGGTGGCATGCCGCAGCTCGCGGTACCAGTATTCCAGCCGCAACTGTTTGCGGCCTTTGGCGTGTTGCGCAAAGTCGCGCACGGTGCTGAAGAAATGCCGGTCGTCCCGGATCTCCAGCGGCAGCTTGTGCGCATGCGCTACATTTTTCAGCGCTTGCAGCACACGCCAGTCGCCAGGGGCCGTCATGACCAAGCCTGCAGGCTGCAAGTACTCCATCGCGGCTTGCAGCTGCGCCGCCAAGGTGCCGCGGTTATCGGGGTCATCCAGCAGCGTGTAATGCACGGGCCAGGCGCGGGCGCTCAGGGCGGCCGCGAAATGCCGCATGGCACTCAAAAAAATCGTGATGCGCTGTTTGGAAGACCAGACATAGGTGGACTCCTCCTGGACCTCGGCCATCCAAATGGCGTCTTGAGCGGGGTCAAAACCATCGAAGGCCGCCGCGTCTTCATCGAGCTGGTCGCCCAGCACGATGACCAAATGACGCAGTTGGCCGGGCCCCTTGAGGTCGGCTTCAGCTTTGGCCAAGGGGCGGCTTTTTCTTCGCGCGGCAGGCGTCGCTGCAATAGCGCACCTGCTCCCAGTTTTTAGCCCAGGCTTTGCGCCAGGTCATCTCGCGCCCACACGCCGTGCACAGCTTGTGGGGGAGTGACTGCTTGTTGCCTTTGAAGCCAGCCTTCATGCGGGCAGCCAGCGCGCGAGTGCTTAGGCTTTTTTCGCCCAGGCGGTGCACCAGCCAGGACCGGCAACCTGCTTGCCGGCAAACAGCGGGCACGGCGCGATCTTGTCGGTGGCTTTGCCTTGGTAGAGCGCGCAGTTGCTGCACATCTGGCCCGCGGCGAATTTCGGGTTTTTGGCTTTGTCGACTTTGGTCGCGTCGGCTTTGTAGCCTAGAGCGGTGGCGGTCGGGTCGGTTTCAGCCACCATCGGCTGGGCTTGCGCGTGCGCTGCAGCGGCAGCGGCCAGCGCGCCCGTGGCGGCCACGGTATGCAAAATGAAGGTGCGGCGGTTGGTCACAGGGATATTGAGATTGAGTTTCATGGGGGATATTTATCTTATGGCCCAGCACATGCTGGTGGCCATATTGTCTGCACAAGCGCGGGCCCATCCCAGCGCGGTTTCCATTACCCCCGTGCAGCCCTTGGGAACCGCAGCGCAAGTCTTGCGGGTTTTTTGGTGCTTATCAAAATAAATAGCAATACAGGCAATAAATCCGCTGGCCATAGGCCAATAAGACCTTAAATTACCGGGAAAAAGGCGTCTGCAGCCGCGTTGGCGTCCTGCACAAAGACCCGCGCCTGGCGCGGCGTCACAAGCAGCAGGTCGCCTTCGCGCAGGCCCATGTCGCGAAACTGCTGGGCCGGGATCTGGGCCTCGATCACGGCAGCATCCAGCGCGGGCGCTTGGCCTGGTGTGTCGGCTGATGCAGCGCCTGATGCATCGCCTACCCGCAGCAACTCCAGCCGGGCAACCGGGCCAACCACCACCGCGCGGTCCAGCCGCACGACCAGCCCGTTGGCCTTTTCCAGCGCATCGCCTTGCGCCCCCGGCAGGTAAGGCTCCACATCAAGGTCGTGCGGACGCACATACGCAAAGGCCTTGGCGTTTTGCGCGCCAGCATGCTCGGGCGCGTGGATCTGCATGCCTTGCACACCCTCGCCAATATGCACCTGACCTTCGTGCGCCCGGCCATGAAACAAGTTGACGTCGCCCAAAAACCCATAGACAAACGGGCTGGCAGGGCGGTCCCACACGTCTTGCGGCGAGCCAATTTGCTCAATTTGTCCCTGGTTCATCAAGACCACGCGGTCGGCGACTTCCAGCGCTTCTTCCTGGTCATGGGTGACGAAGATGCTGGTGACATTCAATTCGTCGTGCAGGCGGCGCAACCAGCGGCGCAGCTCCTTGCGCACCTTGGCGTCGAGCGCGCCAAACGGCTCGTCCAGCAGCAGCACCTTCGGCTCCACCGCCAGCGCGCGCGCCAGGGCAATGCGCTGGCGCTGGCCGCCCGAGAGTTGCGAGGGAAAGCGATCGGCAAGCCAGTCGAGCTGCACCAGGCTCAGCAGGTCGTGCACTTTTTGCTTGATCTGCGACTCGCTGGGCCGCTGTTTCTTAGGCTTGACGCGCAGGCCAAAGGCCACGTTTTCAAACACCGTCATGTGGCGAAACAGTGCGTAGTGCTGGAACACAAAGCCGACCTGCCGCTCGCGCACATGCACATCGGTGGTGTCGGCGCCGCTGAACAAGATGCTGCCCTGGTCAGCGGTTTCCAGCCCGGCAATGATGCGCAGCAGTGTGGTCTTGCCGCAGCCCGAGGGGCCGAGCAGCGCCACCAGTTCGCCCGAATCGATGTCGAGCGAGACATCGCGCAGGGCGTGGAAGTCGCCGAATTGTTTGCTGATGTTGCGGATTTCTATGCTCATGGTCTTTAACTAGGCTCTACAGCTTTGGGGGAGGCAATGAAAACTGCCGGCTTTTCAGGCGGCAAATCGGCCGCCAGCTTCATCTCGCGCTCATGCCGCCACTGCACCACCGACTTGATCACCAAGGTCACCACCGCCAGCAGCGCCAGCAGCGAGGCCACGGCAAACGCGGCGACCGACTGGTATTCGTTGTAGAGCACCTCGACGTGCAGCGGCATCGTATTCGTCTGGCCCCGGATATGGCCGGAGACGACCGACACTGCGCCAAACTCGCCCATGGCCCGCGCATTGCACAGAATCACGCCGTAGATCAGCCCCCATTTGATATTCGGCAGCGTGACATACCAAAAAGTTTGCCAGCCGGTGGCCCCCAGCACGATGGCGGCTTGCTCTTCCTCGTTGCCTTGCGCCTGCATCAGCGGGATCAGCTCGCGCGCAATGAACGGAAAGGTGACAAACACGGTGGCCAGCACAATGCCGGGCACCGCAAAAATGATCTTGATGTCGTGCGCTTGCAGCCACGGCCCCAACCAGCCCTGCGCGCCAAACACCAGCACATAAATCAGCCCCGCCACCACAGGCGAGACCGAAAACGGCAAGTCCACCAGCGTGGTTAAAAACGCCTTGCCGCGAAACTCGTATTTGGCGATGCACCAGGCCGCCGCAATGCCAAACACCAAGTTCATCGGCACCGCAATGGCAGCCGTGATCAAGGTCAGGCGGATGGCGGACCACGCATCGGGCTCTTTGAGCGCCTCCCAATACGCCGCCCAGCCTTTGCGCAGCGCCTCGGTGAACACCGCCGCCAGCGGCAGCACCAGAAAGAGCAGCATGAAAGCCAGCGCCGTGCCAATCAACAGGCGGCGCACCCAGGCAGCTTCGGTTCTTGAATGTCCCTTCGCAGAACGCCGCAGAACCGGCTTTGCCGGGCTGCTGGTGTTGTCCCCCTGGGGGGATGACGGCCGCACTTTGTGCGGCTGGCTCAGGGGGGTTGTCATGTCGCACCGCCGCTGCGTTTGCGCTGCCAAGCCTGCAGCGCATTGATCACCAGCAGCAGCACGAACGAGATCACCAACATCACCAGCGCCACCGCCGTGGCCCCGGCGTAGTCGTACTGCTCCAGCTTGCCGATGATGATGAGCGGCGTGATCTCGGACACCAGCGGCACATTGCCGGCAATGAAAATCACCGAACCGTACTCGCCAATCGCGCGGGCAAACGCCAGCGCAAAGCCGGTCAGCAGCGCGGGCAAGATGGCCGGCAAAATCACGCGCACAAAGGTTTGCAGGCGGGTGGCACCCAGGCTCATGGCGGCCTCTTCCAGCTCCTGCTCCAGGTCTTCCAGCACCGGCTGCACCGTGCGCACCACAAACGGCAGGCCAATGAAAATCAGCGCAATCACAATGCCGATGGGCTTGAAGGCGAGCTGAATACCATACGGCTCAAACCACTGACCCACCCAGCCATTGCCCGCCAGCAGTGCGGTGAGCGCAATCCCAGCCACGGCGGTGGGCAAGGCAAACGGCAAATCGACCAGCGCATCGACCACTTTTTTGCCCGGAAACTCATAGCGCACCAGCACCCAGGCCACCAGCAGACCAAACACCAGGTTGACCAGCGCCGCAATGAGCGACGCGCCAAACGTGAGCTGGTACGAGGCCACCACCCGCGGCGAACTGATGGCCGCCCAGAAGGCTTCGCCACTGAGAGTAAAGGTTTTGAACACCAGCGCGCTCAGGGGAATGAGCACGATCAGGCCCAGATAGAACAGCGTGTAGCCGAGCGTGAGATGAAAACCGGGCAACACGCGCCGGGCTTGGCGCCGCGCAGGGGGCAGCGCCGCCGCCAGCGGCGCAGCAATCGAAGCAACAGTCATGGGGAGTCCGGTAATTTGCGGCGCTTTCTTTCGCAGCGGCGCTTACTTCACGGTGTAGATTTTGTCGAACTGGCCGCCGTCATTGAAGTGCACTTTTTGCGCCTCGGCCAGCGAGCCAAAGTACTCGGACACCGGCACCAGCGTGAGCGGTTTGAAAATGCTCGCGTATTTACTTTGAATCGCCGCCGAGCGCGGGCGAATGGCGTGCTTGGCCGCCACTTCCTGGCCTTCTTCGGTGTACAAAAAGTCCAGGTAGGCCTTGGCCAATTCGCCCGTGCCTTTTTTGGCGGTGGTGCGCTCAACCACCGCCACCGGGTTCTCGGCAATGATGCTGATACTCGGGTGAATCGCATCGACCTTGCCCGCGCCGAACTCGCGGTCCACCGACAGCACCTCGGACTCGAACGTCACCAGCACATCGCCAATATTGCGTTGCAAGAATACGGCTGTGGCGTCGCGGCCACCACGCGCTAGCACTGGCACGTTTTTGTACAACTTGCCGACAAACTCGGCCGCCTGCGCGTCGGTGCCGCCCTTTTTGCGCACGTAACTCCAGGCCGCCAAATAGGCCATGCGGCCGTTGCCGCCGGTTTTGGGGTTGACCACGATCACCTGGATGCCGGGCTTGATCAAGTCGTCCCAGTCTTTGATGCCCTTGGGGTTGCCATTGCGCACCAGGAACAACATGGTTGAGCTGGTCGGCGCGGCGTTGCCTGGAAACTTCTTCGTCCAGTCTTTGGCGACCACGCCTTTCTCGGCCAGAAATTCAATGTCGGTGGTGGTGTTCATGGTCACCACATCGGCCTCCAGGCCGTCGGCCACGGCACGCGCCTGTGCGCTCGAGCCCGCATGCGACTGATCGACCTTGACGTCTTTGCCGCTGGTTTTTTTGATGTGCGCCACAAACGCGGTGTTGAGGTCTTTGTAGAACTCACGCGACACGTCGTACGAGACGTTGAGCAGGGTTTGGGACTGGGCCAATCCGCTCAAGCACAGCGCCAGGGCGGACAGAATGATTTTGAAGGTGGTCATAAAAGTGCCCGATCAAGGTCGGGGTGGGTCGGTTGCAAAAAGAAGGAACAGCGCTGTATTTTCGCCTGCTGCCGCAGCCTTTATTTTTTGGCGTATATCTGGTCAAACGATGCGCCGTCGGCAAAGTGCTCTTTGGCCGCCTTCTCCCAGCCGCCAAACGCTGCGTCGATGGTGAACAAATTCAGCTTGGGCAACTGCCTGGCGTACTTGGCCTTGGCTTTGGCCGAGACGGGACGGTAGAAATTTAGGCCAATCAAGTCTTGGGCTTCCTCGGTGTAGAGAAATTGCAAATACGCCTCGTTCTTCCGGGAGATGAACACATCGCCCTGGCCGCGCTGGGCAAAGGTGACCGATGAGCCGCGCGCGCCAGTGTCGAGCACGGGCACATTGGCGTAGAGCTTGGCGACAAACTCCTTGGCCTTGTCGTCACTGCCCCATTTGCGCCTGGCAAACTCCCACGCCGCCAGGTAGTTCCAACGCGCGCCACCCGAGGTTTTGGGATTGGGCGTGATGACGCTGATGCCGGGCTTGACCAGGTCGTCCCAATCGCGGATGGCCTTGGGGTTGCCGCGCCGAACCACCAACACGATGGTCGAGGTGTAGGGCGCTGAGTTTTGCGGCAAGCGCTTTTGCCAGTCTTTGGGAATCCAGCCGCCGTTCTTGTGCACGGCGTCAATGTCGCCCGCCAGCGCCAGCGTCAGCACATCGGCGTCCAGACCGTCAATCACCGAGCGGGCCTGTTTGCCCGAGCCGCCGTGCGACTGTTTGATCGTCACGTCCTGGCCCGTCTTGCCCTTCCAGAATTTGGTAAAGGCGGCGTTGACCTGGACATACAGCTCGCGCGTGGGGTCGTAGGACACATTGAGCAGGCTCACCGCTGTATTGCCTTCCGTGGGCTGGGCTACTGCGGGGAGCGCCAGACCTAAGAGGCTCCCTCCTAGGAGATGGCTGAAGCCGACAAGCAGTGGCAGTTGCAAAACAGGGCGGCGTGTTGTCATGGCAGAAGTCCGGTTCAAAGGGAAGGTAGATTCGACAGAGGACGAATTCTGAATAGCCTTGCTCAAAACAGGAACGACTGAATTTCTATAAATTAATCACTGATCGGTCTAAAGCAATGCCTTTACTGCCCGGTTGACGGCCTGTTTGACAACTCAAAAGCTCTGTTTTTGATAGCTAACAAGGCAATATATATACTGGCTACAGCGTTATTTAATTCAAAAAACAGCCCATGCAGCGCGAAATTGGCATTGACGAGGCACCCAAGCCATGAGTGGCCGGATTCGCCGCCTGAGAGTATCCGCACAGTTGCAGAACCTGCCCGTGCCTGCGCCGCTGGTGTGCGCTCTGTGCGGGCGCCCCATACCCCACGCGCAAAAAGACGAACATCACCTGGTGCCCAAATCCAAAGGTGGCCGCCATACCACCAGCCTGCACCGCATCTGCCACCGCCAAATTCATGCGTTGCTGACCGAAACCGAACTGGCCAGGGAGTTCAGCACCGTGCAAGCTCTGCTGGCACACCCTGAGATCGAGCGGTTTGTCGCCTGGGTCAAAACCAAGCCAGTGGACTTTATGGAGCGCAGCCGCAAGAGCCAGCGGCTGCGGGACCGAAGCGAGTGAGGTGCCCGCGAGGTGGTGTACCGGCGTGATGGTGCGCCAACCCGGACAACCATAGACACACCCATTCCTGGACCCATTGATCACCCGCCTGTGCCGGATGCAACTTGCCATAGTCCCATTTTGGGACTATGCTTCGACCCATGCGAGTGATTGCCGTGTCTACCCTTCGGGCTTTCTGGGAGCGTCATACCGACGCCGAGCAGCCACTGAAGGCTTGGTACGAGGAGGCCACCAGTGCGCGCTGGAGCCAGCCCACTGACATCAAGGCGCAGTACCGCAGCGCCAGCGTCCTGAAGAACCGTCGTGTGGTCTTCAACATCAAGGGCAATGACTATCGGCTGATCGTGGCCATTGCGTACAAGTTGCAGATCGTCTACGTGAAGTTCGTTGGCACCCACAAAGAGTACGACGCAGTGGACGCAGAAACCGTTGAAATGGCCTGACCGGCCACGGAGGAAAACATGGACATCCGCCCTATCCACACCGAAGCAGACTACAAGGCCACGCTCAAAGAGATTTCGGCCTTGATGGAGACTGACCCTGATCTGGGCACGCCAGAGGGGGATCGCCTGGACATCCTGGCCACGCTGGTGCAAGCCTACGAGGCCAAGCACGTACCCATCACCGCGCCAGATCCGGTGGAAGCCATCAAATTCCGGATGGATCAGAGCGGTCTGTCCGTCAAAGATCTTGAGCCGATCATTGGCAAAAGCAACCGCGTCTACGAAGTCCTGAGCCGCAAACGCCCGCTGACGCTGGCCATGATCCGCAGACTGCACAAGAGCCTGGGCATCCCGGCCGATGTTCTGATTGCGGAGACAGTTGCCAGGTGATGATCGAACGCTGAGCTTGGCTTTGAAAATTACAGCAATCGTGGGACTTCTATAGAACCGGTTTACTGGAAACCAAGCATCCCGTTGCTGTTGTCCAAGCCTTGTGTGGGAATCTCTTGAATGACGTCCCAGTGCTCGACCATTTTTCCGTTTTGCACCCTGAACAAGTCGTAAAACACCTGAGGTTTCCCGCTCCATTCACCTTCGCTCACGGTGAGTACGAAGTTGCCTTCGCCCAGTACCTTGTGAATTTTTTTGTACTTGAACATATTTTTCTGGGCGGTGAGCGCCTGAACGGCTTCCACGATGCCGCTCAAGCCATCCTTGATGCCCGGGTTGTGTTGGTGGTACTGCTCGGCGCTGATGTACTCAGTGATCTTGCTGGGGTTCTTTCCCATCAAGACATCTTCGATCAAGGACACAGCCAGCGCCTTGTTTGCGGCAGTTTTGTCCAGGTCCGTGATTGTCGTTGCGCCGTCAACCTGGCTGCGCCCGCTGGCTGTTTTTTCGACAACCGGCGTGATGGCGTCCCAATGCTCCACGGCTTGACCGTCCTTCATCCGGTAAATGTCGATGGTGACGATCTTTGGCGCACCAAATGCCTGGGCATTGGTAAATGAGTTGTGCAGCACCACAAACTCGCCGTCTTGAAGGATGCGATGGTTGGTGTAGGTGATCCCCGACTGCTTGAGCGCCGGCAGGAAACCAATCAGGGCGTCCCTTCCCGTGGGTACAAATGGGTTGTGCTGAATGATGTCAGCGGCAATGTACTTGCGTACACCTTCCGCGCTGTAGTCCTTGAAGAGAGCCAAAAATGCGTTGTTGGCTGCATCCTTCATCGCCTTGGTTTCCATGGCTTGTTCCTTTGATGTCTTGAGGGTCTGAGGTGGGTTGGGTTGATTGGTGCCGCAGGCGGCAAGGGTTGCCGCCATTAGGCAGGTGAGGATCAGGTTTTTCATAGTTAACTCCTGGCTAATGAGCACTGACGAATGCCCAGATGTTGAAGGTGGCCGAAATGGCCCAGACCGGCACGAACAAGAACATGGCATTCCGGCCGTGACGGGACATGCGAGGGTGCTCGCCCAGACCGGGGATGCCGGCTTGGTTTAGGCAGACGAGCCCGAACAGAACCGACAGTACGCTGAACATGAAGTGCAGCGGAGCCCGCGCTTCCAGCCCCAAGTTCAGGCCGTAGAAAACCGTCGCAGCGACGGACAAAGACGCGAGGCTGATCTGGCGCCCCTCGAACAGCATCAGGAAGATGTAGTCACTCGAGGTGGCCTCTTTGCCCTTGGGTCCGGCGTCGCGCGCGGCGTCGAGCATCGTGAGCATCTCGTCTCGCGTGAGGGCGGTGCGGGGGTTCGGGAGTCTCGGTCCATATAAGGGCAGGATCCAGTTGGTCACCCACCTCGCCAGCATCGGAGAGATGACCTCCGGCCCATGAACAAGTGCGGGGGCAACGCAGATCAACAGGCCAATTGTGGAGACCAGATCGGGACTCATATCGACACGCCACCCAAGACACCTTCCAACTGCATCTCTTTCAAAACACGGTCTTGAATGGGCTGCTTGACGGCGTTCATCTCATCGACGCCCCAGGTGATGCCGACCACGGTGCGCGTGGGGCGTTGGCCAGCGGGCATGTCGGCCAGCGCCAGATACGCATCGACCACAAGCTGCGGCTTGGGTGCTTCTTCGCTCTGCAAGAAAGTCGCAAAGTGTTGGCCCATCGCATTCGGCACGCGTGCCAAATCGCCATAACTGACCAGCACATCGCTGAGAGCAGGCGTTTGGCCGCCTGCCAGCAAACCAGTGCCAAAAGGTCCCGGCTGCACGATGGCGACATCGACCCCGAAGGGCGACACCTCGTAGCGCAAACCTTGCACGTAGCCCTCCAAGGCGTGCTTGGTGGCGCTGTAGGTCGAGAAGAAGGGCGGTGAAATCTGGCCCACAAGCGAGGATGTATTGATGATCAAACCCGACTTGACCGCGCGCATGGCAGGCAACACCGCCTGCATGGTTCGGATAGCACCAAAGTAATTGGTCTCCATCTGTTCCTTGGCTTGCGCTAGGCTGAAAGCCTCAGTGATGCCCAGGTACATCACGCCCGCGTTGTTGGATTAGCACATCGACCGGCCCCTGCGCCAGGATGTGGGCAAATGCCGCCGTGACGGAAGCGTCATCGGTCACGTCCATGTCGATGACCGATACCTTGTTGGAATACGCCTGTAGCGCCGCCGACTTGGCGGCGTTTCGCCCTTGTGCATCTCGCAGGGTTCCCCAGACGCGATAGCCTTTGTTGGCAAACGCTTTGACGGCACCCTCTCCGAAACCACTGCTACACCCAGTGATCACCACCACTTTCCCGGATGTGTTCATGTTGAAAAGCTCCTGTTGATTGATAGGCACGAAACTCGCGGATTCGAATTTTGTACCGCATGGTATCAGTATTTTCGTACCATGTGGTAACAGCTTAAAAATTTCGTACCGATAGGTACAATGCTCGCCAATGGACACCACTGAGCCCAGTTCCCGCCGAGGCCGCCCCCTCACGCGCAACCGCGAGCACGTCCTGGAGGTGGCCATGAACGCGTTTTGGCAAGCCGACAGCGCCGCCGTCTCGGTCAACACCATCTGTACGCTGGCCGAGGTGTCCAAGCCTTCGCTGTACCGCGACTTCGGCAGTGAAGATGGACTGACCACAGCTGTGTTGGAGCGCTATGCACAGACGGTCTTAGGATCGGTCGAAGGGATGCTGGCAAGTCCGGCCAGCTTTGCAACCAAGTTTCAGGCCATGACCGCCTTTGCCAGCCAAGACCCGCGCATGGAGGCGGGTTGCCTGTTCGTCAAGATGCGCACCACGCGCTCGCGCTTTGGCGCACAGACGCAGGCGAAGATTGCCGCCATTGAGGCCCACTTTCTGTCCTGCTACACCCGGTTTTTCAGGGAAGGAGCAGCCAGCGGCGAATGGGGCAGCGGCATTGATGCAGAACTGGCCGCCGGCTATCTGTATGAGCAGCTGGGGCTGGCCGTGAGTCAGCGTGCATCGGGCAAGAACCCGGAATCAGTTGGTGCGCTGCTGGGCTTGGCGATGTCAGCGCTGCTAAGACCAAAGAACGCAGGACAAGTCGCATCTGACTGATGCCGCTCCACGCGGAATTCAAGTTACCCTGCGCTTTCATCCCTAGGAGAATGTGCAAAAAAACCCAACCGGATCAGGGTTGGGTTTTTGCTAAATGGTGGAGCTGGGGGGATTTGAACCCCCGTCCGCGAGCCATTACCGTGCAGTTCTACATGCTTAGCCGTCTGATTTGAGTCTCGCTTCCCGTATCGCGCAGCAGCACGCTATACAAGACGCCAGTTACCTTGAGTCTTGCCCTGAATCAAGTAACCCGATTCAGAGCCAGCCGATGTGAATGACCTTGCAGCCGGGAGCCGGCGGTTTTACCCGCTAGCCCCTTGCCCAGCCCATCGGCGTGCTGTTGCAAGGCTCACTGGGGTTTAAGCAGCGAGTGCGAAACGTTCGTCGTTTGCAGTTAGTTTTTTGAGTCGATTTTTACGAGCGTTACTCAAGCTCGGCATGCCCCACAACGATTCCGTACCCACGTCGAAACCAGTGCAGCCCCAAGTACCGCAGTTTACGCCTAGCCCAGCAAATTCAAGAGTTGCAGAGGCGAATCAATGTAAGCGTCAGCCCGCCACAGGTCGGGGTTGGCCCGGCAGCCGAGGTAGCCATAGCATGCCGCCACCGTGCTCATACCGGCGGCGCGGCCCGCCACGATGTCGCGCTCGTCGTCACCGACGTAAATGCACTGGCTTGCTGCAACGCCCATGCGCCTGGCCGCCTCCAGTAGCGGCGCTGGGTGCGGCTTGGCGTGCGCCGTGGTGTCCCCGCTGACGATGACACTGGCGCTACCAAAGAGCGGCAGCCCGCGCGTGAGCGGCTCGGTAAAGCGGCTGGACTTGTTGGTGACCACGCCCCAGGGCAGGCCGCGGGCCTGTAGCTGCCCGATGAGATCGGGCACACCGTCAAACGGCTGGGTGCGCGCCAACAGGCACTGCTGGTAATTGGCAAAAAACTCGTCGCGCAGCGCTTCGAATTCCGCATCCTCGGGCGTGTGGTCGAAGGCCACCGCAATCATGCCGCGTGCGCCAGCGCCGACCATCGGCCGGTATTGGGCTGCGGGCAAGGAGGGCAGGCCGCGGTCGGTGCGCATTTTGTCGGCCGCAAAAGCCAAATCGGGCGCGCTGTCGAGCAGCGTGCCGTCCAGGTCAAACAAGACTGCACCAAGGCCAGCAAACATGGCTAGACCTTTTGGGTCGCGAACCAATAGTTCACGCTGGTATCTTGGTTCAGGCTGTAGCGCCGGCTCAGAGGGTTGTATTGCAAGCCACGGGTGTGCAGCAATTGCAGGCCTGCCTGGCGGGCATAGTGCGCCAACTCGCTGGGGCGGATCAGTTTCGCGAACTCGTGTGTGCCGCGCGGCAGCAAGTTCAGCACATATTCGGCACCGACAATGGCAAACAAAAAAGACTTCGGGTTGCGGTTGATGGTCGAGAAAAACACCCACCCACCCGGCTTGACAAGCGTGCCGCAAGCCTGCACTACCGAAGCCGGGTCGGGCACATGTTCGAGCATTTCCATGCAAGTCACCACGTCATACTGCCCAGCTTGCTCAAGCGCCAGCGCTTCGGCGCTGACCTCGCGGTACTGAACCTGCGGCGTTTGCGCTTCCAGTGCATGCAATTGCGCCACTTTGAGCGCCTTGGTGGCCAAATCAATGCCCAAAACGCTCGCGCCCTTGCGCGCCATGGCATCGGCCAAGATGCCGCCACCGCAGCCTACATCGAGTACTTTTTTACCGCTGAGCGGCACCAAGGTGTTGATCCATTCCAGACGCAAGGGGTTGATCTGGTGCAGTGGGCGAAATTCGCTTTCCGGGTCCCACCAGCGGTGCGCCAATTCGGAGAATTTGGCGAGTTCGGCAGGGTCGGCATTCAGAGTTGAGGTCATGGCTGAATTATCAACGCAGCGCAGCCGCCAGGCCAAAAAAAAGCCCCGCAGATGCGGGGCTTTTGACAAGCATGGAAAAGATCAGCGGGCTTTGGTGCCGACGACTTCAATTTCAACGCGGCGGTTCTTGGCACGGCCTTCGTCGGTCTTGTTGTCAGCCACGGGCTGCTTCTCGCCTTTGCCTTCGGTGTAGACACGATTTTTCTCAACACCTTTGGACACCAAATAGGCCTTGACGGCTTCGGCGCGGGTGATCGAGAGTTTCTGGTTGTACGCATCGCTGCCCACCGAGTCGGTGTGGCCGACAGCAATGATGACTTCAAGGTTGATGCCCTGGATCTTGCCAACCAGATCATCAATCTTGGCTTTGCCTTCAGGCTTGAGCACCGACTTGTCAAAGTCAAACAGTGCGTCAGCGGCAAAGTTGATCTTCACCACGCTAGGGGCAACTGGCGCTGGAGCAGGCGCGGGACGCGGCACAACAGGTGCAGGTGCCACAGAAGTGCTTGAATCATCGGCTTTGGGTGCGGCCACGACGGGCGCAGGCGCAGCTACTACTAGTGCACCATCACAGCCCTTGGCAGCCGTCGCAGGTGTCCATGAGGCATTACGCCAGCACAGGCCATTGGCGTTCTTCCATACCAAAGTGCCCGAGGCATCTTGCCAATTGGCGATGTTGTTGCCGCCGTCAGCAGCGGTATTTCTGGTTTGGGCACCGGCAACGGTAGCACCAGCGACCAGAGCAAACAGGACTGCAACTTTATTCAGTTTATTCATGGTTCTCCTCTAGGGGCGAAAAAGCCGCAGCCAAGCTGCGAGATAAATACGTTCGGATGACCATCACCCAAAGCGCTAAAACCATTGTGCCATACAGGACTGTGCTGCCAAGTTAAATGTAAGTAGGACATGAACAGTGAAACTCCAATTGCCGCATGTGTTGCGCAATTCCTACAACCCCGCGCCTTAAAATCTACTGCTTGCTTCAATAGTGTCTCAAGAAGTACTTACTTACCCTGACGACTCCTCCATGACCCAATTTGCCAAAGAAACGCTACCCATCAGCCTGGAAGAGGAGATGCGCCGCAGTTACCTCGACTATGCGATGAGCGTCATTGTGGGGCGCGCCCTGCCCGATGCACGCGATGGCCTCAAACCGGTGCATCGTCGGGTCTTGTTTGCAATGCATGAGTTGAACAACGACTGGAACAAGGCCTACAAAAAATCGGCCCGTATCGTCGGTGATGTGATCGGCAAGTACCACCCACATGGCGACACGGCGGTCTACGACACCATCGTGCGCATGGCCCAGCCGTTCAGCCTGCGGCATATGCTGGTCGATGGCCAGGGCAATTTCGGCTCGGTTGATGGCGACAACCCGGCCGCCATGCGCTACACCGAAATCCGCCTTTCCAAGATCGCGCATGAAATGCTGGCCGACATTGACCGCGAAACAGTGGACTTTGGTCCGAACTACGACGGCAGCGAAAAAGAGCCGCTGGTGCTGCCGAGCAAACTGCCCAATCTATTAGTCAACGGCTCATCGGGCATTGCCGTAGGCATGGCGACCAATATTCCGCCGCATAACTTGAATGAAGTGGTCGATGCCTGCCTGCATTTGCTGAAGCACCCTGATGCCAGCATTGACGAACTGATGGAGATCATCCCAGCACCCGACTTCCCCACGGCCGGCATCATCTACGGCATGAGCGGCGTGAAAGACGGCTACCGCACGGGCCGCGGCCGCGTGGTGATGCGGGCCAAGGTGCATTTTGAAGATATCGACAAGGGCCAGCGCCAGTCGATCATCGTTGACGAACTGCCTTACCAGGTCAACAAAAAAACGCTGCAAGAGCGTATGGCCGAACTGGTGCACGAGAAGAAGATTGAGGGCATCAGCCACATCCAGGACGAGTCTGACAAATCCGGCATGCGCCTGGTGATTGAGCTCAAGCGCGGCGAAGTTCCCGAGGTGGTACTGAACAACCTCTACAAACAGACGCAGTTGCAAGACACCTTTGGCATGAACATGGTGGCGCTGATCAACGGCCAGCCGCGTTTGTGCAATTTGAAGGACTTGATCGAGGTATTTTTAGAGCACCGGCGCGAGGTGGTCACGCGGCGCACCCTCTTTAACCTGCGCAAGGCGCGCGAGCGTGGCCATGTACTCGAAGGCCTGGCCGTAGCGATGGCAAATATCGACGAATTCATTGCCCTTATCCGCAATGCGCCGACGCCGCCGGTTGCCAAGACCGCGCTGATGGAAAAAGCCTGGGACAGCGCCTTGGTGCGCGCCATGCTCACCCGTACCCGCGAAGATGGCGTCGTAGTCAGCGCAGACGACTATCGCCCTGACGGCATGGAGGCCGAGTTTGGCCTGCAAGACAGCGGCTTGTACAGGCTCAGCGATGTCCAGGCCCACGAGATTTTGCAGATGCGGCTGCAGCGCCTGACGGGCCTGGAACAAGACAAGATCGTTGCCGAGTACAAGGAGGTGATCGCAGAGATTGACGACTTCCTCAGCATCCTGGCGCAGCCGGACCGGGTCTCGAACATCATCAGCGAAGAGCTTGCCGCCATCAAGCAGGAATTTGGTCAAACCAAGCTGGGCGCGCGCCGCAGCCTGATTGAGCACAATGCGCAAGACTTGGCCACGGAAGACTTGATCACGCCTGCCGACATGGTGGTCACGCTCAGCCACAGCGGCTATATCAAAAGCCAGCCCTTGGGCGAATACCGGGCGCAAAAACGCGGCGGCCGCGGCAAGCAGGCCACCGTGACCAAAGAAGACGACTGGATCGACCAGCTCTTTATTGCCAACACACACGACTACATCTTGTGCTTCAGTGACCGGGGCCGCCTGTACTGGCTCAAGGTCTGGGAGGTGCCGTCGGGTTCACGCGGCTCGCGAGGGCGGCCCATCGTCAATATGTTCCCGCTGCACGAGGGCGAGAAAATCACTGTGGTGCTGCCCCTTACGGGCGAAAAGCGCAGCTTCCCGGCCACGGCTTATGTCTTCATGGCCACCACCATGGGCACGGTGAAAAAGACCACGCTGGATGAGTTCAACAACCCGCGCAAGGGCGGCATCATCGCCGTTGACTTGGACCCCGGCGACTATTTGATCGGCGCAGCACTCACCGACGGCCAGCACGACGTGATGCTTTTTTCCGACGGCGGCAAGGCCGTTCGGTTTGACGAAAACGACGTCCGCCCGATGGGCCGCAACGCGCGCGGCGTGCGCGGCATGATGCTTGAAGACGGGCAGCACGTCATCGCCATGCTGGTGGCCGAGGACGAACAGCAGTCTGTCTTGACTGCGACCGAAAACGGCTACGGCAAGCGCACCAACATCACCGAATACACCCGCCACGGCCGCGGCACCAAGGGCATGATCGCCATCCAGCAAAGCGAGCGAAATGGCCGCGTCGTGGCCGCCACGCTGGTGCATGCCGACGACGAAATCATGTTGATCACCGACCGCGGCGTGCTGGTGCGCACCCGCGTCGCCGAAATCCGCGAACTCGGCCGCGCCACCCAGGGCGTGACGCTGATCGGGCTGGACGCCGGCTCCAAACTCTCGGGCTTGCAGCGGATAGTGGAAAACGACGCCCAGGTGGATGCCCCTGGCGACAGCGCTGAGCCAGAAGCCGACGGCGGCGACTTGCCGTCTGGCCATGGCGACCCGTCGCCGCCCGGCAACGAACCTCAGGCCGATTAAGCGCGAACGCAACTGCATTTGTAATGCTATTTTATTAATAGCTACAGGAGCAAGTTTTACCTTGACCAGCGGCATATTTAGCATAAAATTTTGGCATGAAGCGCGGTTTTCACCCTTTTCCAGCGCCACTGGCTCGGGCTGCGTGCGTGCGAGAATTTATGCCCGTTTTTAGTGCCTGACGCCACGCGCATCTGCCAGTACCCATGCCGTCTACTCTGCCCGAATTGCGCCAGCAAATTGACGCCGCAGACCAGCAACTGCTGGCCCTGCTCAGCCAGCGCGCCGCCCTTGCGCACGCCGTCGGCGAGATCAAGCGTGCCGAAGGCTCACCGGTGTTCAGGCCCGAGCGCGAGGCGCAGGTCATCCTGCACCTTCAAGGCAACAACATGGGCCCACTAAAGCCCCCGCATATCGCCGCGATTTGGCGCGAAATCATGTCGGCCTGCCGGGCGCTGGAGTCGGCCCAGCGAGTGGCTTTTTTAGGGCCAGCGGGCACCTTCAGTCAGCAGGCCGCCACCGAGTTTTTCGGCAGCAGTATGGTTGAAGTGCCGTGCGCCAGCATTGACGAAGTCTTTCGCAGCACCGCCGCCGGCAGCGCCGAGTTTGGCGTGGTGCCGGTCGAAAACTCGACCGAAGGCGTGGTGGCACGTTCGCTCGATTTGTTTTTGCATTCGCCGCTGCACATCGTCGGCGAAACCAGTTTATTGGTACGCCACCACCTGCTGAGGCGCAGCGACTCACTGGAAGGTATCGAAGCCGTTTTGGCTCACCCGCAAGCGCTGTCGCAATGCCAGGGCTGGCTCGGTACGCACCTGCCGCAGGCCGAACGACGCGCGGTGGCCAGCAATGCCGAAGGTGCGCGCCTGGCGGCCTCCAACCCGGCCTGGGCCGGCATTGCCAGTGAGCGCGCCGCCGCCGAGTACGGCTTGCACACCTGCGCCGCTGCCATTCAAGACGATGCCTTCAACCGCACCCGCTTTGCCGTGGTGTGCCTGCCGCAGACCCTGCCGCAGCCGCCTGCCAGCGCGAGGGATTGCGTCAGCCTGATCGTCTCGGTCGCGAACCGGCCTGGCGCGGTGCACGACTTGCTGGCACCGCTCAAAAAACACGGCGTGTCGATGACGCGTTTTGAGTCGCGCCCTGCCCGTTCGGGCGAATGGGAGTATTACTTCTACCTTGATATCCAGGGCCATGTCTCGCAAAGCCACGTGGCCGCAGCGCTGGCGGATTTGCAGGCCTTGTGCGCTTTCTACAAGCTGCTGGGTTGCTACCCGGCGCAGGCCTGAGGCATCATTGGTAATTCATGGCCTTATTTTTCACGCCATGGCGTTTTTTGTGCCTCTCCGCCAAGCTGGCGGTCAAAATTAGCCTGTCAGAGTTATAAAAACATATGTTTGAACAGTTGGGATTAATCGGTTGCGGCATGATGGGCGGCTCGTTTGCGCTGGCCATGAAAAAAGCCGGCCTGGTCAACCGTGTGGTGGGTTACAGCAAGTCACCCTCGACCACCGAGCTGGCCCGCCAGTTGGGCGTGATCGATGTGGTCGCGCCGTCGGCTTTGCTGGCCGTCTCGGGTGCCGACATTGTGCTGCTGGCGGTACCGGTCGCGGCGACCGAGGCCACCCTCAAATCCATCAAGCATTTGGTCACCCGGCAAATGCTGGTGATGGACGTTGGTTCGACCAAGCGCAGTGTGGTGGACGCCGCTCGGCGCATTCTGCGCGAACATGTGGGCAGCTTCATTCCCGCCCACCCGATTGCTGGTAAAGAAGTCTCGGGCGTGGACCATGCCGACGCCAGCCTGTACCTCGGCCGGCCCGTCATCCTCACACCGGTGGACCGCACCAGCCAGTTGCACCTGCAAAATGCCACCAAACTCTGGACGGCGCTGGGCAGCCAGGTCATCATCATGACGCCTGAGCAGCACGACGCGACATTTGCCGCCGTCAGTCACTTGCCGCACCTGATTGCCTTTGCGCTGATGCAGTGCATTGCCAACCAGGAAGAGGGCAAAGACCACCTCGCGCTGGCCGGACCGGGTTTCCGCGATTTCACCCGGATTGCAGCGAGCGACCCCAAAGTCTGGCGCGACATCTTCATCCACAACAGCGAAGAGTTGCTCACGCAGTCACGCCTGTTCCAGCAGGCACTGCAATCGCTGGAGCTGATTATTTCCAGCGGCAACAGCGATGCGCTGGAAACCATGATCGGCCAAGCCAGCCGGGCGCGCGCCAACTGGCGCATGAATGCGGCCAAGCCTCCTGCTGCCAAATAAGCGCGGCCCAATTCGGCGGTGAGCTTGCATGTTTTGCACCGAGTTTCTTGACATCCCGCCGCTGACAGGCGCGGCAGGCAGCGTGCGTCTGCCGGGCTCCAAGAGCATCTCCAACCGCGTGCTGCTGTTGGCTGCCCTTGCCAGCGGCCGCACCGTGCTGCACGACCTGCTCGACTCAGACGACACCCAAGTCATGCTCGCGGCACTGCGCGAGTTGGGCTGCGGCGTGACGCAGCAGGGTGCGACCATGGTGGTGGACGGCCTGGCGGGCCAACTGCCGCAGCGCCAAGCCAGGCTGTTCATGGGCAATGCCGGCACGGCGATTCGCCCGCTCACCGCCGCGCTGGCATTGCTGGGCGGCGAGTTTGAACTCAGCGGCGTGCCGCGCATGCACGAGCGGCCCATCGGTGATCTGGTTGATGCGCTGCGCAACTTGGGTTGCCAAATCGGCTACCTCGGCGAGCCGGGCTTTCCGCCACTGCAGCTTCACCCGCCGGGTACGCTGCAATTGCAAGCGCCCATCCGCGTGCGCGGCGATGTGTCGAGCCAGTTCCTGACCGCCTTGTTGATGGCGCTGCCGCTGGTGGCCAAAGAAGCCATCACGGTGGAAGTGGTGGGCGAGCTGATTTCCAAGCCTTACGTCGCGATTACCCTGAACTTGCTGGCGCGCTTTGGCATCACGGTGGCTCAATTGCCTGCGGGTGCCGGCCATGGCCAACGGTTTGTGATTCCAGCGGGCGCAGCGTACCGGTCGCCGGGGGAATTTTGGGTCGAAGCCGACGCTTCCTCTGCTAGCTACTTCATAGCATTAGGTGCAATAAATACCTTGGCTAGAAGCCAAAATGGCATAAAAATCGAAGGATTGGGCCTGGATTCGATCCAAGGCGACATTCGGTTTGTTGAAGCCGCCCGGCAAATGGGCGCGCAGGTTGAAGGCGGCCCCGGCTGGCTTCACGTGCATCCTGGCGCTTGGCCCCTGCACCCTGTCAACCTGGACTGCAACCATATTCCCGACGCCGCCATGACACTGGCGGTGCTGGCCTTGTATGCCGACGGCCCCAGCACGCTGCGCAATATTGCGAGCTGGCGCGTGAAAGAAACCGACCGCATTGCCGCCATGGCCTGCGAGCTGCGCAAATTGGGTGCCCAAGTCGAAGAGGGCACGGATTTTTTGCGCATCACGCCGCCCGCATCGCCCACCCACTGGCGCGCCGCCCGCGTGCGCACCTATGACGACCACCGCATGGCGATGTGTTTTTCCCTGGCAGCCTTCAACCCGGCGGGCTTGCCGGTGCGCATCGAAGACCCGAAATGCGTCGGCAAAACCTTTCCCGATTATTTCGAGGCGTTGTTCTCGGTCGCCCAGTGCGACGCCGTACCCGTCATCTGCATTGACGGCCCCACCGCCTCGGGCAAGGGCACCTTGGCTGCAGCGCTGGCGCAGCGTTTGGGCTATGCCCACCTGGATTCGGGCGCGCTCTACCGCGTCACCGCACTGGTTGCATTGCGCGCAGGCTTGGCGCTGACGTCCGCCGATGAAGCCGCGATAGCCGCTCTGGTGGGCCGCCTCGCGCTGCGCTTTGACGGCGGTCAGGTTTGGCTGGGGCAAGCGTCGGCGGGTGAGCATCTGCGCGCCGACACTAGCGAAAATATCACCGACGCGATCCGTACCGAAGCAGCGGGCATGCATGCCTCGGCTGTCTCGGCGCTACCGGCAGTGCGAACAGCACTGCTGGCCATGCAACACCGCTTTGCCCGTTTGCCCGGCTTGGTGGCTGATGGGCGCGACATGGGAACCGTTATTTTCCCCCACGCGCCGCTCAAGGTGTACCTTACCGCCAGCGCCGAACAACGTGCCCAGCGGCGTCATAAACAGTTGATTGCAAAGGGAATTGCGTCTATACTCGCCGACCTTTGCGCAGATTTGGCCGCGCGCGACGAGCGGGATTCCACCCGAGCCGCCGCACCGCTCAAATCAGCACAAGACGCCTTGCTGCTGGACAACACGAACTTGACGGTTGAAGAATCGATCAGGCAAGTGCTTTCCTGGTGGCAAAGCAAACAGCCTTTCAAGCACGCTGCATCACCCTTGATTGAGTAACTTGAGAGGCTGCCGCTCCAGCCGGCACCCGCTGCGTCACCAGACGCCTTGGCCGAGTTGGTTTGTCAATTTAACCCGTGGTGAAGCCACCGCCGAGCTTTTCGGTAGAACCACAAAACATCGCCGTCTGCTACACAAACGCTGGCAATCGTGCCGCCGTAACCCACGCAACTGCGCAGGAAACCCTCATGTCTGAATCTTTTGCCGATCTGTTTGAAGAATCCCAGCAACGCTCCGAGACCCGCATTGGCGAGGTCGTCACCGCCGAGGTGGTGCGCATTGAACACGGCTTTGTCGTCGTCAATGCCGGCCTGAAATCTGAAGCCTATGTGCCTATCGCCGAATTCAAGAGCGATGTGGGCGAGTTGCAAGTGCAAGTTGGCGAGTTTGTATCGGTGGCCATTGTGGCTATGGAAAACGGCTACGGCGACACCATCGTCAGCCGCGACACCGCCAAGCGCCTGGCCTCGTGGATGAGCCTGGAAAAAGCGCTCGAGTCTGGCGAATTCGTCACCGGCACCACCAGCGGCAAAGTCAAAGGCGGCCTGACGGTGCTGGTCAACGGCATCCGCGCTTTCCTGCCTGGCTCCCTCATCGATACGCGTCCGATCAAAGACCTGACGCCGTACGAAAACAAGACCATGGAATTCAAGGTCATCAAACTTGACCGCAAACGTAACAACGTGGTGCTGTCACGCCGCGCGGTGGTCGAAGCCAGCATGGGCGAAGAGCGCGCCAAGCTGATGGAAACCTTGAAAGAAGGCTCGATCGTGCGCGGTGTGGTCAAGAACATCACCGAATACGGCGCGTTTGTCGACCTGGGCGGTATCGACGGCCTGCTGCACATCACCGACATGGCTTGGCGCCGCGTCCGCCACCCGAGCGAAGTGGTGCAAGCTGGCCAGGAACTCAGCGCCAAGATTCTCAAGTTCGACACCGAGAAAAACCGCGTCTCTCTCGGCCTCAAGCAAATGGGTGATGACCCGTGGATGGGCGTGGCCCGCCGCTACCCGCAAGCCACCCGCCTCTTCGGCAAGATCACCAACATCGCCGATTACGGCGCGTTTGTGGAACTCGAGCCCGGCATTGAAGGCCTGGTGCACGTCTCCGAGATGGACTGGACGAATAAAAACGTTGCGCCTTCCAAGCTCGTCACCTTGGGCGATGAAGTCGAAGTCATGGTGCTGGAGATCGACGAAGACAAGCGCCGCATCAGCCTGGGCATGAAGCAGTGCCGCGCCAACCCGTGGCAAGAGTTTGCGCAAAACACCAAGCGCGGCGACCGCGTCAAAGGCCCGATCAAGTCGATCACCGACTTTGGCGTATTTGTTGGCCTGGCGGCAGGCATCGACGGTCTGGTGCACCTGACCGACCTGTCTTGGAACGAAACCGGCGAAGCCGCTGTGCGCAACTACAAAAAAGGCCAGGACGTGGAAGCCATTGTGCTGGCCGTGGATGTGGACCGCGAGCGCATTTCGCTCGGCATCAAGCAGCTCGACTCGGATCCATTCACCACCTTTGCCTCGATCAACAGCAAAGGTGCCATCGTCACCGGCAAGGTCAAAACAGTGGATGCCAAGGGTGCCGAGATCGATTTGGGCGAGGATATTCTGGGCTACCTGCGCGTTGGCGAAATCAGCCGCGACCGCACCGAAGATGCCCGCAGCGTGCTCAAAGAAGGCGATGAAGTCACCGCCGTGGTGGTCAATATCGACACCAAGACGCGCAACATCCAGTTGTCGATCAAAGCCAAGGATGCGGCCGATCAAAACGAGGCCATGGCCAGCCTCTCCCAGCAGTCCACCCGCGAAAACGCCGGCACGACCAGCCTGGGAGCTTTGCTGCGCGCGAAAATGGACAGCAACGACAAGAACTAACCCCAGAGACCAAGGCAGCGTACTCAGCTTTCATTCGCCAAGCTGAGTACGTTCGCCGAACTGTCCCGCAAGCGCAAATGACCCGCTCTGACCTCGTCGAAGAATTGGCGGCCAAATTTAGCCAACTCACCCACAGGGACGCGGAATATGCCGTCAAGACAATTCTTGATGCCATGGGTGATGCCTTGGTGCGTGGTCACCGGATCGAGATTCGTGGTTTTGGCAGCTTTACCATCACCCGTCGTCCGGCGCGGCAGGGTCGCAATCCGCGCTCAGGCGAATCGGTGGCCATTCCTGAAAAACGCGTGCCGCATTTCAAGCCGGGAAAATCGCTGCGCGAAACCGTAGGGCAACAAGCGGTGCCGCTGACCTCGCCCGAGGCTCGCGAAGGTGGGGCGGCAACTTGAATCGTTAAAATACTTTCATCACAGAGGATCTGGATGAAACAACTCCTGTGGCTGCTTAAGTGGATGCTTATAGCGGCCATTTTTTTTAGCCTGTTTGCCTTTGCGCTCAACAACCAGCAAGAAGTCACAGTGCATTTTTTCTTTGGCCAGCAGTGGCGCGCCTCCTTGGTCTTGGTGGTGCTAGCCTGTTTTGCGGCGGGCTTGGCTGTGGGTGCCCTGGGCATGGTGCCGCGCTGGTGGATGCAGCGCCGCGCTGCGCTCCAGGCCAAAACCCAGGTGCTGCCTGCTCATCTGGCCGCTTCGCCTGCGCGCCATGGCAAAGCCGAGACGACTTCTGCCAACACCCAGGGCCCACCGCATGGAATTTGACCTGAGCTGGCTGCTGCTGGGGCTGCCGGCTGCTTTTGCGCTTGGGTGGATGGCCTCGCGCCTGGACTTTCGCCAATTGCGGATCGAAAACCGGCTGGCCCCAAAGTCCTATTTTAAGGGACTGAATTTCCTGCTCAATGAACAGCAAGACGAGGCGATTGACGCTTTTATTGAAGCCGTACAAATTGACCCTGATACGTCAGAACTCCACTTTGCCCTGGGCAATTTATTTCGCCGCCGCGGCGAGTATGAGCGTGCCGTGCGGGTGCATGAGCACTTGCTTGAGCGAAGTGACTTGTCGCAAGCAGACCAACACCGCGCACAGCACGCGCTGGCGCTCGATTTTCTGAAAGCGGGCCTGCTGGACCGCGCTGAAGTGGCTTTGCAAAAGCTGGACTGCACCGCGTTTGAAGCCAGGTCGCGCTTGGCTTTGCTGGCCATTTACGAGCGTTCACGTGATTGGTCCAAGGCCAGTGCCATTGCCGAAAAATTGCAATCCTCCGGGCAAGGCGACTTTAGCGGACGCCTGTCACACTATTTTTGTGAACAAGCTCAACAGGCAACAACCCCTGCAGAACCGATTGCCTTAGCGAGAACCCGAGATTTGCTCCAGCAGGCGCTTGAAACTGCGCCAGCAGCGCCGCGCCCCCGTTTGGCTTTGGCCTCGCTGATGCGTGCGCAAGGCGATAACAACGCCGCGTTTGACACCCTGTTGGCCTTGTCCGAGGCGGCTCCAGCGGCGATGCCATTGGTCGCGGCCGAGCTGGTTCAAACAGCGCAGGCCACCAGGCGCGAGGCGCAGGCGCTGCAAGTGCTGCAAGCCAGCTACCGCCAGATTGCCTCGCTCGACGTGCTGGACGCCATCGCCGCCCTGTCCAGTACGCATGAGGGCGCGCAGGCTTACCTGTTGCACCTCCAGCGCGAAGCGTCTCTGGTGGCCGCAGTAGCATGCATCGAACGCGACCCCACTTTGATGAACCATTTACCAGCCCCTGTGCTGCGCGCATTGGCGCATGCTGTCAAACCCCTCAAGCGCTACCGCTGCGCGGCTTGCGGCTTTGAGGCGCAACAGCATTTTTGGCAATGCCCAGGCTGCCAGGCTTGGGACAGCTACCCCGCGAGGCGGGTCGAGGAGTTATGAAAGACAACACGCCATCTTTGCTTGCGCCCAACGTGACCGGGGCGCGTGTGCTGGTCGTCGGCGATGTCATGCTGGATCGTTACTGGCACGGCCCGGTGGACCGCATCTCTCCCGAAGCGCCCGTTCCAGTGGTGCGGGTGGTGCGCGAGGAAGAGCGCATGGGTGCGGCCGCCAACGTGGCATTCAACGTGGTCAGCCTCGGCGCGCAAGCTTCCTTGCTGACGGTTGTAGGCGACGATGAGGCCAGCCACAAACTGGAAGCGCTGGTCGCGCAGACCGGCATTGCCCCGTACTTTGGGCGCGACGCCGATTTGCAAACCACTGTCAAGCTGCGCGTGATTGGCAGGCACCAGCAATTACTGCGCCTGGATTTTGAGAACACACCCAAAACCGAGCCTCTGGCCTCGCAGTCGCACACCTTCCAAACTCTGTTGCCGCAGCATGATGCCGTACTTTTTTCTGACTACGGCAAAGGCGGCTTGACGCATGTAACGGCCATGATTGAGGCCGCGCTTGAGGCGCGCAAACCGATCCTGATTGATCCCAAGGGAAGCGACTACTCCCGCTATGCGAAGGCCAGCGTCATCACGCCCAACCGCGCCGAGCTGCGCCACGTGATCGGCCCTTGGCAGGACGAAATTGATTTGCAAGCCAAAGTTGCCCGCCTGCGCGAACAATTGCAACTGCAGGCAGTCCTGTTGACGCGTAGCGAAGAAGGCATGACCCTGTTCGATGCCCAAGGTCGGCTGCATGTGCAGGCGCAGGCCCGGGAGGTTTTTGATGTGACCGGGGCGGGTGATACCGTGATCGCCACGCTTGCCGTGCTGGTAGCGGCCGGTTTCAGTTTGCGTGACGCCCTGCCCTTGGCCAACAAGGCTGGCGGCATCGTGGTGGGCAAATTCGGTACCGCCAGCGTGAGTTACCAGGAGCTGTTTTCATGAGGATCGTGGTCACCGGCGCGGCGGGCTTTATTGGATCCAATATCGTCAAGGGATTGAATGGGCGCGGCATCCGCAACATCATTGCAGTGGACGACCTGCGTGATGGTAGTAAATTCCGTAACCTCGCCGACTTGCAGATTGCCGATTACTGTGACGCCGCCACGTTTTACGGTCAGTTTGCCCAGGGTCATTTCGGCCCGGTGGAGGCCGTCTTTCATGAAGGTGCCTGCAGCGACACCATGGAGACCGATGGCCAGTACATGATGGCCAACAACTACGGTCGCTCGTGCGAGCTGTTTGCCGCTTGCCAAGCGCAAGGCACGCGGCTTTTGTATGCCTCGTCGGCCGCCGTGTATGGCGGCTCTGCCAGTTTCGTGGAGACACCGACGTTCGAGCGACCGCTGAACGTCTATGGTTACAGCAAGCTGCTGTTTGACCAGCGCATGCGCCGTGAACTCGGGCCGCTGCTGGCCCATGGCAAGCGCCAGGTAGCGGGCTTTCGCTACTTCAATGTATATGGCCCGCGGGAGCAGCATAAGGGCCGGATGGCCAGCGTGGCCTGGCACCAGTTGGGGCAATTTCAGCGCGAGGGCAAGGTCAAACTGTTTGGCGAGTACGGCGGCTATGGACCGGGCCAGCAGCTGCGCGATTTCGTGTTTGTTGACGACGTGGTGGCCGTCAAGCTCTGGTTTTTTGACCACCCTGAAAAATCCGGCATCTATAACCTCGGTACAGGACAGGCGCAGCCCTTCAACGACGTGGCGTTGGCCGTGATGCAGGCCATGATGCGCGGCGATTCGGCCTGCCCGGCGGATATTGCAGCCGCCCAGCAGCAAGGCTTGGTTGAGTACACCCCCTTCCCCGATGCCCTGCGCGGCCAATACCAGTGCCGCACCCAGGCCGACCTGACCGCGCTGCGCCATGCGGGTTGTGACCATGCTTTTGCCAATGTGCAAAGCGGTGTGGCGGCCTATGCGGCAGTGCAAATGCCAAGCCCAGCCCTATGAAAAACGCACCCCTGTTCAAACGGCTGCTGGCAGCCACGGCGCTGCTTCTAAGCAACCTGTGCTTTGCCGCCACCGATGTCAACCAAGCCAGCGTTGCCGATCTGGATGCCATCAAAGGCATCGGGCCCGAGCTGTCGGGCAAGATTCTGCAAGAGCGCAACAAAGGCAACTTCAAGGACTGGAGCGATTTGATGGCGCGCGTCAAAGGCATACGCGCGAGTAACGCGGCCAAGTTTTCCCGGCAAGGCATGACCGTTGACGGCACAGCCTTTACCACTGCAACGCCAAAGTAAGCAGCCGCGGTGCTTGGCAGTACCCCCAAGCGGGTCAAGGCAAGGCGATGCTGTCCTGCGGGACGTGGGCCATTTGCTGGCGCATGTGCGCCCAATTGCCATCCAGTGCGGCCTTTTCCACAGGCACCGCGACACCGCTCGCCGGGTCCAGCACGGCAGTGCGTGAGCGCATGCCGCGTGCTACTTCGGCCAACTGCTGTGCATCGTGCAGCAGTTGGTCAACATCTTTGGCACCGCGATAAAAATGCGCCAATCCCACGCCAACGTCAACCTTGACCGTCGTGCGCTCCCCCGTCATGGAGGCGACTTCAACCGGCTGGCGCAAGCGGCTGGCCAAGCGCAGGCCCACGGTGCGCAGCAAACTGGGTGAGTGCAAGGTTTCTACCAAAGCGACGAAACAGCGGTCGTAATAACGACCCACGGGGTTGAGCACACCCACCTGGCGCTGCGTTCGGCGAGCCAGCTCGGCATAAATTTCATTCAGGCCGTACTGGCCGACTTCGGCGGCGATTTTCTCAGGCTCAAAAATCAAAACCGCCAGCAGCACGCCGTTGCTGTCGGTAGCCGCCTGGCGACGCTGCGCCGCAATGATTTTTTGCACCAGCGCCATGCTGCCAAAAAGCTGGGTAATAGGGTCGATTTCTGATGGCACATCGCGCCGCGCACTGAGCTGCTGCCTGCTGCGCAGCCACAGCATGAGACCAAATACGCCAAACCCGAGCAGCCCGAACAACGCGATCACCGCCTGCCAACCGAAGGCCAGGCGACTGCCAATGACCATCGCATACATGCCGATTTGAAACGGCAAGGTCAGCAAACAGGCGAGTGCCAGGCCCCAGGCCATGCGGTCACCCAACTGGGCGGCGCGCACCGACAGCCACAGCGCGACCAAAAGGTTGAGCACCGTCAAGCAGGCGGCCGCAGGCAGTTGCCAAGGTACGGCCAGCAGCAAGCATGCAGGCGCACCCGCCAAACCCAGCACTGTAGTAATGCGCAAACCCACGGCGAGCAAACGGTCGCGTTTGCGCGCTGCCAGCCACAAGCTGGCACCGTAGCTGCCCAAGGCAGAGGCCAGCGGTCCAATCAACACCTGCGCAACTTGCAACCATGCCAGTTCAAGGCTCGGCAACAAGGTCAGCGGCAACCCGCTGAGCAATAGCGCAAACCCCCAGGAGCTGAACAAGAAAGCAAGGTTTTGCGCCGAAGCCAGGCTGCGGCTGTAGGCCAGCTCAGCCAGCCCCAAAAATACGATCAACCCCAGCGAGCCGAGTACGGCGCTCCACAAAATGGTCTCAGAAGGCGTCATGGATTGCAGGCAGTTTGGTGCGGTGCGCGGCAAGAACCGCAAAATCATTGTGTTGGCGGCCGATGGCAAACACAAGACAGATTTAACCCTTGCACGCCGGCACAGCGAAAGCGCCTCAGTTCAAAAGTTACCCAATGCCGTGCTGTGCGGGGCTACCGAAGAAGCGGGTTTGAGGCCGCTCCAGGGGCCGTCGAGCACCGCTTTCTCAACCGGCTGCGCGCGCGCGTTCACGGAATCGATGATGGCGGCGCGCGAACGCATGCCGCGCGCTTGCCCAGCCATTTGCTGGGCATCGTGCAGCAATTGATCGACATCTTTGTTGGCCCGCGAAAAATGCACCAGGCCGACACCAATTTCAGCCCGCAAGGTGATGCGCTTGCCCGAGGGCGTAGACACTTCAATTGGCCTGCGCAGACGGGCCGCCACCCGCAATCCCATCGTGCGCATCAGGCGCGGTGAATGCAGGGTTTCGATCAAACCGATAAAGCAGCGGTCATAGTAGCGCCCGACGGGATTGAGCACGCCCAACTGGCGCTGCGTGCGGCGCGCCAGCTCGGCATAAATTTCATTCAGGCCGTATTGGCCGACCTGGGCCGCCAGTTTTTCGGGCTCAAACACCAATACTGCAATGAGTGCGCCATTGCTGCCGGTAACGGCTTGGCGGCGCTGTGCAGCCAGGATTTTTTGCACCATTGCCATGCTGCCAAACAGCTGCGTGATGGGATCAATTTCAGACGAAACATCACGCTTGGCCCTGAGCAAATGCCGGTTGCGGGTGTAGAGCATGACGCCAAAAACCACAAAACCCAGCAAGCCACACAAGGCAATCCCCAGTTGGACGCCCAGCGATGGACGGGCCGCGTCAATGAGCAAATACATGCCCATCTGGAACGGCAAGGTGAGTACGCAGGCCAGCGCCAAACCCCAAGCCATACGGTCACCCAACTGCGCCGCGCGTACCGACAGCCACAGCGCGAGGGAAAGATTGCAAAACGACAAGGCTGCGGCGGCCGGCAATTGCCATGCCAGCGGCAACAGCAGACAGGCCGGTGCGCCAACCAAACAGACCAGGGTAGCGCTGCGAAAGCCCGCCTCCATCAAGCGGTCGCGCTTGCGCGCTGAGAGCCAAATACCGCCCATGTAACTGCCCAAACTCGAGCACAGCGGGCCGATCATCACCTGCAGGGCAAACAGCCATGGCGCAGGCAGCGCCGGAATCAGCAAGGGCAGCAAACCGCTCATGAGGAGCAGAAAAATCCAGGAAGCGGCCAGAAAACCCAGCGACCGCAGCGCTGCTTTGCTGCGGGTATAGGCCAGATCGGCAACCGCCAGCAACACGATCAAGCCGAGCGATCCCAACTCGGCGCTCCACAGGACGATTTCGTTTGGGGTCATGGCGTGGTTGGGCGGCTCAGTGGCGAAGGGCACATGCTAGCGCCTGTATTCTGCTGGCAGCCATGGGCGGGCGCAAGACAGATGGCCTTGCGTGCGAATAAACTACTCCTAATTCAGTAGCGGTATCGGCAATATATACCTTGGCTAGCGGGCTTTTTGACTAAAAAAAGTGCTGGAAACAGGTGTTTGGCGCAAAAAACCGCTCTGGTGGCCGCTCAGCAACAGGCCTGCCCAAAGCCGCCGCCGCCCGGCGTGCAGATTTCAAACACATCGCCCGGCTGCATTTGCACTTCGGCAATATGTGCCAACGGCTCCACCCGCCCATCGGCGCGCAGCACCCGGTTCATGCCCAGCGCACCCGGCTCGCCGCCTTGCATGCCAAAGGCCGGGAAAATGCGGCCATTGGACAAAATATTGGCCGTCATGGCCTCCAGGAAGCGCACGCGCCGCACACCGCCATCGCCGCCGCGCCAACGCCCGGCGCCACCTGAGCCTGTGCGAATCTCATAACTGTCCAGCCGGACCGGGAAGCGGAATTCCAGTACCTCGGGGTCGGTCAGGCGCGAGTTGGTCATGTGGGTCTGGACCGTGCTGGTGCCGTCAAACCCGTCGCCTGCGCCACTGCCGCCCGAAATCGTCTCGTAATACTGGTGCGCCTGGTTGCCAAAAGTGAAATTGTTCATCGTGCATTGGCTGGCCGCCATGATCCCCAGCGCGCCGTAGAGCGCGTTGGTGATGCAGCTTGAAGTCTCCACATTGCCGGCCACCACCGACGCCGGCGGATGCGGATTGAGCATCGAGCCCGGCGGGATGATGACGCTCAAAGGCTTGAGGCAACCCGCGTTCAGCGGAATGTCGTCATCGACCAGGGTGCGAAACACATACAGCACTGCCGCCATGCACACCGCCGTCGGCGCATTGAAGTTGTTGACTTGCTGCGCTGAGGTACCGGTGAAGTCAATCTCGGCGCTGCGCTGCTGAACGTTGACGCGAATGGCCACCTGGATTTGCGCGCCGTTGTCCAGCGGCAGGGTGAAGACACCGTCCTTGAGCCGGGTGATGACGCGGCGCACCGATTCTTCGGCGTTGTCTTGCACATGGCGCATATATGCCTGCACCACGTCCAGGCCAAATTCGGCGGTGATCTTGCGCAACTCCTGCACGCCTTTTTCATTGGCGGCAATCTGGGCACGCAGATCGGCCATGTTTTGCTGCGGATTCCGCGCCGGGAATTCGCCGCTGCGCAGCAGGGCCAGCATGTCGGCCTCGCGCAGCACGCCCTGGTCAACCAGTTTCACGTTGTTGATCTGCACGCCCTCTTCTTCAATCCGGGTGGAAAAAGGCGGCATCGAGCCCGGCGTAGTACCGCCGATGTCGGCGTGGTGGCCTCTGGAGCCGACGTAGAACGTCGGTTCAGGGCCTTTGGCGGTCATGGGCCCGTCCCCTCCACAGCCTTCACCCTCAGCGGGGTAGGGAGATAAGTAGACCGGCGTAATGACCGTCACGTCGGGCAAATGCGTGCCGCCGTGGTAAGGGTCGTTGAGTACGTACACATCACCCGGCGACATGCGGCCGGCATTCTCCCGGATCACCGTCTTGATGCTCTCGCCCATGCTGCCCAAATGCACCGGCATGTGCGGCGCGTTGGCGATCAGGTTGCCCTGGGCGTCAAACAGCGCGCAAGAAAAATCAAGTCGCTCCTTGATGTTGACCGAATACGCCGTGTTTTGCAGCTGCAAGCCCATCTGCTCGGCAATGTTCATGAACAGGTTGTTGAAGAGCGACAACCGCACCGGATCCACCGTTGTCCCTGCGGCAAAAGTCCTGGTAACAGCCGTCTGCCGCTGCAGTATCAAATGGCCCAGAGGCATCAGCGTTGCACGCCAGCCCAGTTCGATCACCGTCGTGGCATTGGGCTCGGCAATGATGGCTGGGCCCGTGACCGTAGCGCCTGCGCGCAAATCTTTCAGCAAATACAAGTCTGCGTTGTGCCATTCGCCAGCGCTGTAGAGACGCACCAAGTCGGCTGGCGCAGCGGGCACGCTGATCACTTGCGAAGCCGCAGCAGTTTGGGCTGCGGGCAGCCTCTCGCCGGGCAGCACGGCCTCCACCGAGACCGCCTCGACCACCAGCGCCCGGCCTTCCATCAGGAAGGCAAATCGCTGGCGGTAGGCCTGCGCAAAATCAGCCTGCATAGCGGTCAGATCGGCAAAAGGCACTGGCAGCGCCAGATCGGTCCCCTGGTATTTGAGGTGGGCGCGCCGGTGCAGTTGCACGGCTTGCGCAGGGCCTTGGGTTTTGCGCAGCAACTCGCCCGTGGCTTGCGCGGCCAAGGCTTGCAGTTGCGACGCCAGCAGGGGCACGGCAGCGGCGTCCAGCACCTGCTCTACCGCGCGCTCGCGCAGCACCGCTTGGTCGGCCAAACCCATGCCGTAGGCCGACAACACGCCTGCCAGCGGATGCACCATGACGCGCTTCATGCCGAGCGCATCGGCCACCAGACACGCATGCTGGCCGCCGGCTCCGCCAAAGCATTGCAGGGTGTAGCGCGTCACGTCGTAGCCGCGTGCCACCGATATTTTTTTGATGGCGTTGGCCATCTGTGCCACGGCCAGTTCTATAAACCCTTCAGCCACCTGCTCTGGCGACTGCCCGGTTTGTGTGGCCAGCGCATGAAAGGGCTCGATCACGGCTGCACGGTCCAGCGGCAGATCGGCGTGAGGGCCAAAGACGTGGGGAAACCATGGCGGCGCAATTTTGCCGAGCAGCACATTGGCATCGGTGACAGTCAGCGGCCCGCCGCGCCGGTAGCAGGCCGGTCCGGGGTTGGCCCCCGCACTTTCAGGACCAACCCGAAAGCGCGCGCCGTCGTAGCGCAGGACCGAGCCGCCGCCCGCCGCCACGGTGTGAATGCTCATCATCGGCGCGCGCATCCGCACACCCGCCACCTGCGTTTCAAACTGGCGCTCGAACTCGCCCGCGTAGTGCGAGACATCGGTCGAGGTGCCGCCCATGTCGAAGCCAATGACTTTGATGCTGCCGCTGTTGTCGCGCAGCCCCGCAACCCCGCCGCCGCCCCGAGAAGCAATGGGCGCAAGGGCCTGCTCTGCCGTACGCGCCATTCCCACAATGCCACCTGCCGGGCCGCTGAGCAAGGCATCTTTGCCAGCGAAAGCCTGGGCGTCGGCCAAGCCGCCGGAAGACTGCATGAACATCAAACGCACCCCCGGCAGTTCAGCCGCCACTTGCGCCACATAGCGGCGCAAGATGGGCGACAAATAGGCATCAACGACGGTGGTGTCGCCCCGGCCCACCAGCTTCATCAGCGGGCTGACTTGGTGGCTCACGCTGATCTGGCTAAATCCGGCGTCGCGGGCGATTTGCTCGGCCTGCAACTCGTGCGCCGGGTAACGCCAGGCGTGCATGAACACAATGGCTACGCTGCGCAACCCGTGTGCGTGGTGTGCTGCCAGGTTTTGCCGCAGCAAAGCCTCGTTCAGCGCCTGCACCACCTCGCCGTGCGCGCCCATGCGCTCCTGCGCCTCCACCACGGCGCTGTAGAGCAACTCAGGCAGTGCGATTTGCCGGTCAAACAGGCGCGGCCGGTTTTGGTAGGCAATGCGCAGCGCGTCCCTGAAGCCGCGTGTGGTCACCAGCAGCGTAGGTTCGCCTTTGCGCTCCAGCAGTGCATTGGTTGCCACGGTTGTTCCCATCTTGACGCATTCCACCCACTCGGGCGTTACGAGCTCACCTGGACGCAAGCCGAGCAAATGGCGTATGCCTGCCACGGCGGCGTCCCGGTACTGCTGCGGGTTGTCACTGAGCAACTTGTGCGTCACCAGCGTGCCGTCGGGCTTGCGCCCCACGACATCGGTGAAGGTGCCGCCGCGGTCAATCCAGAATTGCCATTTGCCAGGTGAAAGCAGTGGTGTGGTCATGGCTCAATCTTCGTTGATAACGCGTGCCTGGCGGTTGTGCAGCCAGCGGTCACGCACGGGTTGCATGTGCCCCAGCACCAGCGCTTTCAGCGCCGTGCGGTCATTCTTGTCCAGCGCGCGGATCATGGCGTCGTGTTCTTTGACCGCTTGTTTCAGCCAGGCCGCATCGACCATGCCGGTCGAGCGGATCGGGTCGGTCATGCGGGTGTAGCGCCGCAGCTCTTCGGACAGCAAGGGGTTTTGCGTCATGCCGAAGAGCAAGTCATGGAAACGGTCGTTGGCGATACGGATCTGGCGCGGCGAGCCGGCATCAATGGCACGCCGGTACTCGGCCTGCACCGCCTTGAGTTGCCGCACCACCGCAGGGTCGGGTACTTCGGGTAGCAAATCCACCGCACTGGCGCTGAGCAACATGCGCATCTGGTACAGCCACTGCACTTCTTGCACGCCCAAGTCTTTGACACGGGCGGTTTTGTTCGGCGGCTTGATGACCAGACCGCGCTCAACCAGTAGCGTAATCGCGGCGCGCACCGCATGACGTTTGGCGTCAAACCGTGCAATCAAAGCGTCTTCGACCAGCTCCTGCCAAGGGGCAAGCCGACCAAACACAATGTCGTCTTCGAGCGATTCGACCATGGCGGCAACGTGCTGGGCAGTCACTGTCATCGCTAACGCACCAGCAGTTCAAGCGCGGCCCGGCTGACACCGACGGCGACCTGCACCACATTGCAAAAACCGAAAAATCCGCCGCGAAAGCTCAGGTTGTTGCTGCCCAGCAGCAATTCGCAGTGCACCGCCATAGGCCTCCGATGTGTTGGCTGGGGAAAACCACCCTACATTGTTTACTAAGAAATCAGTTTAGTTGATATTATTATTAATAATTTCATTAATATTATTGCCTTAATTCAATGCACGACTTCTTAATCATCGGCGGCGGCATTGTGGGTTGCTCGGTAGCTTGGCAGCTCTTGCAAGCGCAGCCACAAGCGCGCATAGCACTGCTGGAAAAAGAGCCGGTGCTTGCACGCCATCAGACCGGCCACAACAGCGGCGTCGTCCACTCGGGGATTTACTACCCGCCGGGCAGTCTCAAGGCGGATTTTTGCCGCTTGGGCAATGCGGCCACTTTTGATTTTTGTGAGGCTCATGGCTTGCCCTCCAAGCGCACCGGCAAGTTGCTGGTGGCGAGCAGCCCTGCCGAATTGCCGCGAATGCAGGCACTGTTTGAACGAAGCCAGCAGTTGGGCATTGCCGCGCGCAGCTTGGGCAGTGCTGAGTTGATTGAGATCGAGCCCGCCATCATCGGTGTAGGTGCCATCCACCTGGCGAGCACCGGCATTGCCGACTACCCCGCCATCACGCGGCAAATGGCTCAGCTTTTCGGCCGTGCTGGCGGGGAAATTCATCTGGACACCAAAGTACTCAGCCTGCACGAAACCGCAGGCAGCATTCGCGTGGCCACCACCACGGGTGAATTCGATACCCGCCAGCTGATCTGCTGCGCCGGCATTCAAGCCGACCGCTTGGCGGCCTTGGCGGGTCTGGCGGTGGACTTTGCCATGTTGCCGTTTCGCGGCGAATACTTTCGCCTGAAGGCGCAGCACAACCTTATCGTCAGCCATCTGATCTACCCCATACCCGACCCCGACCTGCCCTTTCTGGGCGTGCACCTGACGCGGATGATCGATGGCAGTGTCACCGTCGGGCCCAACGCCGTCCTGGGCCTGGCACGCGAGGCATATCCCAAGCTGAGCCTGAACTGGCGCGACATGGGCGACATGCTGGCATTCAAAGGCTTCTGGCCGTTGCTGCGCAGCCACCTGCGAACGGGGCTCGCAGAGATGAAAAATTCTCTCTACAAACCCGGCTATCTGGCGCTTTGCCAACGCTACTGCCCCAGCTTGCGCCTGGCGGACCTAGAGCCCATGGAATGCGGCATCCGGGCGCAAGCGGTCACCTTGGGCGGCCAATTGATCCATGACTTTTTGATCAAACGCACCGCTCGCAGCCTGCATGTGTGCAATGCACCCTCGCCTGCGGCAACATCGGCCATCCCTATCGGTGCACACATCGTGCAACTCATACTGGGCAAAACGCCTACTTGAGTGCATGCTGTGGCCTGCCAACCAATTTCAACAACCACCCTCCCAAGGAGACCTATGAAGCGTCGTCATTTCACCCGTTCCGCCGCCGCCCTGGCCTGTGCACTCGGCCTTCTGCACAACCCGGTTGCCGCCCAAACCAAATGGGATTTGCCCAGCGCTTACGCGCCTGCCAACTTTCATACCGAAAACCTGCAAGCCTTTGCCAAAGACGTCGACGCTGCGACCAATGGCAAACTCAAAATCACCGTTCACCCCGGCGCATCCTTGTTCAAAGCACCCGAGATCAAACGTGCCGTGCAAGGCGGTCAAGCCCAACTGGGCGAGATTCTGCTGGTGAACTATGAAAACGAGAATCCAATCTTCGGCCTTGATGGCGTGCCATTTCTGGCCACCAGCTATGCCAATGCACAGCGCCTGTACGCCGCACAAAAACCCGCCCTCGACAAATACCTGGCCGACCAGGGCCTTCGGATCCTCTACACCGTGCCGTGGCAGCCGCAAGGCATTTACAGCAAAAAACCCGTGCAAGCGGTGGCCGACATGCGCGGCCTGAAATGGCGCGCATATTCGGTGGCCACCTCCAAAATGGCCGAGCTGATGGGGCTGCAACCTGTCACCGTGCAAGCTGCCGAGTTGAGCCAGGCCATGACGACGGGCGTGGTGGAAGCCTATATCTCGTCGAGTGCGACAGGGGTTGACAGCAAAACCTATGAAAGCCTGAAATACTTTTACGACACCCAGGCCTGGTTGCCGAAAAACGCCGTGATCGTGAGCACCAAAGCCTTCAATAGCCTGGATACCGCCAGCCAGGACGGACTCCTCAAAGCGGCGGCACAAGCCGAGGCACGCGGCTGGAAACTGAGCCAGGAAAAAGACGAAGGCTTCAAGAAAACCTTGGCCGACAAGGGCATGAGCGTGCAAGCGCCGTCGGCCAAGTTCAGCTACGACCTGAAACAGGTGGGGGCCATCATGCTCAGCGACTGGCAAAAGAAAGCCGGCAGCGATGGCCAGGCGCTGGTTGCCAACTACAGCAAAGCCAGTGCGGGCAAATAAGCTCAAGGCTTGGCCATGAGAAAAATGCTGGATGCGCTCTACCTGGGCGCAGCAGGTTTGGCGGCCACTTGCATCGCCGCCATTGCCGCGCTGATGCTGGGCCAAAGCATACTGCGTGAGTTTGGCCTCAAAACCGGGGCCACCAACGACGTGGTGGCCTGGCTGTGCGCCGCAGCCGCATTTTTGGCCATGGCCCATGCCTTCAAGCACGGCGATTTTGTGCGCGTGACGCTGCTGCTCGAAAAACTGCCTGTACGGGCACAGCGCGTGCTGGAGCTGGCATCCCTGCTGATCGCCTGCGTGGCCATCGGCTACCTGGCATGGTGGGCCACGGCGTTTGCCTGGGAGAGTTACCAGTTTCGCGAAATGGCCAATGGCCTGCTGGCGATTCCGCTGTGGATTCCGCAAACCACTTTTGTGTTGGGGGCCTGGCTGTTCTTTGTGGCCGTGCTGGATGAGACGCTCATCGTTCTGCGCGGCGGTCGGCCCAGCTATGTGGTGGCGGTGGCGCAGCGCCATGCCCAGGGCGATTTTTCTTCAGACGTTTAGGACACTGCATGGATATCCTGGGCGTGGGCCTGTTTCTGCTGGTCATCATGCTGCTACTGCTCTGCGGCGGTGTATGGATTGCCATGACTTTGGCGATTTGCGGCTGGGTCGGCCAGGCCTTCTTCACCACCACCCAGCCGGGCAAAAACCTTTTTTCCGCATTTTGGGAAAGCAATGCGTCGTGGGAGCTGGCGGCGTTGCCGCTGTTTATCTGGATGGGCGAGATATTGTTCCGCACCAAACTCAGCGAGGAAATGTTTGAGGGCCTGCGGCCCTGGCTCAACCGCGTGCCCGGCCGCTTGATGCACACCACTGTTTTGGGTTGCGGCATTTTTGGCTCGGTCAGCGGCTCGTCCGCTGCCACCTGCGCCACCATCGCCAAAGTGGCGCTGCCTGAACTGCTTCGGCGCGGCTACGATGAAAAGCTGGCGCTGGGCGCGCTGGCCACCGCCGGCACCCTGGGCATTTTGATTCCGCCGTCAATCACCATGGTGGTCTATGCGGTGGCAGCCGATGCCTCAATCATCCGCATCTTTCTGGCAGGCTTCATCCCAAGCGCCTTGCTGATGGCACTGTTCATGGGCTACATCGCCTGGTGGAGCCTGCGCCACCCTGACAAAGTGCCGGCTGCCGACCCACCCAGCAGCTTGCGTGACAAGCTGCGCAAAAGCCGCAGCCTGATACCCTGCGCTGCCCTTATCGTGTTCATTGTGTGGGTGCTGGTGGCGGGCTATGCCACCGCCACCGAATGCGCGGCTTATGGGGTGGCAGGCTCACTTGCCATCGCCGCCTGGGGCGGCTCGCTGAACTGGCAGAACCTCCGAGATGGCCTGATGGGTGCAACGCGCACCAGTTGCATGATCATGTTCATCCTGGCCGGGGCGGCGTTTTTGACCAAAACCATGGCTTTTACCGGCGTGCCGCGTGAGCTGGCCGAATGGGTCAACGCCATGCAGCTCTCACCCTACGCCTTGATCAGCATGCTGGTGGTGGTGTACCTGATCTTGGGGACGGCGCTGGACGGCATCAGCATGATTGTGCTCACTGCGGCCGTGGTGTTGCCGATGATTCAAAAAGCCGGGTTTGACTTGATCTGGTTTGGCATTTTCATTGTGCTGCTGGTCGAGATTGCCGAAGTCACGCCGCCGGTGGGGTTCAACCTGTTTGTGTTGCAAAACCTGACGGGCAAGGACAGCAACGTCATTGCCCGCGCAGCGTTGCCGTTTTTTGGCTGCCTGGTGGTCTGTATCGCGCTGGTCACTGCGTTCCCGCAGCTCGTTACCTTCTTGCCTGATTGGGTGATGGGCAAAGACAACTAGACCGACAGGTACAGCAACCTGGCCCGGCCAACGTCCAGTCTGCTCAAGACGACATCAATGAATTTTTGTAATGGCATCATAAAAAACTCGACCAGAGTTTGTGTTGATAAGGGCTACGCTAGTGACACCAATGCCCATGTCCAACACCATCGATACCCCTGCCACCACTACAGCCGCGGCCACAGCCACGGCCAATGCCTGCGCCTCTGACAATACCGCTTTTGCCGCAGCACTGGTCGAGCACCGGGCCTATTTGCTGCGCTATGCCAAGCGTCAATTACGCAACGAATGCTGGGCCGAAGACGTGGTATCGGAAACCCTGCTGGCCGCGCTGGCCAAACCTGACAATTTTGCCAACCGCTCCCAGCTCAAGACCTGGCTGATCGCCATCCTCAAATACAAAATCATCGACCAGATCAACCGCAACGCGCGCTTTGTCTCGGTCAACGGCGGCTTCAACAGCGAGACGGGTGAAGACTATGACTTGCTGCCATTTCATTGGCAGCATGGAAGTACGCAGGCGCAGTTGGACCAGAGCGACCCGTACAAACAACTCGAGCAGCGGCAGTTCTTTGAAATCCTCGACATGTGCATCACCTTGATGCCGAGCAACCTCAGCCGGGTCTTTTGGCTGCACGAATGCCTGGGCATGTCGACCACGGAAATCTGCGCCGACCTGGGCATAAAACCGGCTAATTTGTACATCCAGTTGCACCGCGCCAGGGTGCGTTTGCGGGCGTGCCTGAACTCGGGCTGGTTTAGCAAACCAGACGATGCCAAGGAGCATTGACACCCGCCAGCGAGCGTCGTTGCCGCACACCGTATACGGCCGTAGAACTGCTTCATAATCAATAGCAATATGGGCAGTAAATACCTTGGCTAGAGGTCTATTTGACTGATAAAAATGAGTTTTAGGGCATTTTCAGGCCCGCCCAACACCTGCGCCGCTTGCCTGCCCGGCCTGGCGGTAGAGGGCTAGCTTGTCAAGCCGTCCTTGGCCTGCGCCACGCCCATGTCACGCGGCAGCGTAACGTCGTTTTTCACCGCCAGGATTTCGGCCATCACACTCACTGCAATCTCGGGCGGGGTCTTGCTGCCGATGTAGATGCCAATCGGGCCGCGCAAGGGTTTCAGGCTGGCCTCGGTTTGCCCGAAATGTTCCTTCATTCGCTCGCGCCGCGCCGTGTTGTTCCGGCGGCTGCCAATGGCACCGACATAAAAAGCCTGGGTTTTCAGCGCCTCCAATAGCGCCAAGTCGTCCAGCTTGGGGTCGTGCGTGAGCGCGACCACGCACGAGCGCGCGTCGGGCTTGAATACGGTGACCACATCGTCGGGCATGTCGGTCAGCAGCAGCGCGCCCGGCACAGCCCAGGTGCTGCGGTACTCGGCACGCGGGTCGCACACGGTCACGGCAAAGCCGCAAAACAGTGCCATCGTTGCCAGGTATTCGGTGAGTTGGCCAGCCCCAATCAGTAGCATCCGGTAGTCAGGGCCGAAGGTGTTGATGAGTTCGCTGGCGGTGACTTCCAGCGCCTGCGGTGCATCCGTGGGAGCCAGTTGCACCGCGCCGTCGCTGAGGCGAACCTTGCGCAGCATCAGGCGGCCGGCCTCCAGCGCTGCCACCAGATCGGTCAGGCTTTGCGCATCGGGGTCGTATTCCAGCAGCAACTCGAGCGTGCCGCCGCAGGGCAGGCCGAAACGGTGCGCTTCGTCGGCGCTGACGCCGTACTTCACCAAGCCCGGAGGCCCAGTGGGAATTTGCTGCGTCGGCGTGGAGGCCGCTGCAGCGCTGGCATAGGCCTGGGTGTAGCGGTGAATCAAGTCGTCTTCAATGCAACCGCCTGAAACCGAGCCGACGACGGCAACGCCTGCGCGCAAGGCCATGATCGAGCCGACCGGCCGAGGCGAAGAGCCCCAGGTCCGCACGACGGTCACCAGCATGGCGCGGTGCCCGGCCACGCGCCAGTCACGCAAATTGCGCAGCACCATCAGGTCAAGGTTTTCCATGGTCAATCCACTCTGCGATCCAAAAAAGTCCGTTACTTCAATACCCACACCAGGGCAACCAGCACCGCCGCCCCAATACACCAGGCCCACACCGGAACCTGCACGCCTGTGGCCCCTGCAGCATGGGCTGGCGTGGCCTGTGCCCCCGGCATAAGCGCAGGTGCCGGTGCCGGGTACAGACGCTGCATTTCTTCATCAAAGCGTTTGAAGAAGTCTTCCGCCATGGATTTGGCCGCGCCGTCGATCAGCCGCTGGCCGAGCTGCGCCACTTTGCCGCCGACCTGCGCCTGCACGCTGTAGGCCAGCTCGCAGCCGGTGGGCTGGGGCAACAGACTGACTTGCGCGGTACCTTTGCCAAAACCCGCCACACCGCCCTGCCCTTCAAATTTCAGCGTGTAGCTATTCGGCGGCTTGATGTCTTGCAGCGCAATCTTGCCGCTGAATTTGGCCGACACCGGACCGATTTTGAGCGCCATGCCCACTGCGTATTTGTTTTCCTCGACCAGCTCCAGCTTGTCGCAGCCGGGCACGCAGACTTTGAGCACGGCCGGGTCGTTCAGCGCGTCCCAGGCTTGTTGCGGGGTCACATTCAGCATTCGGCTGGCTTGCATTTCCATGGTTTCGTTCCTAGCGTTTGAGAATTTGGGCCAGGCTCTTGGCCAAGTCTTCCAATCGACTCAGATTGTGGACTGCCAGCATCGCGTCAGCGCGCTGGTGCAGCGCGGCAGCGCCACGGGCCAGCGGTGCATACGCCTCAAAGCGCAGCAGCGGATTCAGCCACAGCAGGCGGCCGCAGTGACGTTTGAGCCAATCCAGTTCTTGCGCCAGCGCCGCTGGCTCGCCGGTGTCCAGCCCATCGGTAATCAGCAGCACCAGGGTGCGGCGGCCCACCAG
>JBJXED010000002.1:0-12086 GCA_046155225.1 Burkholderiaceae bacterium
ACGCTGATGCCCAGGCACATCGCTGCCACCACCATGGCCAGGGCCATGTTCTGCTTTTCGACGATTTCTTCCCACAGGGCGTAGGGCGTGATCTTGTCGATGATGATGAAGCTGATCCAGAACACGATGACGCCGATCAAGGCATAGATGATGGAGCCGAAGATTGCCGCTGGTTTGAGCCATTCAAAACCCATGATGTTCTCCTTGCATAAACCGGTTGAAAACCCCGCTGCACATCCGTGCACCAGGGCGCTATTTGCCGCCGCCCCCGCTGCCTGAAAAGCCACCATAGGAGCCGGCCGAACTGCGGTTGGAGCTGGTGCAATTTTCGCGCTGCGGGTCGCAACTGCAGCCGCGCAGCACCGCCAGCAGCAAGAGGATGACCACCAGCACCACGATGATGGTGATGCAGCCTATGCCCTTACCGGTCGCAGGGGCAGCATCCACCCGCTTGAGCAATTCTTTCTTGTCTTCAATCTTGAACGCTTTGGCCACCGCGTCGCTGTCGATCTTGCTGCCGCTAGACCAGGTCAGCTCGGTGGGCGTCTGCTCCATAGACAACAAGCTGTTGCCGCTAGCAAAGTCTCGGTTGCTGGTTTTCTGGCCACGCACCACCGGCCAGTAAAACTCACCGGCGACGTAAGTGGTTTCGGCGTTGTAGCTGTATTTCAACTTGTAGGTGGTGCCCAGGTAGGACGCGCTCTGGCCGGTGCCGGTCATCGTGGGCGCGCCGGTAGTGGGCTTGACCACGCTCCAGCCTTCTTCAGAGTCCACCAAAAACAAGAAGCCTCGCTTTTGGTTGAACAGCAGGTATTCGTTCCAGCCGAAATGCTCTTCGTCTTCATCCTGCGGGTCGTGGCCCATGCGGTGCTGAAAACCCACCACCTGCCAGGCTGCGCCCTGCAACTGGCCGGCGGTGCCCAGAGGGATCAGCAGTTGCACCGGCTCGTCCTGCAACGCATGCGCGAGCTGGCCGCCCGTGCCTTGTGTCAGGTCAATCAGGCTGTTGCAGGAGCGGCAAGTGATGCTTTTGCTACTTCCGAGCTGCACCTCCACCGGTGAGCCGCAGTTCGGGCATTCAAAGTTGCGGCCTTTTTCGTCCTTGACGTTGTCGTCCCGCAAGCCCGACAGGTTCAGGCCCTCCAGCAACACCGCCACGCCACGCGACAGCAAGGGCGGCGTGGCGAAGTAGTCAATGCTGATGACTTCGCCCTCGGCGCTGCGCAGCTCCACCACCGCAAACGTCTGGCCAATCGGCGGCAATTTGGGCAGCTCGCCCTGCGCTGAGATCAGCGCGACCTGCTCACTGGCGGCCACGCTAAAGGGTTTGCCGCCGATGGCGGTGGTGGCCCCCACGCGAAAGCGCTCGGCGGCGGGCACTTCGCGCTGTGCGCTGGATGGGAAGCTGAAAACGTAGGAGCCGTTGTCTTCGCCCAGGGTGCCGGTGCGACCGTCGTCAAAAAAAGCGTTCCACTCGGTCCAGGTGCCGCTGCCCGACTTGTATTGCAGCCGCCCCACCAGCACAAAACCCACCTTGTCGTAGGTGCCCCGGGTTTGCAGTTGCAGCGGGCTGTGGTCGTCAAACAGCTCGGCCATCTTGCCGATGCGCGAGAGCTTCTCGCCGTCGCGCACCACGGTGCTGCGGCAGTAGCCGCACACCGCATGGGTGGACTGCGCACTTAAAAAATCAACCGGCGCACCGCAACCGGGGCAGGGTGCCCGGTAGGCGCGTTGGGGGCTTTGGCTCGCCACAAAAAAGCGTCAGACGCGGCGACGCAGCAACTAAACCAGCTTTTTCAAAAGCTCGGCTTTCTTGCCGTCAAATTCTTCCTGCGTCAGGATGCCCTTGGCTTTGAGGTCACCCAGCTTTTCCAGCGTGGCCATGATGTCGTCGGCACTGACCGCCACCGGTGCGGGGGCTGCCTGAACCACGGGGGCGTGCTGCTGGTTAGCACCGCTCAAACCCTGCGCCAGGTTTTGCGCCAGCACCTGCCCCAAGGCCACACCCGCTCCTAAACCCATAGCGTCTCCAGCAATTCCAGAGCCACCGCCACCGGAATTGACCATACCGGGAATGGCCTGGCCAGTCTGGTACTGCATGAATTTGCCCATGTCGTTGCCGACCATGCCCATGCCGATTTTTTGGTCCAGCACTTTTTGCAGCTCTTCGGGCAGCGAGACGTTTTGCACCGTCATGCCCGAAACCGCCAGGCCGATTTTTTCAAACTCGGGGGCCAGCTCCTTGGACAGCGCGCTGGCAAACGCCATCTGGTTGGCCGCCAAATCTAAAAACGCGGTGCCGCTCGACGCAATCGCGTTGCTGATGTTTTGCAAGATCAGGCCGCGCAGCTGACCGTCCAGTTCCTGCGCGGTGTATTCCTCGCGGGTGCCCGAGATTTCGGTGTGGAAAAGCTTCGGGTCGGTGATGCGGAAGCTGTAGTTGCCAAAAGCGCGCAGGCGGACGGCGCCAAAGTCGGCGTCGCGGATGGTGATGGGCTGCGGCGTGCCCCACTTCTGGTCCACCTGTTGGCGCGTGCTGAAGAAGTACACGTCGCTTTTGAAGGGCGACTCAAACAGCTTGTCCCAGTTCTGCAAATACGTCAGCACCGGCAGGGTCTGCGTGGTGAGCTTGTGGGTGCCGGGGCCAAACACATCGGCCACCTTGCCTTCGTTGACGAACAGCGCCAGTTGCGATTCGCGCACCACCAGTTGCGCGCCGTTCTGGATTTCCATGCCCTCCATGGGGAAGCGCCAGGCCAGCGTGCCGTCGCCCTCCTCGGTCCAGGCAATGACGTCAATAAATTGTTTCTTGATGAAGTCCAGGATGCCCATAAAGTCCTCCGCAAGTTGTGTATAAATCATCATAAGCCTTGGCTGTGGCACTGCCCGTGCGGCGGCTGTTGCGGTGCACAATCTGAACCATGAAAAATATTCTTCTGCTCGGCGGCACCGGCTTTGTCGGCCGCCATGTCTGCGCCAAGCTGGCGCAGCAAGAAATCGCCGTCACGGTGTCCACGCGCCGGGCCAGCCGCGCCCGCAGCCTGCGCACGCTGCCGCGGCTGACCGTGGCCGAAGTCGACGTGCACGATGAAGCCGCGCTCACGCGCTGCCTGGCCGGCCATGACGCGGTGGTGAATCTGGTGGCCATCCTGCACGGCGACGCCGCCGCCTTTGAACGCACCCATGTGCAATTGCCGCAAACCCTGGCCCGCGCCTGCGCCGCCGCCGGGGTGGCACGGGTGCTGCATGTCAGCGCGCTGGGGGCCGCGGCCGATGCGCCGTCGCTCTACCAGCGCAGCAAGGCGGCGGGCGAGGCGGCTTTGCTGGCCGCGCCGCTGTCACTCACCGTGCTGCGCCCGAGCGTTGTTTTTGGCGCTGAAGACCAGTTCCTGGACCTGTTTGCGCAGCTGCAGCGCTGGCTGCCGCTGCTGCCGCTGGCCGGGGCGGCTTGCCAGTTTCAGCCGGTATGGGTGGAAGACGTTGCGCAGGCGCTCGTCAATGCCCTGCTGCAGCGAAAAACCGGCACCTACGAAGCCTGCGGCCCGCAGGTCTTCAGCCTGCGCCAACTGGTGCAACTGGCCGGCCAATGGAGCGGCCACCCGCGCCCGGTGCTGGAGCTGCCGCCGGGCCTGGGCCGGCTGCAGGCGCAGGCAATGGAATGGCTACCCGGCCCCACCCTGATGAGCCGCGACAACGCGCTCAGCCTGCAAAGCGACAACATCGCCAGCGGCGAACTGCCGGGCCTGACGGCGCTGGGCATCACGCCAACGGCGCTGGAGGCCGTGGCCCCGGCGTACCTGGCCGGCTGGGGCCCGCGCAGCGGCCTGCTGGGGCTGCGCACGATGGCCGGGCGAGGCTGAGTGTTTGCGTGTGCTGTGCGCACGCTGAAATGCACACCCAGCACACGCATTCGCCAGCACGCCAGAGACTATTTTTTCAGTAGCATCTCAGGCAGGAAATGCCTTGGCTACAGGCCAATTTGATTTATAAAAACGGAAGAACGGCCCAAAAATCGCTATTTGGGCCGTTGAGGCTGTGCGGCCACGATAAGTTGGCCGCTATCGCAGCTGAGTTATGAAACGAAAAGCTTGCAAGCTGATTTGACATGCCGCGGAGGCCAACCACCCTAAACTGCACCCATGCAGATTTACTTGGTCGGTGGTGCGGTGCGCGACGCCTTGCTGGGCCTGCCGGTGCAGGACCGCGACTGGCTGGTGGTGGGGGCCACGCCGCAGCAGATGCTGGCGCAGGGCTACCTGGCCGTCGGCAAGGACTTCCCGGTGTTCTTGCACCCGCAAACGCGCGAGGAATACGCGCTGGCGCGGACCGAGCGCAAAACCGCGCCTGGCTACCAGGGTTTTGCCTTCCACGCCGCGCCCGAGGTGACGCTGGAGCAAGACCTGGCGCGACGCGACCTTACTATAAATTCAATAGCTATACCGGCAGACTTTGTATTGGCAAGCGGCCATTTTGATATAAAAAACGCCCTGTTGATCGACCCTTTTGGCGGCCAGGCCGATTTGCACGCCAAGGTGCTGCGCCACACCGCCAGCGCCTTCCGCGAAGACCCGGTGCGGCTGCTGCGGCTGGCACGGTTTGCGGCGCGCTTTGGCGACTTTTCCATCGCGCCTGAAACGCAAAATTTACTGCGCGAGATGACGGCGAGCGGCGAAGTTGACGCGCTCGTGCCTGAGCGGGTCTGGCAGGAGCTGGCGCGCGGTGTGATGGAGGCCGCGCCCGCGCGCATGCTGACGGTGCTGGATGCCGCCGGTGCGCTGGCCCGGCTTGCGCCCGAAATGGCTTCCGCAGGCGCGCCCGAACGCTTTGCCCACAGCCTGCGCGCGCTGGGCGCGGCGGCCGCGCAGCATGCGGCGCTTGAAGTGCGCTGGGCCAGCTGGCTGGTGGCCGGGCTGGGCGCAGGCGCTGCGGGTCTGGCCAGCGCCGACGCCCTAGCGCAGCGCTGGCGTGTGCCCGCCGATTGCCGCGACCTGGCGCAGTGGCTGATGCGCGAGCACCGCGCGGTGCAAGCCAGCCCCGCGCTGGATGCGGCGGGTGTGGTGCAGTTGCTGGACCGCGCTGACGCCTGGCGCCGGCCTGAGCGCTTGCGTGCCGGGCTTTGCGCCAGTGAGATCGTGGCGGCAACGGCGTTGGCGGATGTACCGGCGCCGGCACCTGCAGAAGCCCCGTTGCGACCCCGCCTTGCGCCGCTGCTGCTGGCATGGGCCGCCGCGCGCGGCGTTGTCACCGCTGACGTGGCAGGGCTGGCGCAGCGCGACGGCCTGGCCGGGCCAGCTGTTGCCGGACGCATTCAGCAAGCCCGCGTGCAGGCGGTTGCCGGCGTGTGGCCGACGGGCGCGATGCCGAGTAACCCGACTGAATCCAGAGGTTAAGCGCCCCAGGTGCATAAAAAACACGCTTGCGTCAAGATGCAGCCCTATGGCCGACCCGCACCGCAACCTGCTCAACCGCCCGCTGGCCGATGGCATCCGCCGGGTCGGCTTTCGCAAATGGTATGAGCGTGAGTTGCTGTCGGGCCATGCCCACATGCTGCTGACGCTGCTGGCCACCATCGCGCTGATGGCCAGCCTGGAGGCGTTCAAGGGCGGCAGCACAGCTGAAAAACTGCTCGACGTGGTGTTTGTGATCGTCTGCGCTGCCATTGCCTTGTGGTCCTTGCGGCGCTATCTGTATTTGCTGATGCATGCCGAGGCAGTGGCCAACCAGGCCAATTGCCCGCAGTGCCAGGCGTATGGTCGCCTGGCCGTGGTGCAAGACCTTGCGCCCAGTGGCGCGCTGCAGGTGCGCTGCCGCAAATGCCAGCACGAGTGGCCGATTTACGCGTGACGATATCTGCCGCGTGAAATCACGCTCAAGCTCAGCAAGGCCCGGCAGGGGCGGCTAAATCAGTTTGGCAATCCCCGCCGCCACCAGGCTCAGCAGCAAGGTGGTGGCCAGCGGAATAAAACATTCGCGGCCAAAGATTTTGAAGCGAAAGTCCCCCGGCAAGCGGCCCAGTCCCAGCTTGTGCAAGGCCGGCGTGAACCAATTGATCAGCATCAGGGCCAGAAAGATAACGATAAGCCAGCGGAACATGGCCCGAGTGTAGGACGCGGGACGCTACAGCGTATGGGTGCGGTCGCCCTGCGCAAAACCAACGGCATCCCATGCCGCGCCTTTGGCAAAGCCAATGACTTTGAACAGCTCGCCCATTTCATGCTCCGTCAGCAGCTTCTGCGCCTGCGCCCTTTGCGCCAGCGAAGCCTCTGCCAATTGGGTCAGCAGCCCGCAGTTCATGAGAAAGCGCGCCTGGCTGGTGTAGCCCAACACCGCCAGACCGGCGGCTTGCGCGGCCAGCGCAATGCCGGTGAAGTTGACATGCGCCGTGATGTCTTTTTCGCCCACCTGCTGCAGCGGGTTGGCATCAGCCCGGTGCCGGTGGTGACACATCAGCGTGCCCATGTGGCGCTGCGGGTGGTAGTACTCACGCTCGGTGAAACCGTAGTCGATGAAGAAGGCCGCGCCTTGCACCAGTTTGCCCGCCAGCGTGCGGACAAACGCCTCGGCTTGCGGGTGTATCTCGCAGAGGTAATCGTGCTCGCCGGGTATCTCAAGCGGCGGGCGCAAGTCGGTGGGGCGGTCGTCAAACACCAAAGCACCCTCGCCCTCAGCGGCGCTGTCTGCGTGCGCAGCGGCGCGGTGTTCGCGCCACACCACGCCGCGTTCGTGCCACACGCCGCCCTGCCGCGCCAGCAGCTTGACCGGCAGCGCATCCAGCAGCTCGTTGCCCAGCACCACGCCATGCATCTGCGCCGGCAATTCGCTGACCCATCGCACCCGGTCGCCGTAAGCGGCCAGCTTCGCCTGCTGGCGCGCCCGCAAACTGCCCGACAGTTCCACCACGGTGTAGCGGCTGACAGGCGTGCCTGCGGCGTCCAGCGCTGTGAGCAGCTGCCAGGCCAGCGCGCCGCTGCCCGCACCAAACTCCCACAGCTCCTGCGTTTGAGTCACCGCCAGCGCCTGTGCGACTTGCACCGCCAGCGTGGTGCCAAAAAATGCCGAGAGTTCCGGTGCCGTAATGAAGTCGCTGCCCGAGGCTGGCAGGGCGCCGAATTTGCGCGATTCATTGGCGTAGTAGCCCAGGCCGGGCGCATACAAGGCGTGCGACATGAAGGCATCAAAGGGCAGCCAGCCGTGGGCGGCGGCAATGGCGTGGGCCAGGTCATTCAACAAGTGGGGGCTGCTCTGCATAATCGGGCATCGTAATGTTTCGGGCCATCTCTTGTTAAAACTTCTGCACATGCACTGTTTGCCATGCCGCTTGCCGCCGCGCACTTGCCACTCACGCCGAGGCGTCAGTGATGTCCGCTAATTGGGTTCTGGTCACCGGCGGTGCAGTGCGGCTGGGGCGGGAAATTTGCCTGGCGTTTGCCCGCAGCGGCTGGCATGTGATGTGCCATTACCGCCACTCGCAAGATCAGGCGCTGGCGACCTGCCATGCAGTACGCTCGCTTGGCGTCCAGGCCCTGCCGGTGCAGTGCGACCTGGACGACACAGCCGACCAGACGCGCATGTACCAAAGCGCCTGCGCCGCAGCAGGCGCAGCACCGGCGGCTGTGGTCAACAACGCGTCACTGTTTGAGCCCGATACCGGCGGCCAACTCGATGGCGCGGGCTTTCAGCGGCAAATGCGCACCAACGTGCTGGCCCCCCTGCAGTTTGGCGCGTTGTTGGCGCAGCAAGCTTGGCCTGACGCGGCACACCCGCGCGTGCTGTTGCACGTGCTCGACCAGAAAGTGTTCAACCTGAACCCCGACTACTTCTCCTACACCGTCTCCAAATTGGCGCTGGAGCGCTGCGTGGCACTGCAGGCCCAGGCGCTGGCCCCGCAGATTCGGGTGGTGGGTGTGGCGCCCGGCCTGATTTATGAAAGCGGCCCGCAGTCGCGCGAGAATTTTGAGCGCGCCAGCCGCGTGAATTTGATGCGCCAACCCACCGACCCGCTGGACGTGGCGAAAACCTGCGTATTCCTGGCTGAAACGCCGTCTATCAACGGCATTACGGTGTGTGTAGACCAAGGCCAGCACCTGGTACCACTGGCGCGCGACATTATGTTTGTGGCCGACGCCTTGAAGGCACCCCCCGCATGAACCATCCCGCGCCCGCCAACCCGCTGCTGGCCACCCTGCGCCGCCTGTTTTTAACCGGGCTGGTGCGCGAGGTTCGCATCGGCATCCACGACTTTGAGCGGGCCAAGCCCCAGCGTATCGTGTTCGACATCGACTTGTATGTCAGTCTGGCCGCCACCACGCCGCAGCGCGATGACATTGCCGAAGTGGTGGACTACGACTACGTGCGGCAAGTGGTTTTCGCCATCACTGACGCCTCGCACATTGACCTGCAAGAAACCCTGTGTGACCGCGTGCTGGAGGGCTTGCTGGCCCACCCGCAGGTGCTGGCTTGTCAGGTGTCCACCCGCAAGCCCGACGTGTACCCCGACTGCGCGGCGGTTGGTGTGGAGGCGTTCAAATCCAAGGCACCGCTGGAGCGCGAAGGCTGACTATGCAAACCGGGCAACAAATACTCACCCTCACCGGGCTGCGCTTTGACGCCAACCTGGGCATTCTGGACCACGAAAAAAACGCGCCGCAACCGATACAGGTGGACGCCGAGCTGAGCCTAGGCCAGCAAGACCTGCTGCCGCGCGACGACGATATCTGCCATGTGCTCGATTACCGCAAGGTGCGCAAGATCATCATTGAAGAGTGCACTGCCGAACACGTGAATTTGCTCGAGAGCCTGATCGGCAAGCTGGCGCAGCGTTTGCTGCAGCTGCCGGGCGTGGTGGGGGTGCGGGTGAAGATCGCCAAGCTCGCCATCTTCAGCGATTGCGAGGTGGCGATTCGGATCGAGGCCGGCCAATGGTGATGCTGCGGCTCACAGTGTCCCAGCGCACCGCAGTGGCCGCCCTGGCAGCGCCGCCGATGCGACAATCCAGTGACTATGAGTGCCATTTGGACCGAACCCGATAAAACCACCGAAACCAGCCCGCAGGCCGTGCACAAGCCTCGCCTGAGCGTTGACCAGCACAAGCTGGAAAAGCGCCTGTGCCGCCAGGTGGGCCAGGCGATCACGAGCTTCAACATGATCGAGGCGGGCGACAAGGTCATGGTCTGCATGAGCGGCGGCAAGGACAGCTACGCCATGCTCGACATCCTGCTGAAAATGCAGGCCAGGGCGCCGGTGGATTTTGAGCTGATAGCGGTCAACCTGGACCAGAAACAGCCCGGCTTTCCGGCGCACATCCTGCCCGACTATCTGGGCGCGCTGGGCATCAGATTCCACATCGAAAACCAGGACACCTACAGCATCGTCAAGGACAAAATCGCGCCCGGTAAAACCATGTGCAGCCTGTGCAGCCGCCTGCGCCGGGGCATTTTGTACCGCGTGGCCACCGAACTGGGCGCGACCAAAATCGCACTCGGCCACCACCGGGACGACATGCTGCAGACTTTCTTTCTGAACATGTTCTTCGGCGGAAAGCTCAAAGGCATGCCGCCCAAACTGGTCAGCGACGACGGCCAGCATGTGGTGATCCGCCCGCTGGCCTACGTGGCCGAGAGCGACCTGACAGCCTGGGCGCAGCAGCGGCAATTTCCCATCATCCCCTGCACGCTGTGCGGCAGCCAGGAGAATTTGCAGCGCAAGCAAGTCGCCGCCATGCTGGGCGAATGGGAGCGCAAGCACCCGGGGCGCGTCGAAAGCCTGTTTTCTGCGCTGCAAAACGTCGTGCCCTCGCATTTGATGGACACCGCGCTGCACGACTTCAAAGGCATTGCCGCCACCGGCGTGCCCAGCGCCGACGGCGACACCGCATTCGACCCGCAGCCAGGCCCCGCAACGCCCCCAACCGGCCAGAGGGTGAATTTTTCAAGCCTTTTAGACTTATAGCCAAGGCATAACCTGCCTGTCACGCTATTTATTTTGTAGTCATGAACGCCACCCGAATCATTGCCGTGCGGCACGGCGAAACCGCCTGGAATGTGGACAACCGCGTCCAGGGCCACCTGGACATTCCGCTGAACGCCACCGGGCGCGGGCAAGTCCAGCGCCTGGGCGAAGTGCTGGCGGGTGAGCCGGTGGACGCCATCTACAGCAGCGATTTGTGGCGCGCCTGGGATACCGCCCTGGCCATTGCCACCGCCGCCAGCGCTGCCCTGCCCAAGCAGCAAGCCCGCAGTCTGCTGCAACCCGAGACAGGCCTGCGCGAGCGCCACCTGGGTGTGTTCGAAGGTAAAACATTCACCGAAATTGAAACCCTCTGGCCGCAGGAATGCCGCCGCTGGCGCCAGCGCGAGCCCGATTTCGCGCCTGCAGGCGGTGAGAGCCTGGTCGCGTTGCGCGCGCGCGTGATGGAGGCCGTGCACCGCCTGGCAGCACGCCACGCCGGGGGACAAATCGTGCTGGTGGCGCACGGTGGCGTGATGGACGTGCTCTACCGCGAGGCCACCGGCCAGGAAATCCAGGCTAGGCGCAGCTGGACGCTGGGCAACGCCGCCATCAACCGGCTGCTGTGGAGCGAGCAACATCTGGCGCTGGTGGGCTGGGCAGACACGCGGCATCTGGATACCATCTCAGCCGACAGCGCCGCGCCTGCCGCGGTGCCCACCGACTCACCGGCCTGAAAGACCCGCATGAAAAAGGACAAAGTGCCCCGCCCCGACCGCTTGACCCAGCTGGTGGGCCAGGCGGTGGACCGCATCGTCACGCCCGCGCTGGTGGTGGACCTGGACGCGATGGACCGCAACCTCACGCGCATGGCCGACTTTGCCAAAAAGCACGACGTACGCCTGCGCCCGCACGCCAAGATGCACAAAAGCTCGGGCCTGGCCAGGCTGCAAATGCAGGCCGGCGCGGTCGGCGTGTGCGCCCAGACCCTGACCGAGGCTGAGGCGCTGGCGCTAGGCGGCGTGACTGATATTTTCATCACCAACCAAATCATCTCCCCGGCCAAACTGCTGCGCGTGGTGGCGGTGTCGCAGGCGCTGGCGCTGCAAAACGGCAAGCTCGCCATTGCGGTGGACAGCGCGCAGGGCGTGACGCGGCTGGCGCAGGCGCAGGTCGAATCCGGCGGGCTGCACAGCGTGATCGACGTGTTTGTGGAGATCGACGTGGGCCACCAGCGCTGCGGCGTGGAGCCGGGCGAAGCGGCGCTGGCGCTGGCCCGGCAGATCAGCCAGTTTGACGGCCTGCATTTTGCGGGCCTGCATGCCTACAACGGCCGCACCCAGCACACCCGCAGTGCACAGGCGCGGCGCGACGCGGTGGCGGTCGCCGTGCAAGACGTGGTCTATACCCGCAAGCTGATTGAACAAGCCGGCTTTGCGGTGGACTTGATCACCGGCGGCGGCACCGGCAGCTTCATGCTGGAGGCCGCCAGCGGTGTGTACCGCGAGCTGCAACCCGGCTCGTATTTGTTCATGGACGCCGACTACAACAAGAACGAGCGCGATCCGGCGCAGCCGCACTTCGAGCAGGCGCTGTTTGTCAAAACCCAGGTCATCAGCGCGCAGCTGCGGCATGTGGTGTGCGACGCCGGCCACAAAAGCCATGCGGTCGAATCGGGCCTGCCGCTGGTGCACAACCTGGCCGCTGCGCACCTGGATTTGAATATTGAAGCGCCGACGCTCGAGTACTACCAGTCGGCCGACGAACACGGCCTGCTGCGCGCCGCAGGCGAGTCCACCCGCTTGCCGGCCCTGGGCCAAATGCTGTGGCTGGTGCCCGGCCACTGCGACCCCACCGTGGCCCTGCACGACTTCATGGTCGGCGTGCGCGGCGGCCTGCTGCACGGCGAGGTGGAGCGGATTATTCGGGTAGATGCGCGGGGCGCGGTGGCTTGAGCGTTTGAGGCAGACACGCCAGGGGCTACGAATTCAATAGCAGTCTATGCAAGCAAACCGCTGGCAAAAGGCTGATTTGACTCAAGAAAACAGCCCGCCAGCCGATTCGGCGCGTCCTGCGGGCAGTACAGCACCCAAATGCCGGTACGCCGCCAGTGTGGCCACCCGACCGCGCGGCGTGCGCTG
>JBJXED010000003.1:0-18866 GCA_046155225.1 Burkholderiaceae bacterium
CTGGCGGAAACGGAGAGATTCGAACTCTCGATGAGGCTCTACACCCCATACTCCCTTAGCAGGGGAGCACCTTCGGCCACTCGGTCACGTTTCCAGCGCTTTGAATTATGCCTCAAGGCCTGCGGCGGGCAAGGGCAGATCAGGCGGTATCAGCTGGGCTGAACGCCTGGGGTTTGATCCAAACCAAAGGCCTGGTGCAGTGCGCGCACCGCCAGCTCCATGTATTTTTCGTCAATCACGACCGAGGTTTTGATCTCGCTGGTGGAAATCATCTGGATGTTGATGCCTTCGTCGGAGAGGCACTTGAACATTTTGCTGGCAATGCCGACATGGCTGCGCATGCCGATACCCACAATGCTGACCTTGCAAATCTGGTCATCGCCATTGACTTCCTGTGCGCCCAAACCGGGCAGCACCTTGGTTTGGAGCAGGTTCAGCGCACGGGCGTAGTCACTGCGGTGCACCGTGAAGCTGAAGTCGGTCAGGCCGCCCTTGCCGGTGTTCTGGATGATCATGTCCACCTCAATATTGGCATCCGCCACGGCACCCAGAATCTGGTAGGCAATGCCCGGCTTGTCGGGCACGCCGAGCATCGAAATCTTGGCCTCGTCGCGGTTGAAGGCAATGCCAGAGACTACGGCTTGTTCCATTTGTTCGTCTTCCTCAAAAGTTATCAAGGTACCGGACTCGGCCTCGGCGGCCAGGTCAATGTCCCACGGGGTAAAGCTGGACAGTACGCGCAATTTCACCTTGTACTTGCCGGCAAACTCCACCGAGCGGATTTGCAGCACCTTGGAGCCCAGGCTGGCCATCTCGAGCATTTCTTCAAAGCTCACGGTGGTCAGGCGGCGTGCTTGCGGTACCACGCGCGGGTCGGTGGTGTAGACGCCATCCACGTCGGTGTAGATCAGGCATTCATGCGCTTTCAAAGCCGCTGCCACCGCCACCGCCGAGGTGTCCGAGCCGCCGCGGCCCAGCGTGGTGATATGGCCTTGCGCATCCACGCCCTGAAAGCCGGTGATGATGACGACCTTGCCCGCAGCCAGGTCGGTGCGGATGCGGGTGTCGTCAATCGATTCGATGCGGGCCTTGGTGTAGGCGCTGTTGGTTTTGATGGGCACCTGCCAGCCGGCGTAGCTGACAGCAGGCACGCCCTGCGCCTGCAAGGCCATCGCCAGCAATGCGGAGGAGGCTTGCTCGCCCGTGGCGGCCAGCGCATCGAGCTCGCGCTGGAAGCTGCTGCCCTGCACCGCCGGCGCAAGCTCTTTGGCCAGCGCCAGCAAGCGGTTGGTCTCCCCGCTCATGGCGCTGGGCACCACCACGAGCTGGTGGCCTGCGCGCACCCACTTGGCCACGCGCTTGGCCACGTTGCTGATGCGCTCTGGAGAGCCCATCGAAGTGCCGCCGTATTTGTGAACGATCAATGCCATAAGTCTGAATGAATATCGGTGCGGGCGGCTTCTTGGAAGGCACCGCCGCTGGGCAAAGCCTGCGATTTTAGCGCGGCGGTTGCACGCTGGCTTTGCCCTGCGTGCGCCTGCTCAAGCGGACGGGATGGGCGCGTAGTGCAGATGCGCGCCCTCGCGCAGCACCAGCCCGGCCCCGACCTTGATGTGGATGGCATGCCCGCGTGTCGTGCAGGACCGCAGTTGCGCCAGCAACTCGCCGAGTTGCGCCGTGCTGGGCGTGGTGCAGTGGGTGCGCGTCAGCCAGTGGCGCAGCACATTGGCTTGCCGCGCGGCACTCAGCGCTTTCAGGGCGGCAATCTCGGGGGGCGAGCCGATTTGCGCCAGATCTTGCTGGGCCACTTCCGCCAGCAGCGCCTGGGCCTGCGCCGCATGGCGGCTGGAGCGGGCAAAGGTGCTCCGAAAAGCCGGAAACGCCTGCGCCAGCGCCGGCAACAACTGCTGGCGGATGCGGTTGCGGGTGTAGTCCTGGTTTTGATTGCTCGGGTCTTCAACCCAGGTCTCACCCTGCGTGCCCAGCCATTCGCGCAGCTCGCTGCCGGCCACCTCCAGCAAAGGCCGGTGGTAGGCCATGCCGCCGCTGTGCCATTGCATCGGCATGGCGGCAAGGCCCGGCAAGCCCGCGCCCCGGCTGAGCGCGAGCAAAAGCGTCTCGACCTGGTCGTCGGCATGGTGCGCAAGAGCTACTGATTTAATAGCGTTACCGGCAATTAAATCGCTGGCTACAGCACTAAAAGCCTTAAAACGGGCAGCTCTGGCGGCATTTTCGGGGCTTTCGCCTGCTGCAGGCCTGGCGTCCACCCGCTGCACCACCAGCGGCACCTGCCAGCGCGTGCAGGTGGTTTGGCAGTGCAGGGCAAAGTCTTCGGCGGCGGCTTGGAGGCCGTGGTGCACATGGATGGCGCTCACCTGGCCCGGCCACTTTTGAGCGCAGGCCAGCAGCAAGGCGCTGGAGTCAGCACCGCCGCTGTAGGCCACCGCCAGGGGCAGTACGGGCGCAAATTGCGCCATGGCGCTAGCGAAAGTCTGCGGCATGCGAGCTCAGGACCAGCCGTGCGGTTTTGGCGCGAAGCACCGCTGCATTCAGGGCGCGGCGCTCATTCCACCTCGAAGCGCAAATCGCGTTCAGCCAGGCGCTGTTTGTCGTCTTCCACACGCAAGGTCAGGCGGTGGCGGCCCTGCGGAATCTTGGCGTTCTCCAGCGTGAATCCCTCGGGTGTGACCTGGATGAATTTCGTCAGGCGCTCGGTGATGTCGATTTTCAAGCCGCCATACAACACTCTGAACGTGCTCGGCACAATCACCGAATCGGGCTGGCCCTTGAACAGTACCGTGATCGCAAATGGGGCCTTGACTTTCAAGTCCGTCACCGGCACTGGCTTGAGGATGTCAATCTGCGGCACGATGGCACGCGGCCGCAGCGACGCGGGTTCCAGAAATCCGGCCTCACCCTGGAAGGCAATGGCCTCGGCTGCGTCAACGAGAAAACCGTCGGTCCGCAGCGGGGCAGCGCTGCGGCCAACCGCGACTTGTGCCCAAGCCACTTGCGCTACCAGCAAGGCGGCGAGCGCGGCAAAGCAGAGTTTTTTTCTCATGGAATTTCCTCCACGGTAATCAGGCTGGCACCATAGGCATCAGAACATATCGGCCGGTTGCGGCGCGCTACCGACGAACCGCAGGGCACGTTGCTGGCGGCGGCACCGCTCGAGTTGGTCAGCAACGCGCCCAGGCTGGCGCGGCCCTGTGCGTCGTTCAGCGAGACGGTAAAGGGTCCGGTGCGCTGGGCCGGAAAAGCTTCCCAGTCGCGCGGGCCGTCGGTCACCATCACCAGCAGGCTGTCGGTGCCGGCCGGGCCGCCCGCTTTGACGCGCCAGTGCGGCCGCGGCAGCGCCAGCGGCACATTTGCCTGAATGCGGTTGCCTTTGTCCAGGTCATTCGGGAACAGCAAATAGAGCGCCTTGTTGTCAGAGCCCGCCTGCGCAACATAGACATAGCCGCTGCGGTCCGAACGAACTGAAAAATCCAGCGCATCCTGGCCGATCTTCAAGGTGTTTTTGGCTACGCTCACGGTGACCTTGCGGCGTGCGCTGCGCTGGTCAAACAACTGCTTTAGCGCCTGCGCGCCTGTAAGCGGAGGCGGCGGTGCTTCGAGGGAAACGATGGGTGGACCTCCCGTGAATGACACCGGCGCAGAAGCAGCACTGGCGGCGGGGCTGGGAGCAGCTGCAGACGCACCCGCTAGCGGACTGGGCGAAATCCCTGGCGGCACGTCTGCCGCTGGACGAGAAGGCGGTGCGGGAGGAGGGGTCGGGCCAGGCCCGGCGGTCAACAGACTGGGCTGCGAAAACCAGGCCGGCACAAATGCAGGGTTGCCGGACAGCACAATCGTGTGCGCCTTGTAATTGGCGTCGTTTTGCATGCGATGGTTGATTTTTTCCTGCGCGCACTGGCGGATTTCTTCCATGCTGATGGAACCCGAGCCGTCCAGGTCCTTGGCCTCGCGCAGCATGCAGTCGCGCATGAACTGGGTTGCCAGGCCGCCTTTTAGCTCGTCGTCAAAACTCACCTCGTTGTCACGCGAGCTGCTGATGTGGATGATGTCTTGCGGCAGCATGCCCTTGTCAACCGCTTCCACCACGAGGTTGCGGGCTTTCACATTCACAGGCCGGCCGCATTCCTCGCTGATAGCGCTGAATTTGGGCCGCAGCAGGCCTTCGTCGCTTGGATTGGCAATGCCGCGCGTGCGCACGGGCGCATTGGCGGCGATCACGCCGCCGGAGTGGCAGGCGTCGTACATGACAAACAATTTGTCGGTCTTTTGTGTGATCGGCGTGAGCAGTTGCGACATCTCGCGGTTGGTGATCGTGCCGCGTTGGCCGCCGTCATGCGCCAGCAAGGCCTCGACGCAGCCGCCTGCTGCAGCGTCGTTGTAGCGCGTGCCGTGACCGGAGAAATGGATGAACACCTTGTCGCCTTCTTGCACCTGCTCCTGCAAACCGCGAATGGCCGCGCGAATGTTGTCGCCGGTGGCCTGCTCATCCTGCAGGTAACTGATGTTGTCTGGCGGCACCAGCATGGCACGGGCCATTTGCGTGGCGGACTCTCGGTCAATCCGCGCGCCTGGCAACGGCGGGTTGACCGGGTCGGCATAGCGGCTGACCCCAATAATCAAGGCATGGCGGTTAGCGCGGGCGGGCAGGCTGCGAACGCCCAGACCGGGCGCTGCATTCACGCCGCCTGGACGCGCATTGGCCAGATTCAAATCGCTGGCGCGAACCCAGCCCTGGTCGCTGGCGGCCTGAACCCAGGCCCAGCCCCCCTCCAGATTGAGAACCGACACCACCGAGCCTTTCGCTAACGCCTTCACGACAGCGGCATAAGGCAATTTATCGGTCCGCAACGCCGTTGCACTCTCCACGCTGACGCTTTGTGCTTGCACTCGGGCAGCCAGCCCGATGCCCGATAAAAAAACGAGCGCACAAGCCAGCAGGTTGAACTGGAGATTAAGTGGTTTCATGCCAAAGCCCAAGCCATACAAGTCAAAAAGATGACCGCCAGTGTCCCCAATTGACACACTATCTGCAATTCAACTGCCGGTCATTGCCACCAGCAATGGCGCATAAACAACAGCGACAAACGCTTGCGCTGCCCTATTGGGAGCGAATGCTTATTTGCTGTCGGCCTTGGTATCGGTGTACCGCCCATAACTTTGCAGACGCGCATAGCGTCGGTCCAGCAATTCCTTGGGCTTGAAATCGCTGACTTGGCGGTAGGCTTCGGCGAGTGCGCGCTTCAAAAACGCCGCCATTTGTTTGTGGTCACGGTGCGCGCCGCCCAGCGGTTCATTGATGATTTTGTCAATCAGGCCAAGGGCTTTGAGACGGTGCGCCGTAATGCCCAGCGCATCAGCGGCGTCTTTGGCTTTGTCCGGATTTTTCCAGAGAATCGAAGAGCAGCCCTCGGGGCTGATGACCGAGTAGATGGCGTACTGCAACATCAGCATCTGGTCACACACCGAAATCGCCAATGCGCCACCAGAGCCGCCCTCGCCAATGATGGTGGCGATGATCGGCACCTCGAGTTGCGCCATCTCCAGAATATTGCGGCCGATGGCCTCACTCTGGCCACGCTCCTCAGCGTCAATGCCGGGGTAGGCACCGGGTGTGTCGACAAACGTAAAAACCGGCAAGCCAAATTTCTCGGCGGTCTTCATCAAGCGCAAGGCCTTGCGGTAGCCCTCGGGCTTGCTCATGCCAAAGTTGCGCAGGCCACGCTCTTTGGTGTCGCGGCCCTTTTGGTGGCCCAGCACCATGCAGGCCACGCCGTTGAAACGGGCTAGGCCACCCACAATGCTCAGGTCATCCGAAAAATGACGGTCGCCGTGCAGTTCGACAAAATCAGTGAATATTTCGCGCACATAGTCAAGCGTGTAGGGCCGCTCGGCATGACGCGCAATTTTGGTGACCTGCCAGGGCGTGATCTCGGCGTAGATGTCTTTGGTCAGTTGCTGGCTCTTCTTGGCCAGCTGCTCAATCTCTTCTGAGATATCGACCGCCGATTCGGTCTGCACGTAACGCAACTCTTCGATCTTGGATTCCAGCTCCGCAATCGGCTGCTCAAAATCGAGAAAAACTTTTTTTGCCAACGCGTTCTCCTGGTGACATCGGGCTGGTTGAGGCGGGCTAGTTGACGGCGGCCTGGGTGTCCAAACTTCGCCAAATATACCAAGTTGCCACGCTCCGGTAAGGCTCCCAGGCAGCCGCTACCTCGCGCATGTCGCTGCGGCTGACCGGCTCGCCCGAAAAATAGTTTTTGCTGATGCCATTGATCAAACCCACATCATCCAGCGGCAGCACATTGGGACGATGCAAGTGAAAAATCAAAAACATCTCGGCCGTCCAGCGACCAATCCCGCGAATGGCCACCAGCGTTTGAATGATGGCGTCATCTTCCCAGACGGTCCATTCTTCTGGCTCGGCGGCACCCGAATCAAAATGCAAAGCCAGATCGACAAGATACTCTACTTTTCGAGCGCTCAGGCCCGCACTGCGCATGTCTTGCACATTGAGTTTGAGCACTTGCGCCGGCGTGAGTTGGGGCGACAACAGAAGAAACTTATTCCACACCGACTGTGCGGCCTTGACCGAGATTTGCTGCCCCACAATGCTGCGTGCCAGCGTGTTGAACGCATCGCCGCGTGTCTGCAGGCAGGCGTTGCCGAACTGCGGAATCAAGCGCTTCATGACGCGGTCTTTTTTCGCCAGGTGCACACAGGCAGCCTCCCAGTAATCCGGGCGGATGCCCGTTGAAAGTCCAGGCGCTGGGCTGTCAGGAGTGGTTTTTTTAGCGGCGTTCAACGCTGGCCTTTGTTGACAGAAATCATAGTTTTATTCATTGCGCCGCGCTTGACGCCAAGCTTTCCCAAGTGGTTCCGCTGGGGGTGTCTTTAAGAACGATACCTTGCACAAGGAGCTGCTTGCGAATAGCGTCGGCAGCAGCAAAGTCCCGGGCATTTTTTGCGGCAGCACGTTGTGCAATCAGGCTGGTAATGGCGGCGGCATCCAACTGCGCGCCAGCTTGCAAATACGATTGTGCTGGCGCCTGCAGTAAGCCTAGGCACGCACCCAAGGCCTTGAGCACGCCAGCGGTCTGTGCAGACTTGCTGGTATTGACTTCGGTTGCCAGCTCAAACAGTACCGCGATGGCCCCGGGTGTGCCGAAGTCATCGTCCATAGCGGCTTTGAACCGCATTACCGCTGGCTGCGAACTGTTATGCCAATCCAGCGCATAGGGCTCGGCCGGCACCTCGGCCAGCGCGGTGTAGAGGCGGCGCAATGCAGTGCGCGCATCATCCAGATGCACATCGCTGTAATTCAGTGCAGTGCGGTAATGCGCTCGCACAATAAAAAACCGCACCGTCTCGGGGTCGTAGCGTGCCAAGACCTCGCGAATGGTGAAAAAATTACCCAGCGATTTGGACATTTTTTCGTTGTCCACACGGACAAAACCGTTGTGCATCCAGATATTCGCCAGCGGCTGGCCCGTGGCTGCTTCGCTCTGCGCGATTTCATTCTCATGGTGAGGAAACTGCAAATCGGCACCGCCGCCATGAATGTCAATCGGGCCGCCCAGGATTTCGGCGCACATGGCCGAGCATTCGATGTGCCAGCCCGGTCTGCCGCGGCTGTAACCATAGTCCTGCGCATCCCATTGGGCCTCAATTGGCTCGCTGGTTTTGGCACTTTTCCAGAGCACAAAATCCAGAGGGTCCTGCTTGCCCGCTTCTATGGCCGAACGTTCTGCGACATTGAGGCTGGCCGCCGCACGCTCACCTGCGCGCATTTCATCCAGCGATTTGCCTGACAGCTTGCCGTAACCTGAGGCTTTGCGCACGGAGAAATTGACATCCCCGCCAGCAACGGAATAAGCCAGCCCCTTGCGCTCCAGCACCTGAATCATCTGAAGCATCTGCGGTACGAATTGTGTGGCTCGCGGCTCGTGCGCGGGGCGCTCAATGCCCAGTGCGTCGGCATCTTGATGCAAGGCAGCCACCATGCGGTCTGTCAGGCTACGGATTGTCTCGTTGTTGGCCACGGCCCGCTGGATGATCTTGTCGTCGATATCGGTGACATTGCGAACATAAATAACGGCATACCCACTGGCTTTGAGCCAGCGTTGCACCACATCGAACACCAGCATAGAACGTGCGTGGCCAATGTGGCACAAGTCATACACCGTCATGCCGCACACATACATCCGCACTTGGCCAGGCTGAATCGGAGCAAAAAGGGTCAATGCACGCGTGAGCGTGTTGTAGATGCGCAAACTCATAGGGTAGAACTGGAAACAACTACGGCTTGCGCCAATCAACGGCGGGTAAAGAGCAACATGGGGTAGCGAGCAGAAGGGCTTGAGACAAACAAATCAAGGAATTGCAGTAACGCGGCAGGGGCAACTTGTTATACCCCTAGACTACAATTAGGTCAGTATATAGTCCTCAATCAGTCCAGTCATTGGCTGTAATCCATGAGGCCCCATGAACCTTATTCATTGCTCTATGGCTTCCGCACTGCACCATTTTTACCAACGCCTTCCCCTGCCCGCCTTGATAGCGCTTGCCTTTTGTGCGGCATTGCTGTCAGCCCATGCGCAAGCGGACGATTACCGCGATGTCAACCAGTTGATACGTGCCGGAAAAACTGCCGAAGCCTTGGCAAAAGCCGACCAATACCTGGCAGCCAAACCGCGCGATCCGCAAATGCGCTTTCTCAAGGGCGTGATTCAAAGTGAATTGGGCAAATCACTCGAAGCCATCAATACCTTTACCAAGCTCACCGAAGATTTTCCCGAGTTGCCTGAGCCCTACAACAACCTGGCCGTGTTGCATGCAGGGCAAAGCCAGTTTGACAAGGCCCGCGCCGCCCTGGAGATGGCGATTCGCACCAACCCCAGCTACGCCACCGCGCACGAAAATTTGGGCGATGTGTATGCCAAGCTCGCCAGTCAGGCTTACAGCAAAGCCTTGCAACTTGACAGTAGCAATGCCGCTGTCCAACCCAAGTTGGCATTGATCCGCGAGCTTTTTGCCCCTAATGCCAAAGGGCAAAAACCCGTGCTCCCTGCACCCCTGGCAGCGGCCCCGGCGGCCAACGGCGCACCAGTCAAGCCCGCCGCGGCTGCGGCACTCCCGGTACCGACTGCGGCCCCGCTGGCGCCTCCTGCCAGTGCCCCCGCCAGCCCATCGCAGGCCGAAGTGGAATCGGCAGTACGGGCCTGGGCTGCGGCCTGGGCCAGCAAAGACATGAGCGCTTACCTTGCAGCCTATGGCAAGGACTTCTCACCAGCGGGTGGTCAATCTCGTAAGGCCTGGGAAGAAGAGCGCAGAAGTCGCATCGTGGGCAAAAAAAGCATCAATATCAAAATCAGCAAATTGGCTGTCACTGTCAATGCCGACAAAGCCAATGCCAAATTCAACCAAGACTACCAGGCTGACAGCCTGAGCGTGTCCAGCCGCAAAGTGCTTGACATGGTCAAAGTCGGTAGCAACTGGATGATCGTTAAGGAATCTTCCGGCGGCTGATAGTCCTCACCTTCGCTTTGCAAGCTAGTGCTTGCAGCGCGATCTCTGTGCTTGCGTGCACTGCCAAGCTGTACATGCTGGACCACCATGAAGACGACCCTTCGTATTTGCATGACTGCATTGCTGCTCGGCCAAATGGCAGCGGGTGCCAGCGCAGTAACGAAAAAACCCCCGCCTGCCCCCGCCGCCCAAGCGCGTCAAGTGGTGAATATGGAGCGCGAAGCAGAGCCAGAAGCGCAGCTGATTCAAGCCTACCAGGCGGTTGCCCAAGGCAACCGCCGCAGCGCGCTGGCCTTGGCAGAAGGCCTGGTTCAGGCTTATCCCAATTTTCAGGTAGCGCAGCTCCTCTACGGTGACTTGCTGGCCGCGCAGGCACGCCCGGCACGCACGTTGGGCGATGTGAAAGAGCCCTTGGCACGGCAACACGCAGCGCAATTGGCCGAGTTGCGGGAAGAGTCCTTGCTCCGCCTCAAGGCCCTGAGCGAGCGGCCTCCTGCCGGCAGCTTGCCCGCGCAGTTTGTCAACCTGTCGGCACAAAACCAGCATGCCATCGCCATTGATGCCTCGCGCTCTCGCCTGTACTTGTTTGAGAACACCGTCGCAGGGCCAAAATTGTTGGCAGACTACTACATCTCGATCGGCAAGTCGGGCATTGAAAAAACTATCGAAGGCGATCTGCGCACACCGCTGGGGGTGTATTTCATCAACCACCCGATCAACCCCAAAACCCTCAAGCCCTTTTATGGCGCAGGAGCCTTGCCGATCAATTACCCCAACCCTTACGACATGCGGCGCGGCAAAACCGGTAGTGGCATCTGGCTGCACGGCACACCGCCAGAGCAGTTCTCCCGCCCTCCCCGCGCCACGGACGGCTGCGTGGTGTTGGCCAATCCGGATCTGCAGCGCCTGTTGGCCACCGTGGCCCCGCGCACCACGCCCGTGGTGATTGCACAGAGCCTGCAATGGGTTTCGCCGCAGAGCCTGCAAACGCAAAGCCGCCAGTTTGAGGACACCCTGCAGGCTTGGCGCCGGGTCAAATCCAGCGGCCGCCTGGACCAGTTGCTGGGTTTTTATACCAACGACTTCGACAGCTACGGCAAAAATCTGAGCCGTTGGAGCCAGGTGCTGCGCCGCGAAATCAACCAGGCTGCGGGCCATCCCGTGCAGCTCAATGACCTGTCCCTGCTGCGCTTTACCGACCAGACCGAAACGATGGTGGTAACCTTCCGGGAAGCTTGGCCAGGGTCGGATTCCAAGGCCGTCAAACGGCAATACTGGCTGCGCCAAGGCACCCAATGGCGGATTTTTTTTGAAGGAGTTGTTTCATGATTCAAGCTTATTTTTCCAAGCCCCATTCGCGCTCACGCCGCAAAATGGCTGTTGCCGCGCTGGCCCTGTCTTGTGCATGGCTGGCGCTGCCTGTGGCCGCGCAAGACGTAAGCAAAGTCAAGCTGACCACCACCCAAGGCGACATTACGGTTGAGTTGTATGCCGACAAAGCACCCAAGAGCGTGGAAAACTTTTTGCAATACGTCAAAGACAAACACTACGACGGCACCATCTTTCACCGCGTGATCCCCGGCTTCATGATCCAAGGCGGCGGCTTCAGCCCCGACATGAGTCAAAAAGCAACCCGCTCGCCGATTCCGCTCGAGGCCACCAATGGCCTGAAAAACGACCGCGGCGCGCTGGCCATGGCCCGCACCGCCAACCCCAATTCAGCGACGTCACAGTTCTTCATCAATGTGGTGGACAACCCCAACCTGAACGCGCCACTGCCCGATGGCAACGGTTACGCCGTATTTGGCAAAGTTGTCGCCGGGATGGACGTGGTGGACAAAATCCGCGCCGCCGCCACGGGCAACAAAGGCCCGCACCAAAACGTACCGGTGCAAGACATCGTCATCAAGTCGGCCACGCTGGTCAAGTAATTCGCCTCATTTAAGGACATGCCATGAGCAACCCCCAGGTACAACTCGACATCACCGGCTACGGCAGCATTACCATCGAACTCGATGCCGGCAAAGCCCCCAAATCGGCCGCCAACTTCTTGAGCTATGTGGGCAAAGGCCATTTCAACAACACCATTTTCCACCGCGTCATTCCTGGCTTCATGGTGCAAGGCGGTGGCTTTGAGCCCGGCATGTCGCAAAAACCGGCAGACGCCCCCATCACCAACGAAGCCAACAACGGCCTGAAAAACGACAAATACACCGTGGCCATGGCACGCACTGGCGACCCGCATTCGGCGAGCGCGCAATTTTTCATCAACGTTGCCGACAACAAGTTCCTGAATCACACCGCGCCCTCACAACAGGGCTGGGGTTACGCCGTGTTTGGCAAAGTCACGGCAGGCACCGATGTGGTCGACAAGATTGTGGGTGTGCCTACCGGCCGAAAAGGCCACCACGACGATGTGCCGAAAGAAGATGTGGTGATTGCCAAAGCGACGGTCCTTTGATCTTGCTCTAGCCACCGGCAGCCCATGCCCGCCATGGAGTCGCCCACGCCACCCCATGCGGCGACCGCGGCGGTGTCGGCCACGCTCACCGCTTCGCCCGACTGGCTGGTGCTTGATTTCATCTCCGATCTGCACCTGGACGCTCAAGACGCCAGCTTCGCAGCACTGGCGGCCTACCTGCAGAGCACGCCCGCACAAGCCCTGTTTGTGCTGGGCGATTTTTTTGAGGTTTGGGTCGGTGACGATGCCGCCTTGATCGGCAGCCTGGGTGCCAAATGTGCTGCGCTTTTCAGCGAAGCTGCCGCACGCCTGAACCTGTTCTTCATGCACGGCAACCGTGACTTTTTGCTGGGCAGCCGCTTCATGCAGCAATGTCAGGCCACCTTGCTCGGCGACCCCACGGTGCTGGTGCTTGGCGGTTCGCGCTACCTGCTCAGCCATGGTGACGCTTTGTGTTTGCAGGACACCGACTACCTCGCCTTTCGCGCCCAGGTGCGCAGCCCTACCTGGCAAAGCGAGTTTCTGGCCCGCCCCCTGCCCGAACGCCTGCACATCGCCCGTGACCTGCGCGCGCAAAGCGAGGCGCGCAAGCAGGCCCAAACTGCCGGTGGCCAGGCTTTCGCTGATGTCGATAACGACGCCGCGCGGCAATGGCTGATGACCGCGCAAGCCAGCACCCTGATCCACGGCCACACCCACCGGCCCGCCACGCACGGCTTGGGCACGCATGCAGGCCAACGCCTTGAGCGCACCGTGCTCTGCGACTGGGACGCCCAGGCCAGCCCGCCACGGCGTGAGGTATTGCGCCTGCACCGCGGCCAACGCGCGCCCGAGCGCATCGCCCTGCCCTGATGTTGCAACGCCTGCGCCTGGCAGTGCGCGGCCTGCTGCGGCCGCGCCCGATTCCCGAGCCGCTGTGGCAGCGCACGCTGGCGGATTTTCCTTTTTTGCGCAGTGCGAGTGACCTGCCGCAACTGCGCCTGCTGTGCAGCCGCTTCCTCGCGCAAAAAGAATTCCACGGCACCCACGGGCTGGCCGTCACCGACGACATGGCGCTGGCCATTGCCGCCCAGGCCTGCCTGCCGGTGCTGCACCTGGGCCTGCACTGGTACAAGGATTTTGTCGGCATCGTGATCTACCCGGGCGCCATGCTGGCGCAGCGCGAGGTGCGCGACGGCACCGGGGTAGTTCACCGCTACAGCGAACCCCTGGCTGGCCAGGCCATGCACCACGGGCCGGTGGTGCTGAATTGGCAAGACGTGTCACAAGCGGGCCAGACTGCAGCACTCGGCACCAACCTCGTCATTCACGAATTTGCCCACAAGATTGACTTGTACGGCGCGCCCGCAGATGCCGATGCCGACGGCTGCCCACCCCTGCCTGCGGGTTTTATGGGGGCAGCGCGTACGGCGGGCGGCGCACATGCCGCGCGGCAGCACTGGCGCGCCACGCTGTACGCCGCCTACGACCAATTCGCCAGCCAGGTGCGAGCCGCCGAGCGCTTTGGCGCACTGGTGGATACACCCTGGCTTGATGCCTACGGCGCAACCAGCCCAGCGGAGTTTTTTGCCGTCACGCTGGAGGCCTACTTTGTGGCCCGCAGCGACTTTGCCAAGCAATGCCCGAGCTTGCTGCCGCTGTACGATGCTTTCTTTCGCAGGCCAGCAGCAGCCGGTCTGTAAGCTTCTTCCCACGCTTTTCGCATCTCATTTTTCAGGAGCACATCATGCAGATTTCAGGCAAAGTTTTCATCGTCACCGGCGCGGCATCGGGTTTGGGCGAGGGCACGGCACGCCTGCTGGCCGAGCGCGGCGGCATTGTCGTGGTGGCCGACATGCAGGTGGAAAAAGGCGAGGCGGTCGCTGCAGCCATTGGCGGCGCTTTTGTCAAATGCGACGTGAGCAATGAACAGGACGGCCAAGCCGTTGTGGCGCAAGCCGTCCGCATGGGCAAGCTGATGGGCCTGGTCAACTGCGCGGGCATTGCCCCGGCCATCAAAACCGTCGGCAAAGACGGTGCGCACCCGCTGGCCACCTACACCAAAACCATCATGGTCAATTTGGTCGGCAGCTTCAACATGATTCGCCTGGCCGCCGAGGCCATGTGCAAAAACGAAGCCGAGAGCACCGGCGAGCGCGGCGTGCTGATCTCCACCGCCAGCGTCGCCGCGTACGACGGCCAGATCGGCCAGGCCGCCTACAGCGCCAGCAAAGGCGGCGTGGTCGGCATGACGCTGCCGATTGCCCGGGACCTGGCGCGCAACGGCATCCGCAACATGACGATTGCGCCCGGCATTTTCGGCACGCCCATGCTGTTTGGCATGCCGCAAGAAGTGCAGGACGCACTCGCCGCCAGTGTGCCTTTCCCCTCGCGTTTGGGCACGCCGCAAGACTACGCCAAACTCGCACTGCATATTTTTGAAAACGACATGCTCAACGGCGAAGTGATCCGGCTCGATGGCGCAATCCGGTTGGCTCCGCGTTAAGTCCAGCACTCTCTATTTGATAGCTATCAAGGCAGCAAATACCTTGGCAAGAAGTCGATTTCATATAAAAAATGGCGCTCTCCTGCCGTTTCAGGCCGTTTTGCGCCAGCCAGCCGTCCGCAGGCTCTCGATGCAGGCGCTTATCGCGGGGCGCGGATAGCGCTTTCCCGAGCCGCTGGCATGGCCATCCCGCCCGCTTTTTTGCAGGAACTTGTCGCCCGCGTCGATGTGGTTGAGGTCGTCGGCCGCCATGTGCAGCTCAAAAAAGCCGGGGCCAACTTCTCGGGGCTGTGCCCGTTTCATGCTGAAAAATCGCCGTCGTTCACGGTGAGCCCGTCCAAGCAGTTCTACCACTGCTTTGGCTGCGGAAAAAACGGCAATGCCATCGGGTTTTTGATGGATCACCTGAATATGGGCTTCATCGACGCGGTGAAAGACCTGGCCCAGCAGACGGGCCTGCAGGTGCCAGAAGAAGATCTCTCGCCACAAGACCGGGCGCAAGCCGCCGCTGCCCGCGAGCAGCGCGCCACCCTGACCGATGTCCTGGAAAAGGCCGTCGATGCCTATAAAAAGCAGCTCAAAAACTCGCCCAAGGCGATTGAATATTTGAAGGGCCGCGGCCTCTCGGGCGAGATCGCAAAAACCTTTGGCCTGGGCTATTCGCCCGAGGGCTGGCGCACCTTGGCGGGCGTGTTCCCGCAGTACGACGACCCGCTGCTGGCCGAGAGCGGGCTGGTCATCGTGAACGAAGAAGACGAAGGCAACGCCAAGCGCTATGACCGCTTCAGGGACCGCATCATGTTCCCGATCCGCAACGTCCGCGGCGAGTGCATCGGGTTTGGCGGACGGGTGCTGGGTGAGGAGAAGCCCAAGTATTTGAATTCGCCGGAAACGCCGGTCTTCAGCAAAGGCAGCGAACTCTACGGCCTGTTTGAAGCCCGCGCCGCCCTGCGCGAACACGGCTACGCGCTGGTCACCGAAGGCTACATGGACGTGGTGGCGCTGGCGCAACTGGGCTTTCCCAACGCGGTGGCCACACTGGGCACGGCCTGTACCCCCGAACATGTGCAAAAGCTGTTTCGCTTCACCGACGCGGTGGTCTTCAGCTTTGACGGCGACGCCGCCGGTCAGCGCGCCGCGCACAAAGCCCTGTACGCCGGCCTGCCGCATGCCAGCGATGTGCGCAGCATCAAGTTTTTGTTTTTGCCGCCCGAGCATGACCCGGACAGCTTCATCCGCGAATTCGGCAATGCCGCTTTTGCGCAAAAAGTGAAAGACGCCGTTCCGCTCAGCCGTTTTTTGATTGACGTCGCCAGTGAAGATTGCGAGCTGGCCAGCGCCGAAGGCCGCGCCCGCTTTGCCAGCCAGGCCCAGCCGCTGTGGACGGCGTTGCCCGGCGGTGCGCTGAAGAGCCAGTTGCTGGGCGAGATTGCCGAAAGGGTGCAGCTCGACAGCCGCGAACTCAGCCAGTTGTGGGGCGGCCAGGCTGGCAATAACCAGACCAGCCGCAGCCGCCCTGGCCCAAACACCCGCCGCAGTGGCGTACAAAACCCATCAGCCCCGACTTCAGAATACTATGAAAACAGTAGCGACTCAGGCAATATAAACCTTGGCTACAGCCCTAAAGCACTTAAAAAATCGGCTCCAGGCCGGCGCTGGGCTGGCCGGACGGCACCACCCAGCCGGGAAGACCGCGCCCTGCGCCTGGTCTTCACCGACACCGCGGCCTGGCAGGGCTTGTCTGGTCAGGCGCATCATCTGCTGTGCAGCCTGCCGGGAGCGCATGGCGTGCTCTTTACCTGGCTCGACAGCCAGCAGCAAGAGCACGGCGCGCAGCCCTGGGCGGCGCTGCGGGAAGGCCTGCGCGGCCATGCGCATGAGGACTGGCTGGTCGGTCAAATCGAACAAATGCCGCCCGGCATTGAAAACGACCCCGCCGAGCTACGTGCGGTACTGCACGAGTTGACCTTGGCGCAGCTGGAGCAAGAGCAAATCGAGCTGGCGGCACTGGCCCCGAACGACCCTGCTGCCTATGCGCGTTACCGCCTGCTGCAGGCACAGTACCAGCAGCTCAAAGCAGGTGCGAAGGTATAATCCACCTAACAGTAGAAGTTGGTCAGCAACACCTGCGGTTCCTTTCGCACCAAGTCCGCAAAGTCCACGTCCTGACCGGCTCAAGGGTTGCATCCCTAGCATTCACCCACACCTGTTGCTACCCATGTTCCACCAGATATTGCGCTGCCGAGCACTTCAATCTGCGGCAGTTGCCCGATTTTTTCCAAAATTTGAGGGTTGATTTATGCCGACTGCCAAAACCACTACTGCCAAGACCTTGCCGGCCAAAGCCGCTACGGTGAAACCCGCTGCGACCAAATCAGTGCCAGCTAAATCGGCCCCCGTTAAATCCCTCACCGCGCTGCCGCCAGCCAAGAAAGTTGCCTCTGTGCCCCTGACGAAACCCGCCACCAAATCCTCAAATTCAAAAGCCCCTGCGGTAGCAACAAAAGCCCCTGCGGTAGCGACCAAAGCCCCTGCGGTAGCGACCAAAACCCCCGCAACCGCTGCAAAAGCCCCTGCCAGCAAGAAAACGTCCGGTCGTCCAGCCAAAACCGAAGCCGAAACTACTGCGGCTGCCAAGCGCGGGCGCAAGGCCAAGCCGGGCAATGAAGCAGGAGGCTCGGACGTGGACTTGTCTGACATTGAAGCCGAGTTTGCCGAGGAACCCGCTGCTGCGGCGGAGGTCAGCGAAACAACGGAAAAAGTCAAACCGCTGCGCATGAAAATCAGCAAGGCCAAAGAGCGTGCCTTGATGAAAGAGTTTGGCCTGGATGAAACCGTGTTGACGGAAGAAGAGCAGGCCAAACGGCGTCAGCGCCTGAAAACCCTGATCAAACTCGGCAAGACCCGCGGCTATTTGACCCACGCCGAAATATCCGACCACTTGCCCGACAAGCTGGTCGATGCCGAGACCCTGGAAGTGGTGGTCACCATGCTGAATGACATGGGTGTGGCGGTATACGAGCAAATGCCCGACGCCGAAACCCTGCTGCTGACCAGCACCGGCCCGACCGCCTCGACCGAAGAAGAAGCCGAAGAAGAAGCCGAGGCTGCGCTGTCCACGGTAGACAGCGAATTTGGCCGCACGACCGACCCGGTGCGCATGTACATGCGCGAGATGGGCACAGTGGAATTGCTCACGCGCGAAGGCGAGATCGAAATTGCCAAGCGCATTGAAGGCGGCCTGATGGCGATGATGGAAGCCATCTCTGCCTGCCCCGCCACCATTGCCGAAATCCTGCGCCAGGCCGAGGAAATCCGCGAAGGCAAGGTGGTGATTTCTACCGTGGTCGACGGCTTTTCCAACCCCAACGAGGCCGACGACTATGTGGCCGAAGAAGACTTTGACGAGTTCGATGCCGAAGACGATGACGACGGCCAAGGCGGCTCCAAAGCGCTGACCAAAAAGCTCGAAGAACTCAAGCGCGAAGCGCTGACCCGTTTCGACCGCATCTCCGCGCTGTTCGACACCATCCACACCGTCTACGACAAAGAAGGCTACGGCACACCGGCCTATGTCAAGGCGCAAAAAGCGCTGAGCGAGGAGCTGATGACGATCCGCTTTACCGCCAAAACCATTGAGAAACTCTGCGACATGGTGCGCGGCCAGGTCGATGATGTGCGCAAGAAAGAGCGCGAGCTGCGCCGCATCATTGTGGAGAAATGCGGCATGTCGCAAGACCTGTTCATCAAGGATTTCCCGGCTAATTTGCTCAACCTGAAATGGGTCGAAAAGCAGGCTGTCGCCGGCAAGCCGTGGAGCGCCATCATGGCGCGCAACATCCCGCCGATCCAGGATTTGCAGCAAAAACTCACCGACTTGCAAGCCAAGGTGGTGGTGCCGCTGGGTGAGCTGAAAGATATCAACAAGCGCATGAACAACGGCGAGGCCAATTCGCGCGACGCCAAGAAAGAAATGATCGAGGCCAACTTGCGGCTGGTGATCTCGATTGCCAAGAAGTACACCAACCGCGGCCTGCAATTCCTCGATTTGATCCAGGAAGGCAACATCGGTCTGATGAAAGCGGTAGACAAGTTTGAATACCGGCGCGGCTACAAATTCTCCACCTACGCCACTTGGTGGATTCGCCAGGCGATTACCCGCAGCATTGCCGATCAAGCCCGCACCATCCGCATCCCGGTGCACATGATCGAGACCATCAACAAGATGAACCGCATCAGCCGTCAGCACTTGCAGGAGTTTGGCTTTGAGCCCGACGCCAGCGTGCTGGCCGAGCGCATGGAAATCCCGGAAGACAAAATCCGCAAAATCATGAAGATCGCCAAAGAGCCGATCAGCATGGAAACGCCGATTGG
>JBJXED010000004.1:0-6236 GCA_046155225.1 Burkholderiaceae bacterium
CGGGCGGCGAGGGAAAGTGCGGCATAGAACCTCCGATCAAGCATAAATTTTGCAGCGCAACAAGTTGCTCTAATGCTAACTTACTAATTTACACAATATTCCGTAAGAAATATACAGTGCAGAAAGCTGTTTTGAAGCTGCTTGGCGCACTCTAGAAACCAGCAAGCACGCTTTTCTTAAGGAGGCTCTGCAAAACCCCCTTAACGCTTCCAGGCCCGCAAAATAGTGTCTTCGCCGCAAAACAGCATGTGGCGGGTGCGCGGCGGGTAATGCTCAATTTCCAGAGCAGGAATCGGGCCGGGATGGATCGGTTCAGTCTGGATGTGATCCGAAGCGAAGCCGGCATGCAGCGCTAGCAGCCGCAGCATGAGCGATGGCAGTGGCCGCTGGTGCGTAGGGTCGTACCAGAAATTGCGGCTGATCACGGCTAAGTTTTCAGGGTTGGGCGTTTCTACCAGCAGCAGGCCACCCGGTGCCAGCGCCGTGTAGGCATAGCTGAACAGCTGTATTTGCCCTTCAAGCGAGAGGTGTTCAACCAAATGAAACGCTGTGACTACCGCCAAGCTCTGCGGCGGCGTGTAACGCAGCATCCGCAAGCCATCTGCTTGCCGGACGTCCAGCCCCTGGGCCAGGCATGCGCTCACGCACTGGGCTGACATATCTACGCCGTGGGCGGCATAGCCGCGCTCTTTAAGCAAACTGAGCCATTCACCACGGCCGCAGCCCACATCGAGCACCGGATAGGCTGCATCCGCTGCTACTTGGCTGGAACCTTGGCTACTGGTAATTTGCGCCTGCGCTGTAACTTGGCTCATGGCCTGGGCAACCGCGTCCAAATTCAGCGCCAAGCTGCCTCGCAATTCATCCGAGTTGCCGCGGAAAAAATCAGCCACATGCTGCATGAAGGCATTGACTTGCGGGTTGCCAAACTCGGTGTCGTCATGCAAGCCAGCAACTGGCGGCGTAGCAGTCGGTAGCCCCGCATTTAAAAGGACAAGGCCGTTGGCGGGCGGGCCGTCCGATACCGGCATTGCGGGGGCTAAAGAAGTTAGGTTTTGAATGCGCGAATCCAGTACCTGTAAGCCGCTGCTGATGCGCTCGCGCAATTGGTTGTTCTCTTGCTGTAGCTGCATCGCCAATTGGCGCATGTCTTGGAGATGCTCAAGTGATTGGGCTTTGATGTGATCGGTCTGGCTGCTGAACTTTTCAAGGCTGTGCCCGACTTGAATATTTTGCTCACCCAGTGCTGCGACATGTTTGCTGAGTTCTGTAACAAAGCTGCCGTGTTGATTCACGTTGGCACCAACTTGATCGAGATGCGCGTTGATTTCATCAAGATGGGTATGCACCTGGCTCAGTTGCGCTGTAACTTGTTGGCCCTGCGTGCCGAGTTGCTCCACATCATGGGTCAGGCTATTCAAGTGAGCGCTGAGCTGTTGGCCTTGCGCGCCGAGCTGTTCGACATCGTGCGTCAGCGTGCCAACGTGAGTGCTGAGCTGTTGGCCCTGCGCGCCGAGTTGCTCCACATCATGGGTAAGTGTGCCAACGTGAGTGCTGAGCTGTCGCCCCTGCGCGCCAAGTTGCTCCAAGTCTTGGGCAAGGCTGCTGAGGTGCGTACTGGTCTGCTCAGCCTGCGCGTTGATCAGCGTGACATGTTGATTCAATTGATGGATTTGATCGCCGTGCCACGCGGACTGCGCCGTTAGTTCTCCGCAGTACCGGTCAATTTGTCGGCTTTGGGTAGCAAGCTCTTGCGCTGTATGCGTCAGCGCTGCCTGCGCACCTTCAATCTGTATGAGCTGCGAGTCTTGCTGCAGCAGCTGTGAGTCGACCGTCGCAGCGTGGCTGCTGTGTTCAGCGCATTGGCTGCTAATGTCAGACAAGTGCAGAATCAGGTAATTGATTTGGCCTTGCAGTTGTTCGATGCGCTGTACATGGTGATCCAGCACCTCGGCATAGCGCTCTTCGATACGGTGAATCAATTCAAACGGCTCACGCCATTGGCGTGAGATACGGTTCCATATGCCGAGCAGTGCGCGTGATGCGGCACTCAATAGCTTCAACGGCCCGCGCCGCGGCTTGCCATGTAATTCCAGCCTGGGCTGAGCGCGGCGCTGCAGTTCGGCCAAGTTCGGGTCGGACTGAAGCGTTGGCGGTTTTGAACTCGGCACCTGTTGTGAGGCGCTATCGGCACGTAGAGCGGCTTGTGCAGACGGGCTACCGTGCTTGGCACAGTCAGAAGCGGCGGGAGGAATAAAGCTGACAGGCACCTCAGCATCTGCGCGGAGTACAAAGTCATCTTCCAAAGGCGGGCGGCCTGTCTGCAAATCGATATGTTGCTGCATAAATGTCGCTACGTTGGTTAGGTCGGCACGCGCCAGCAAACAATGCTCTGGCAGACCTGCCGCAAGGCTGGCCATTTCAATCACTGCGGGTGCTGCTGGCGCGGCACTTTGCACAGACTCGTGGGCTATGTCCGTCTCAGCGCTGGCCTGGCGCTCTGCGGCTGGCTTCGGCGCTACACCCAGCAGGGATTGCACCGCCAAACTCATTTGCTCGGCCAAGCCCGTGCCCATGTCCAATACCGCTTGCCCCATAGCCGTGGTGTAGTACCTGGCGAGCAGCAGGCGCTCACCTTCTGCATGGCTGCACTGCATAAACGCCAGCAATTCCTGAGCGTAACGCCCGGGGTCATGCTGCTGACGCAAATAATTGAGGCCCACTTGGGCTTTATTCGCAAGCCGTTGCGGATGCTGCAAAATTTGTAGCGTCTGGCGCACTAAATCTATCGCCGTCGGCTTCTTTTCCAGGTGGAAAGCCGCATCGACTGGCTGCTCGCCATACCAGCCCTCTTTCATGATGATGCTGGGCAGTCCCGCCGCGTAGAGCCGCAGTTGGCTGGCCGATGCTTCACCCATAGTCGGCGAGCGTAAATTGAACGCTACATGGGCCTGGTGCAAGGCATCTGCCAAAGTCTGCTCCGGCACAAAGCCGTGCAACTGGACGCAGCGATTCAAAGCGTGCTCGTCAATGAATGCTTGCAACTTTTCGGCTTCTGCCGCCCTGCCGTAGATGTCAAGCCGCACCGGCTGTGGGCAAATGCTTTGAAGCATTTGCACGGCATCCAGAATTAGCGGCAAGCACCGGTTGGTGCTTAGGTGGCCAAACACAACCAAGCGCAAAGTCTCGCCTTGGGCCAGTTGCTGGGCTTGCGTGGAGCGGTGGGCTAATAAGGCATCGGTCTCGGCAGCCGACGGCGCTGGGTAGGGCAAACCCAGGTGGCACACGGGCCAGCGCCCGCTTTGGCTGACCGCCTCAAACGCCATGCGGGAATGCACAACAACACCCAAAGCATTGCGTAAAAAAGGCTCAAACAACGGCGCGCGCTTTGCTAAGTCATGAACAATTTGGAGGTTGTGTTGGGCATGCTGGGCACGCTGCTGAAAACGTGCGCCGTAGAACTCTCCCAAGCTGCTCACATAGTCGACCACCCTATCCGTGTGCAAGCATTGCTCAAACCAGGCATGGTGCATGGTCAGGTCATGCAGCACCACATAGCCGGGGCGGCGTGCTAGCGCCTGCAGCGCGGCCCTGTTTTGCGTGTATTCATTGCCCAGATGCGCCAGCAAAGTGGCATTCGGGTGGCTGCCCAGCACTGCGCCAACGTCCGCCACGGGCAAACAAACTGGCCCGCCCGCGCCCTGGCACAGCACATCGGGAATGGATTGCCCATCAGCACTGGGCACGCCAATGAGTTGCAAGCGCGCACGTGCATGCAGCGCCGGCACCAAACTCTTGGCCACATTATTGGCAATCTCACTGGGGGCTGGCGGCCAGGGTGCCGCCAGCAAAATCTCACGGTTCATTCGGCTGAACCCGGGCCAGTGAGCGCGTCGACAACGCTGGCCCAGGAGATGTTTTTAGCGTCATAGGCGGCGCGGGCGGCTTGCCCCCACTGCGCAGCCAAGCCGCGCTCTCGCCACAGGGTGTCCATCGCTTCGGCCAGTGCTTGGGCGGTTGGCTCTACTATGAGTCCTGTAGCGTGATCCGTAATGAATTCAAGCGGTCCACCAGAATCGCTTGCGGTAATTACAGGCTTGGAGGCGAGCATCGCCTCCATGGTGATGTAGCCCAAATCTTCTTGCACCGGGATAAACACCACCCCCATACTTTGCGCGTAGTACCGCAATTTTTCCTCTTGCGATACACGGCCTAGCCAACGAATGCGGCTGGTAATTTGCAATTCTTCGGCGCGCGCGCGCAAGGTGTCGGGATAGGAAGGCACCGAGGAGACGCCGCAAAACACCATCTTCACAGGCTCTTTACACAGTGCCAGCGCTTCAATCACCAAGTGCTGGCGTTTCATAGGTTCGATACGGCTGGGGCAAAAAATATACTCTTGCGCAGCGTCGCAATAAAACAACTCGCTGTCTTCGGGCGGCGGATACAGCACCTCGGAATCAATGTTGTTGTAGTACTTAAGGCGTTGCGTCACCGTGCCTGAGATGGTGTATGTTGCTTGCATTTCGCCAAATGCCGTGGCATCAGCGACTTGAATCGCGTCCCGCACCACATGGCCTTGCGGCGCGTTAATCAGATCGCCATAGGGCGAGTCCCACAGCTCATAAGCGGTGCGGTGCTGGTGCAGCAGCCAAGCCACTTTATTGGGGTGTGGTACGAGGTAAGCCGGAAATTTCAGGCCGATGATGCGGTCAATCGTTACGCCGTTAAAGCTGGACATGTCGTATAGCCGGGCGGCCAGCATGTGATCGAGCACGCGTGATGGGGGATACCACTTGAATGGCAACGCAGCAATCTCGGCGAGATGCCCCGCACTGCGCAGCGCAACTAGCAGCGTATCAGCCAATATTTCGGCACCGCCACGAACAAAAGGCACTTGTGTGGTGACGATCAGAATTCGCATAGAGAGTATTGAATAGTCATTGATGCTTGCTTGCTAGGACTCTAGCGACGAATGACAAGCTGTGAATATCGGGCTAATAAGCTTCTAGCTATCGAAGCAGGCTAAAGCTTGAATCTAACTTTTTTAAGTCAATGTACCCTAGGAATCGGGTAAATCTGCACCGGGTCTGGGCCAAAGATGCGAATCAACACGCTGCCAGGCCGCTACCGAGACCAATTGGTGCCGCCCGTTGCACGCAAATTGTCATTGACCTGTCGATTGAAAATATAGCTGGCTCCTTGCCCCGCCGTGCCAGTGAGAAAGCCTTGGACTGCAGCGTTGGCGAAGATCGTACTGCCCACCAAATCCCCCCGATTGGTAATCTCGCCGCGCGCTTGAATATCGACTCTGGTGCCGCCGCCGACCACTTGCAAACTGGTCTGGAAGCTACCTCTGCCAAAGTCCAGCTCAAGCTGCGGGTTTTGAATCTGCGCCGCTCGGGCAACTGAATTTTCGATGAAGTAAGCCTCGCCACTGACGAGTCGAAAACTAAAGACACCCATGCTAGGCACGACGAAATCATCTTTTGCCGTACGTGCAATGAAGTAGTTGCCGAGAAAACGGATTGAGGCAAATTGCCCATCGCTTGCTAGAGCCAGTTGGGCATCATCAGCAGGAAGGTTGGCAATACTTTGCCAGCGGCCCCAAACAGCCTGGCGCGGTATTAGTGGCGGAGGCGCTGGAGTTGGCGCAGGTGTTGGTGCCGGCGTAGGTGCAGCGGTGGGTGTAGGTGTTGGTGCCGGCGTAGGTGCAGCGGTGGGTGCAGGTGTTGGTGCCGACGTATGTGCAGCGGTGGGTGCAGGTGTTGGTGCCGACGTAGGTGCGGGGGACGGTGGGGGACTGGTCACCACCGCAACTAACAAGGCATCTCTGCTTGACTCGGCCACTACATCGCGATAACCCGTTGTTGTTGCTGATGGCGGGTGGGCGGTAACAGCGGTAGCCGCCGATGTCGTAGGTGTTTTTTCAGCCGATTTCTCGGCGTTTTTATCTACCACTTTGTCGGCCGGCGCAGCTGTGCCGACTACGGGTTTAGGCTCATCCGGGCGCGGTGGCGAAAAGGTGTCGGGCCGCAGTTCGAGGGAGCGCAATATCTCAGGCGCGGTCTGCCCGCGCCGCACTTGTAACAATACATTCAAATCGCCAGAGAGCAACTCGCGGCTGCTGATGCCTTCGCAGGGTCCTGCGCCGGCCGGTGTGCAATTGCCATTGAAGCCTGCCACTACGATGCCGCCAGAGGCCACATTGACGCGCATTACTTGTGCATCAGCGA
>JBJXED010000005.1:0-13928 GCA_046155225.1 Burkholderiaceae bacterium
TCGAGCTTGATTAAAGTGACTTTGAGGCCCCGCGATTCCAGAATCGCAGCCAAGGAGGCTGAGGCGATTCCCTTGCCCAGGGAAGACACCACACCGCCGGTGACGAAGACAAATTTGGTCATGTCGAAACGGGCGCTAGCCCGCGTGTCAAATTGCAGGCCTGAGGCTGCGTTCGGTGGGAAACAAGAAATTATAGGCGGCAGGTGCAAGGCGAGGGTGTTTTCAACGGGCGCGTTCCAGCACCATTTTGTAGATTTCCATGCCGGCGGGCCCTTTGCGCAAATGCCACTCGTGCACTTGGGACAAATGCACCGGCTTGTTTTTGGCAACGTACTGAATCTTCTTGAAAAAGGTGTAGACAATGCCGTCCCCCGAGGGGGTGTAGGCAAACGTCTCATTCACGCGCTGGAACTTGTATTGGGTCAAATCGGGAACGCGCGACTCGTATTTGTTCAGATAAGCCTCATAACCCGAACGGCCGAACTCAAGCGACGCACGGGCGTTTTGCACGCTGACGCGGGCATCATGGGCCAGCGGTGCCAGCATGCCCGGGATGTCGCTGCGGCCTTGCGCGGCATGCTGGGCGTCGGCGAGTTTGCGGATCTGCGCACGCTCGCCCTCCGAGACTTCGGCGGCATGGGCGATCTGGCAAAAACCCAGGCAGAGGGCCATCAATGCTTGAATACACAACAGCGGCAGGCGCATGACTGGGCTCCTTGGATGTAAACCTCGATATTACGGGTCAATCAAGACTTTGTAGATTTGCAATCCGGCCGGGCTTGCCCGCAGGTGCCAAGTCTCGGTGTGCGCTTCACTGACGCGCTGGCCTTTGATTTCATAGCTTTCGGTCAGTACAAAGCTGAGCACAATGTCATCCCCCTCGGTGCGAATGGATTCGCCCGAGCGCTGGTATTGGTAGCCCGAGATCAGCGGGAATGCGCCGGTCAGGAAGCTTTCATAAGTGCCGTAGCCGAACTCGCGCGGGGTCTGCGCCTTGTTGCCCGCGCGAATGGTGATTTGCACATCGGGCGAGAACGCCGCCATCACGCCCTTGACGTCCTTTTTTTCCGCCGCGCTGGCGACCGCGTTGGCCAGGCTGAGCACCTTGTTCTCGAGGGTGTCGATGCGCTGGGCTTCGGGGCGGTTGACCGCGCTGGTTTGCGCGGGACTTTGCGCGACTGTCTCGTCATTGCGGCCGCAGGACGTGAGCAGCAGCGCGAGTGGCAGTGCACAGAGCCAGGTTGATTTCATAAGTTTTCCTTAGGCGAACAGCTCAGTTGCGGGGTGGCTGATGGGTTCAGGTTGGATTTTCTCAATCCGTGTGTTGTCGATTCAGTGCGTATGGAGCAAGCGGCAAATGCTTTTTCGCGCTGGTGCATACAGGGTGTGCCGTGATCTTATGTGCTGTCTCAGGAAATTGCCTCTGCTACATTGCCGCCCATGAACGCATCCATTTCCGACCTGGCGGGCAAACACATTGTGCTGGGCCTGTCTGGCGGCATCGCCTGCTACAAAGCGGCTGAACTGTGCCGCGCGCTGATCAAGGAAGGTGCCACGGTGCAGGTGGTGATGACCGAAGCGGCGGGCCAGTTCATCACGCCGGTGACGATGCAGGCGCTGTCGGGGCGCGAGGTGTTTAACTCGCAGTGGGACGCCCGCGAATCAGGCGGTGCGGCCAACAATATGGCGCACATCAATTTGAGCCGCGAGGCCGACGCCATCGTGATTGCGCCCGCCAGCGCCGACTTCATCGCCAAGCTGCTGCATGGCCGGGCCGATGACTTGCTCAGCCTCATGTGCCTGGCGCGTCCAGCTGACAAGGTGCCGCTGCTGATTGCCCCGGCCATGAACCGCGAGATGTGGGCGCACCCGGCTACGCAGCGCAACCTGGCGCAGTTGCAGGCCGATGGCGGCGTGTTGCTGGGTGTCGGCAGCGGTTTTCAGGCCTGCGGTGAGACGGGCGATGGCCGCATGCTGGAGCCGCAGGAGTTGCTGCAGGACATCACGGCGTTTTTCCAGCCCAAAGTGCTGGCAGGCCAGTTTGTGCTGGTGACTGCCGGGCCTACCTATGAGGCACTGGACCCGGTGCGCGGCATCACCAATTTGTCCAGCGGCAAGATGGGCTTTGCGATTGCCAGGGCAGCGCATGAAGCGGGCGCGCAGGTCACGCTGGTGGCCGGGCCGGTGAGCCAGCCGACGCCGCGCGGCGTGCAGCGCATTGACGTGCGCTCGGCACTTGAAATGGAGGCGGCGGTGATGCTGCGCATCGGCGCGGCCAGCGTGTTTGTCGCCACGGCAGCGGTGGCCGACTGGCGGCCGGTGCAGGCTGCCGAGCAGAAGATCAAAAAAAGCGGCAGCGGCCAGCCTCCGAGTGTGGAATTGACCGAGAACCCCGACATCCTGGGCCGTGTGGCGCAACTGCCGCGGGCGCAAAACGGCAGCTTGTTTTGTGTGGGTTTTGCCGCCGAGAGCGAGGATTTGTTGCACAACACCCAGGCCAAGCGCGAACGCAAAGACGTGCCGCTGCTCGTGGGCAATATCGGCCCGGCCACATTCGGGCAGGATGACAATGCACTGCTGCTGGTGGACGAAGGCGGTGCGCACGCGCTGGCACACAACACCAAACTCGCGCTGGCGCGGCAGCTGGTGGCGGATATTGCACGCCGCCTGCGCGGCTGAAAGCCCGCGCTACCCCTCAGATCAAACAGGAAACCCAAGCCCATGCGTGTTGATGTCAAGATTCTGGATCCCCGCCTGCACGCGCAAATGCCTGCGTACGCCACCCCCGGGAGCGCCGGGCTGGACTTGCGCGCCTGTCTGGATGCGCCGCTGGAGTTGGCCCCGAACGCCTGGCAACTGGTGCCCACTGGTCTGGCGATATTTTTGAAAGACCGGGATTTCGCCGCGCTGATCTTGCCGCGCTCGGGCCTGGGTCACAAGCACGGCATCGTGCTGGGCAACTTGGTGGGGCTGATCGACAGTGACTACCAGGGCCAGCTCATGGTCAGCGCCTGGAACCGCAGCCCCAGCGCCTACACCTTGCAGCCGATGGAGCGGCTGGCGCAACTGGTGATCGTGCCGGTGCTGCAGGCGCAGTTCAATGTGGTCGCCGAATTTACCGCCTCACAGCGCGGTGAGGGTGGTTACGGCTCGACCGGCTCGCAGTAGGCGCTGCCAACAGCTGTCAAAATTGATAGCTATACCGGCAGGTTTTACCTTGGCTAGAAGCCAATTTGATCTAAAAATCGGTCCCAAAAGCGCAAACCCCGAGTTTCAAGGCCCCGCAGCAAACGGCGGCCTCGGCAGGTTCAGTGCAATGAATGACCGCCCGGTGCCTGCGGCTGGGTTTTGAAAAAACCAACCCCCAGTGTGCGGCGGGCAATTTCTTCTTCACTGGCTTCGCGCACCGCCTCGACCTTCAGGTGAAGCCGCAGCGCAATACCGGCCAGCGGGTGGTTACCGTCAAGCACCACATGCTCGGGGTAGATTTCGGTCGCGGTGTAGAGCACGTCCTGCGGTGCCTCGGGGTTGCAGCCGGGCGGCAGACCCTCAAAGGTCATGCCTTCTTCGAGCTGCGCCGGGAACAACGTGCGCGACTCCAGAAACACCAGCATCTCGTCATAGTCGCCAAAGGCATCATGCGGCTCCAGGTGCAGGTCAATTTGGGCACCGGCGCTGTGGCCTTCCAGCGCGGATTCAACCGCAGCGAGCAAATCGTCGCCGCCGAGCAAAAACTCCACAGGCTCGTCCAATTGGTCAAGCACATGGCCTAAAGTGTCTTTCAGCGTCCACGTCAGTGACACGGCGCAAGGGGGGGATATGGATGTCATGGAATTCATTGCAGAATTGTCCTATGGATATCCAACAAAAATTGAATTTGCTCGGCGGCCTCACGCCCGAGCAGTTTATGCGCCGCCACTGGCAGAAAAAGCCGCTGCTGATCAGGCGTGCTTTTGACCCCGCTGACCCGCGCCTGGCACTGGCTCCCGAGGCGCTGTTTGCAATGGCGCAACAGGGCGGCGTGCAGTCGCGCAGGGTGCAGCTAAAGCCAGGCAAGTCCGGCTCCAAGTGGGATCTTGCCGAGGGGCCCTTTGCGCCGGGCAGCCTGCCGCCCCTGACGCAAGCCGGCTGGACCTTGCTGGTCCAGGGCGTCGATTTGTTGCACCCACCGGTGCATGATTTGTTGCAGGCGTTTCGCTTTGTACCCGATGCCAGGCTTGACGACGTGATGGTCAGTTACGCCACCGATGGCGGCGGCGTCGGACCGCACTTTGACAGCTACGACGTGTTTTTGCTGCAAGCCAGTGGCCAACGCCTGTGGGACATCAGCGCGCAGAAAAACCTGGCGCTGCTGGAAGACCTGCCTCTGAAGATATTGCGCGAGTTTTCCGCCGAGCAAAGTTTTGTGCTGGAGCCCGGCGACATGCTCTACCTGCCGCCGCGCTATGCCCACCACGGCTTGGCGGTAGGCGACTGCATGACCTACTCGGTCGGCTACCGGGCGCCCAGCCGCAAAGAACTGGCGCAGGAGCTGCTGGCGCGGCTGGCCGATCAGGCGTTTGACGACGAGCCGGTGGCCGCCGCCATGTACCGCGACACCACGCAGCCAGCGGTGACGCAGCCGGCGGCGATCCCGCCTGCGCTGCAGGACTTTGCGCAAGCCGCCTTGCAGCGCTTCCTGCAAGACCCGCGCAACACCCAGCGCGCGCTGGGCGAGTATTTGACCGAGCCCAAGCCGCAGGTGTGGTTTGACGCCGCCGAGCCCGGCGCAGGTGCCGCGCGGCCTGCGAGCCTGGTGCTCGACCGCCGCACCCGCATGATGTACGACGACCAGCACATCTACATCAATGGTGAGGCCTTTCGCGCCAGTGGCCGTGATGCGACCTTGATCCGCAGCCTGGCCGACGAGCGCGGCTTGCCAGCGGCGCAACGCGCGCGCTTGTCCAGCGGTGCGGCGGAGTTGCTGCTGGTTTGGCTGGAAGCGGGGTGGTTGCATGAGCGCGCCTGAGCCGCCACTTCCACCAGGCGCAGCAGCCAGTCATTTGCGGCAGGGTGCCTTCACAGGCCGCGAGGATTTTCGGCAACTGGTGCGCGATGCTTTGGCCTGCGCTGCCAGTGAAGGCTGGTCCGAATTGATCCTGTGCGACGCGAGTTTCGAAGACTGGCCGCTGGACGAACGCGCCGTGGTTGACTCGCTCGGCGCATGGGCCAAAACCGGCCGCAGCATGACCTTCATGGCACGCCGCTATGACGAGGTGCAGCGCCGTCACGCGCGTTTGGTGAACTGGCGCGGACGCTGGTCGCACATCACCACGGCGTGGGCCTGCCCGTCAGCGCAAGTGCTCGAATTTCCCAGCGTGCTGTGGTCGCCGCAGTGGGTGCTGGAGCGGCATGACACAGAACGCTGCACCGGACAGTGCGGCAGCGAACCCTTGCGCCGCTTGCGCAGCCGTGAAGTGCTCTCGGAATGGGCTAAAAAGAGCGGCCCCGGCTTTCCAGCCAGTGTGCTGGGCTTGTGATTTCTTGCGGGGATAGCGCAAAGATGCGACAAAGTGTTGTACGTAGGCGGCATTTGCGTCAGCCTGCGTAAAGCTTACAAGGGTTTTCGCTATAATCTCCGGCTGAGTTGGAAGAGCGTGAGTCCTTTCGCTCGGTCGGTGTTTTCAATGCCGACAAATTCCGCCTAGTCTTACTGTTTTTTACTTCTAAGGATTCTCAAAATGAACAAATCGCTTGTCCTGGCCGCCGTGATTGCTTCCGCAGCCCTGGTCGCTTGTGGTGACAAACCTGCTCCTGCGCCAGCACCCGCACCTGCACCTGTGGCAGCGCCCGCTCCCGCACCTGCGCCAGCACCAGCTGCTGAAGTTGCTGCATCGGCCGCTTCGATGGCCGCTTCCGCCGCCGGCATGGCTGCTGACGCTGCCAAAATGGCCGGCTCTGCGGCTGTGGGTGCGGCAAACGATGCAGCCAAAGCCGCTACGGATACGGCAAAAATGGCTACTGACGCCGCCAAAAGCGCTGTCACTGCTGCCAGTGCCGCCAAAGACGCGATGAAGAAGTAATCTTCGCTGCACAAAAAAAGCCACCTTCGGGTGGCTTTTTTTTGGCCCTGGGTCAGTGCCGAGCGGCTTTGCCCCGGGCTCAGGCGTCCAGCCAGTCGGTGCCTTCCGGCGCGCTGGCGATGTGCACTTGCAGGCCGCCTGAAATCAAATGCCGCAGGCTATTGAGCACCCGTTCAGGCCGGTTGTTTTGTTGGCTCAAATGCGCCGCGACAAGTTGTTTGAGGCCACCCGGCAACAAGTTTTGTGCGATGGCCAACGCGGTCGCATTGGACAGGTGACCATGATCGCCACTGATGCGTTGCTTTAAGAAAACCGGGTAGCTCGACTGCGCCAGCAAATCGGTGTCGTGGTTGAACTCCAGCAGCAGGCTGGTGCAGCCTTGCAGGTGCTTCATGACGTGGCTGCTCGCATGCCCCAGATCCGTGGCTATGCCCAATTTGGCCAAGCCGTTGCTGCAGGTCAACTGGAGGGGGCCGCGCGCATCATGCGGCACAGTGAACGGCATGAGTTGGAGGCCTGGAAAATCAAGTGCCACGCCGTCGCAGGCAAGGCGCAGCAGGCCGTCAAAATCGGGCGTATTCATCGCGGCGTAGGTGCCGCGGCTCATCCATACCGGCAAGCGCTCACGCAGCGCCAATGCCCGCGCGCTGCCAATATGGTCGGAGTGTTCATGGGTGATGAAAATGCCGCTGAGTTGGCTGGCGAGCAAGCCGGCGCGCGCCAGCCGGTCGTCCAGCACTTTGAGGCCCAGGCCGCAGTCAATCAGAAGGCAGGTTGAGTCACCGTCATGGCTTGCCGCCACCAATGTGGCATTACCGGTACTGCCGCTGCCCAGGTTTTTGAATCGCAGCATCGGGCGCCGGGGCGCTTATTTCAAATCGTCGGCAATGATTTTCACAATACGCTGGGCATTGGCCGACGACTCGGGCGCACCGCCTTCACTCAGCACCGATACCGTGCTGGTCTGCGCTTGGCTGACTACAGCAATGCGGTATTTCAGCGCCGACGGATTGGGCGTGCTGCTGCCAAAAATCCGGCTGATGCTGAAGAAGCTGCTTTCTTTTTTCTCCAGCACGGGCTCAACGTAGCGCACAAAGTACAGGCCCTTGCTGCGGTCACGGTCTTCGACGGTGAAGCCGGTGCGGTCAAGCGTCAGGCCGACCCGGCGCCAGGCGCGGTCAAAACCGTCGTCGATTTCGACCACGGGCACGTTGCCTTGCAAGGCCGCGCGAGAGGTCGGGCGGGTGCTGGCGGCGTTGGCAACCAGTGTCTTGACCTGGTCTGGCGTAGCGCCAAGACGTGCCATCAGGCGGTTCAAAAATTCGGCTTCAAGTTCTGGGTCGGCAGGGCGAGGCTGCCAGACGGTTTGGTCTTTGCTGCTGGTGCTGTAGACCTCGGTCAGGCCGCGGTGGCTGATGAAGATTTCGGTGCCGCCATTGGGCGCACGCTCCAGCCGGGTGCGAAAGCGGTCTTGCTCACCCGTGGAGTACAAACCGTCGAGCACTTTACCGATGGTGCGGCGAATCAGGTCTTGCGGAATTTTGGCGCGGTTCTCGGCCCAGTCGGTTTCCATGATGCCCAGCTTGGCTTGGTCCAGCGTCAGCAGGAAGCCGTTTTCCTGCCAAAAATCACGCACGGGGCCCCAGAGCTGGTCGGCCGGACGGTTCACTACCAGCCATCGCTGGTTGCCTGCGCGCTCAATGCGCAGGTCGGCTGCGGCATTGAGCGCGACGGGGGTATTGGTTGCACCGCCAAGGCTGGCAGGGCGGGTTTGCAGCGCACTGGCCGACACCGTGCTGCCGGGCACGCCAAAGCGGCTTTCTCGGCTGAGTTGCGTTAGATCGGGCGGGATTTCAAGCGAGGGTGCCTTGCCCGCGCTTTTGTACTCGACCGTATCGGGCGTGAGTATCGAGCAGCCCGCAAGCAGGATGCTGCAGGCCAATGCTGTCAGGGTGAGCGCGCGGCGCGGCAGCAAGCAGGAGGAAATAGGCGTTGGAGTCATGCGAAGTCTCTTAAAACAAATGGCAAATTGGATCGGCAGGCGGGCACGGTGACAGGGTAGTTTCTAGGTCAGCATCAAAGCAGTTGGCTGGCCACCAATGCGGCTTCCACAGCGCTGCAGTACTGGGCTTGCAAGGGCGTCATCGGCAACCGCAGCGTAGCCCCGCACAAGCCCATGCGCGCCATGGCCCATTTCACCGGGATGGGGTTGGCTTCAACAAACAGCAATTTATGTACGGGCAGCAGTTGCAACTGGATGCGCATCGCAGCCTTGGCGTCACCCGCGATGGCGGCTGTGCACAGGGCGTGCATCAGGCGCGGCGCGATATTGGCCGTTACGCTGACATTGCCCTGGCCGCCGCACAGCATCAAGGCCACGGCAGTGGGGTCGTCACCCGAATAGATGGCAAAGCCTTCAGGCGCTTCGCGGATCAGCCACTGAGCACGCTCGATGTTGCCGGTGGCTTCCTTGATGCCGATGATGCCGGGAACTTGCGCCAGCCGCAGCACCGTGTCGTGCGCCATATCGGCCACTGTGCGGCCGGGCACGTTGTAGAGCACGGTGGGCAAGTCCACCGCCTCGGCAATGGCCTTGAAATGCAGGTATTGGCCTTCTTGTGTGGGCTTGTTGTAGTAGGGCACGACTTGCAATTGGCAGTCGGCGCCGACGGTTTTGGCAAACCGGGCCAGTTCAATCGCCTCAGCGGTGGAATTGGCACCGCAACCGGCCATCACCGGCACGCGGCCCTGGGCTTGCTCGACCGAGACGCGGATGATCTCGCAGTGTTCTTCAACATTCACCGTGGGAGACTCACCAGTGGTGCCCACCACGCCCAGGCAATCGGTGCCTTCGGCCACATGCCAGTCAATCAGCTTGCGCAGTGCCGCGTAGTCGACACTGCCGTCCTCGTGCATCGGGGTGACGAGGGCGACGATGCTGCCGGTGATGGGGGTCATGTCCTGGAGTTTTTCTGCAAAGGGTGCATTCTAACTAGAGCGCATGCCGTGCAGGCGTTGGCTGCCCTGCGCCAGCGGCAGGATTGACCGCCGCGATGCGCTGGACAAAACGGGCCGGCGCGCCCAGAAAACCCTGCTCGAAGGCGACCACATGCAGGCCTGCGCACAGCGCCAGCAATTCGCCGGGGCGCAGCAAAAAATCGGGCCGTGAGGGTTTGCCCACCGTTTCATTGCCCTGCGCAAAGGTTTCGTAGAGGAGCACGCCGCCCGGGGCCAGGCTGTGCAGCAAAGTCGGCAGCAGGGGCCGCCAGAGGTAGTTGCACACCACCACCGCGCCAAAGTGCTCGCCCGCAAAAGGCCAGGGTCCAGCTTCAATATCGGCGCAAACCGTACGGCCGTGCTGGCTGGCCAGCGCCAGCGCCTCGGCGGAACAGTCCACGCCCACCACCGGGTGTCCGCACTGGGCAAACCAGCGCATGTGGCGGCCCTGGCCGCAGGCCACGTCCAGTACGGCGGCAAGCGGCGGAACCAACCCAGACCAGCGCTGCACCCACGGCGATGGCGCAGCCAGCGCATGGCCTGGCACCTTGTCAATGGGGCCGGACATCGTCCTTGAGGGCGTTCAGCGCCAGCTTTTCCACCAGGCCGGGAGCCAGCAGTTTGAGCCAGCGGCCCAGCTTGCCCTTGCCGGTCATCACCACTTCACGCTGGCGCTGCCGCATGCCGCGAACAATCAATTCGGCGCACACTTCGATGGGCATCGCGGCGTCTTCCTTGAGGCCGCTGCGGCCTGCGCTCTGGCCCAGCGCGTTGTAGCCGCGGTGCCGGATTTGCGTCGCCACCACGCCGGGGTAGGCGGTGGTGACGCTGACCCCGGTGGTTTTGAGCTCGACCCGCAAGGCCTCAAAAAAACCGGTCATGGCGAATTTGCTTGCGCTGTAGGCGGTGCGCCCCGGCACACCAAACAAACCTGCCAGTGACGACACCGCCACCACGCGGCCGCGGCTTTTGAGCAAATGCGGCAGCGCAGCGTGGGTACACCAAACGCTGCCCCAGAAGTTCACGCGCATCAAGTCTTCGTACCAGCCCAGCTTGTCGGCGGGGACCTCTTGCAACAAGGCGTGGGCCGAGCGCCCGGCGTTATTGACCAGCGCGTCAATATGGCCAAAGCGCTGCATGGTTTTCTCTATCAGCGCCTGGCATTGCGGCTGCATTGCGACATCGGTCGGCACGGCCAGGGTCTTGGCGGCGCCGAGCAAGTCGCATTGGGCGGCCACCACCTCCAGCGCTGCGGCGTTGCGTGCCGCCAGCACCAAGGCGTGGCCCGGCTGGCGTGCGAGTTGCCGCGCTATTTCCGCACCAATGCCGTCTGACGCACCCGTGATAATTATTATTTTCATAGCACTACCGGCAAGTAAATCATTGGCTACAGGCTAAAAAGGCATTAAAAATCATTGGAAAGTGCCGTTAAAGGCCATTTCGGTCCTTGGCGGGGTGTAGTGGAAAGTGCGGCGGCAGGCGCGGCTAAAAACACGTCCAGGCCATGGTGGCCAGTGTGATGAGAAAGTCCGGCTGGGTGTACAGGGCAAATACCGCCCACAAGCCCGCCAGCGCGGTGGCCCAGGCCGTACCGCGCAGCAGCCATACGGGTACATGGCTGCGCCATGCGGTGGCGCTACGCTGCTCGGCGGCGGCGGCGGCGGAGGTCAGGGCGGGGGCGGCGGGCGGCATAAAAGTGGTGCAGTCGCAGGTGTGTCAAGCGGCCAGCGCGGCCGCTGGGCTGCGGACCACAGGCGTTTCTTTAATCGGCAAATTCAGCAGCGCTGCCGCCACGCCGAGCAGCATTGTCAAGTACCACACCAGGTCGTAGCTGCCGGTGCGGTCGTACAGCAGGCCGCCGAGCCAGACACCCAAAAACGAGCCGACCTGGTGGCTGAAAAACACAAAACCGCCGAGCATCGACAAATGCTGCACGCCAAAAATTTGCGCCACTACGGCGTTGGTCACCGGCACCGTGGACAGCCACAGCAGCCCCATCAGGCTGGCAAAAATATAGACCGACAGCGGCGAGATCGGCAGGCTGATGAAGACGCCGATCACCACCACCCGCGCCAGGTAGATGAACGCCAGAATCTTGCGCTTGGCCAGCCGCTGCCCCAGCGCCCCGGCGATGTAGGTGCCGAACACGTTGAACAGGCCAATCAGCGCCAGCGCATAACCCGCCACTTCGGGACCCAGGCCCTTGTCCTTGAGGTAGCTGGGCATGTGCACGCCAATGAAGACCACCTGGAAGCCGCAGACAAAGTAGCCCGCCATCAGAAGTTGAAAGCTGGGGTAGCGCATGGCTTCGCGCAGGGCCTGGCCAATGGTTTGCTCGCGCACAGGGGCCGAGCCGCCCGCGCTGAACGCGTGTTCCCGTAGACCCATTGCCAGCGGCGCAATCAGCAGCACCGCCGCGCCGAGCACCAGCAGGGCGTTTTGCCAGCCCAGACTGCTGATCAAGAAATTCTCGGTTGGTACCATCAAAAACTGGCCGAATGAGCCCGCCGCCGCTGCCACGCCCATGGCCCAGGTGCGCCGCTCGGGCGCGATGTTGCGGCCAATCACGCCGTAGACCACCGCATAGGTGGTGCCCGCTTGCGCCGCGCCAATCAGAATGCCCGCGCTGAGCGTGAACAGCAAGCCGGTGCTGGCCAGCGCCATGCCCACCAAACCCAGCGCATACAACACCGCGCCGCCCAGCAAGACCCGAAAGGCACCAAAACGGTCGGCCAGCATGCCGGCAAAAATGCCGAACACGCCCCACGACAGGTTTTGGATGGCGATGGCAAAGGCAAAGGTCTCGCGCGTCCAGCCTTGCGCCTGGGTGATCGGTTGCAGCCAGAGGCCAAAGCCGTGGCGGATGCCCATCGACAGCGTCACGATGGCTGCGCCGCAGATCAGCACCTGCTGCATTGAGAGTTTGGGCGGACTGGAATTCATGGACTCGACTTTATCGTTATCGGCGCGGTTGTGCTGTCACTTCAGTCTTGCGCAGTGCATCAGGACCCAAGACTGTGATTTTAAACAGTGGCTTGGCGCGGGAGTTCTACAATCGCGGCATGGCAACCAAAATTACAGGTAGCGCTGCGGGGCCTCAAGCTGCGCCGTATTCCGAATCGTCGATCCGGGTGCTTAAAGGGCTGGAGCCGGTCAAAACCCGGCCCGGCATGTACACCCGCACCGACACGCCGCTGCATATCGTTCAGGAAGTCATTGACAACGCCGCCGACGAAGCGCTGGCCGGTTACGGCAAGAAAATCCGCGTGACGCTGCATACCGATGGCTCGGTCAGTGTCGATGACGACGGCCGCGGCATTCCGTTTGGCCTGCATGCAACCGAAGGCGCTCCCGTGATTGAGCTGGTCTTTACCCAACTGCACGCTGGCGGCAAATTTGACAAGGGCAAGGGCGGGGCCTACAGCTTCTCGGGCGGCCTGCACGGCGTCGGCGTAAGCGTCACCAACGCCTTGTCGAAGCGGCTGGAAGTCACCTCGCAGCGCGAAGGCAAGGTGGCGCATGTGGTCTTCTCGGGTGGCGACGTCATCACGCCTTTGACAGTGCGCGCCGCCGGTGAGGGCGAGCGCAAATCGGGCACGCTGGTGCGCGCCTGGCCCGACGCCAGCTACTTTGAGTCGGCCGTATTGCCGCAAGCTGAGTTGATGCATTTGCTGCGCAGCAAAGCCGTGCTGATGCCCGGTGTCAGCGTCTCGCTGACCATCGAAAAAACCAAGGAAATCACCACGTGGCTTTACAAGGGGGGGCTGCGTGACTATGTGCTGCAAACCCTCAGCGCCGACACCCTGATCCCGCTGTTTGAAGGCGATGCTTATGCCGACGCCCAGAGCGAGAGTTTTGCCGAAGGCGAGGGTGCGCAGTGGTGCCTGGCCTTTACCGAAGAAGGCGCGCTGCTGCGCGAGAGCTACGTCAATCTGATCCCCACCAGCGCGGGCGGCACCCACGAGAGCGGCCTGCGAGATGGGCTGTTTCAGGCGGTCAAGGGCTTTATTGAACTGCATTCGCTGGCCCCCAAGGGCGTGAAACTGCTGCCCGAGGACGTATTTGCGCGCGCCAGCTATGTGCTCTCAGCCAAAGTGCTCGACCCGCAGTTCCAGGGCCAGATCAAGGAGCGGCTGAACTCGCGCGATGCGGTGCGGCTGGTGTCGGGTTTTTTGCGTCCGGCGCTGGAGCTGTGGCTGAACCAGCATGTGGACTGGGGTAAAAAACTGGCGGATTTGGCCATCAAAGCTGCGCAATCGCGCCAAAAAGCCGGGCAGAAAGTCGAAAAACGCAAGGGCTCGGGCGTGGCCGTGCTGCCCGGGAAGCTGACCGATTGCGAGAGCCGTGATTTGGCGCACAACGAGGTGTTTCTGGTCGAGGGCGATTCCGCGGGCGGCAGCGCCAAGATGGGCCGCGACAAAGAAAGCCAGGCGGTGCTGCCGCTGCGCGGCAAGGTGCTCAACACCTGGGAGGTCGAGCCTGGCCGCCTGTTTGCCAACACGGAAATTCATGACATTGCGGTAGCCATCGGCGTGGACCCACACGGTCCTCAAGACAAGCCCGACATGAGCGGTTTGCGCTACGGCAAGGTGTGTATTCTGAGCGACGCCGATGTTGACGGTTCGCACATTCAGGTGCTCTTGCTGACCTTGTTTTTCCGCCATTTCCCGAAATTGATCGAGGCTGGACATCTGTATGTGGCCCGTCCCCCGTTGTTCCGGGTGGATGCGCCTGCCAGGGGCAAGAAACCCGCGGCCAAGCTCTATGCGCTGGACGATTTTGAGCTGACCGCCATACTCGACAAGTTGCGCAAAGACGGCGTGCGTGAAGGGGCCTGGAACATCAGCCGTTTCAAAGGTCTGGGCGAGA
>JBJXED010000006.1:0-6192 GCA_046155225.1 Burkholderiaceae bacterium
AATGGCTTGTCTCTTGCTAGCATCGGGGCATGACTATCCACGCCGCACTCACCCACATCACCCATTACCAGTACGACCGCTTGGTCAACCTCGGCCCGCAAGTGGTGCGCTTGCGGCCAGCGCCGCATTGCCGCAGCAAAGTGCTGTCGTACTCGCTCAAGGTGGAGCCAGCGGACCATTTTGTGAATTGGCAGCAAGACCCGTTTGCCAATTACCAGGCGCGGCTGGTGTTCCCCAGCAAAGTCTCGGCGCTCAAGGTGACGGTCGATCTGGTGGTGGAGATGGCGGTCTACAACCCATTTGACTTTTTCCTGGAGCCGTATGCTGAAGAATTTCCCTTCACCTACGACGCCGCGCTGGCGCTGGAACTCGCGCCGTATCTGGTGGCTGATGCGCCAACGCCGCTGGTCACAGCCTACTTGGCACACATCAACCGCAGCAAGCGCCGCTCGATCGATTTTTTAGTTGAGCTGAACCAGCAGCTGCAAAAAGCCGTCAAGTACCTCATTCGCATGGAGCCCGGCGTGCAAACGCCCGAGGAAACGCTGGAAAAAGCCTCGGGCTCTTGCCGCGATTCATCGTGGCTGCTGGTGCAGTTGCTGCGGCATTGCGGGCTGGCAGCGCGCTTTGTTTCCGGCTATTTGATTCAGCTCACGCCCGACGTGAAGGCGCTTGACGGGCCGAGTGGCACCAGCGTTGATTTCACCGACCTGCACGCTTGGTGCGAGGTGTATTTGCCCGGCGCAGGTTGGGTTGGCCTGGACCCTACGTCGGGCTTGATGACGGGTGAGGGCCACATCCCGCTGGCCTGCACGCCGTCGCCTTCGAGTGCCGCGCCGATTGAAGGCGCGGTGGACGACTGCGAGGTGACTTTTGCGCACCACATGCAAGTCACCCGCCTGTACGAGTCGCCGCGCGTCACCAAGCCGTATACCGACGAACAATGGGCCGCTGTGCTGGCCCTGGGCCAGCAAGTCGATGCAAAGCTGGCCGCCGGCGATGTGCGCCTGACGATGGGCGGCGAGCCGACGTTCGTTGCCACCGCCGACCGCGATGCCGCCGAATGGAACACCGACGCGCTCGGCCCCACCAAGCGCGGCTACGCCACTGAATTGGTGCACAAGCTGCGGGCGGAATATGGCCAAGGCGGCTTCTTGCACTTTGGTCAGGGCAAGTGGTACCCGGGCGAACAACTGCCGCGCTGGGCGCTGTCGATCTGCTGGCGCGCCGACGGTCAGCCGATCTGGCAAAACCCCGCGCTGTTTGCCGACGAGCGCGTGCCCAGCCACTACACCGATGCCGATGCCAAACGCTTTATCGACACGCTGGCAGGCAAGCTTGGCGTGACACCCAAGTACATCAAGCCCGGCCATGAAGACGTGTGGTACTACCTCTGGCGCGAGCGGCGCTTGCCGGTGAATGTGGATCCGTTCGAGTCCAAGCTGGACGATGAAATGGAGCGCGCGCGCCTGCTGCGCGTGTTCACGCAGGGCTTGGACAAAGTGGTGGGTTATGTACTGCCGCTGAAGGTTAGCGATGGGCAGAGACTTCGTGGGCCGGTGTGGCTCACCGGCGCGTGGTTACTGCGTGACGAGCGGATGTACCTGATGCCGGGCGACTCGCCCATGGGCTGGCGTTTGCCGCTCGACTCCTTACCCTGGGTCAGCAAGGGCGACTACCCTTACTTGACCGAGCAGGACCCGTTTGCGCCGCGCGATGCGCTGCCGGGCAGCGACGCGCTCCAAAAGCGCTACAACGCGATGGTTGGCGGCCCTGCAATGGCTGGATTAGCCGCCGCTGACCTTGGCCCAAACGCAGCACGCAGCGCTGCGCCCTACTTGACTGGCAACCCGCCCAGCGCAGCCGCCGCCGTGACTTTGCAAAATCGCAGCGCCAGCACCGCTGGCCCAGCCGCCGACTTGACCAAGATCACCGCCGCCGCTTGGCAAACCGAGCCCGCGCCAAGCACCCGCGTGCCGCAGCGCGGCGAGTCCGCTCACTGGGCCAGCCGCAGCGCGCTATGCGTCGAAGTGCGCGACCCGCGCCGCTCCAGCGGCCCGGAAGTGGAAATGCAAGGCGCGGGTGGCAAGGCCAGCAGCGCGCTGTATGTCTTTATGCCGCCGCTGGAAAAGCTGGAAGATTATTTGGACTTGCTCGCCGCCATCGAGGCTACAGCAGAGGCCACGCTACTCAAGATCGTGCTGGAAGGCTACCCGCCGCCGCGCGACCCGCGGCTCAAACTCTTGCAAGTCACGCCTGACCCCGGCGTGATCGAGGTCAACATCCACCCCGCACACAACTTTGGCGAGCTGGTGGCGCACACCGAATTTCTCTACCAGGCCGCGTTTGAAACCCGCTTGTCGGCTCAAAAGTTCATGCAGGACGGCCGCCACACCGGCACGGGCGGCGGCAACCACTTTGTCATGGGCGGTGCCACGCCCGCCGACTCACCGTTCCTGCGCAAGCCCGAGCTACTGGCCAGCCTGGTGGCGTATTGGCACAACCACCCCAGCCTCAGCTATTTGTTCAGCGGCATGTTCATCGGCCCTACCAGCCAGGCCCCGCGGGTGGACGAAGCGCGCAACGACCAACTCTATGAACTCGAAATCGCCCTGCGCGAAATCGAGCGCAACCGGCAGGTCTACGGCCAGTCCATGCCGCCGTGGATGGTCGACCGAACGCTGCGCAATATCCTGATCGACGTCACCGGCAACACGCACCGCAGCGAGTTTTGCATCGACAAACTGTATTCGCCCGACAGCGCCACCGGCCGCCTCGGCCTGCTCGAATTGCGCGCCTTTGAAATGCCGCCGCATGCCCGCATGAGCATTGCGCAACAGCTCTTGCTGCGGGCCTTGGTATCGCGCTTTTGGACTACGCCTTACCAAGCGCCGATCACCCGCTGGGGCACCGAGCTGCACGACCGCTTCTTGCTACCGACCTTTGTACAAATGGATTTCCATGACGTAATTACCGAGTTGCAAGCCGCTGGCTACGCTTTTGATAGCGCGTGGTTCGCGCCGCACTTTGAGTTCCGCTTCCCGCTGGTCGGCGAGATGAAAGTCAATAGTGTGAATCTCAGCCTGCGCACCGCGCTCGAGCCTTGGCACGTGATGGGCGAAGAAGGCGCGCCCGGCGGCACCGCCCGTTATGTGGATTCTTCCCTGGAGCGACTGGAAGTGCGCGCCACCGGCATGAACCAGAGCCGCTACGTCGTGACCGTCAACGGCCGCGCCCTGCCCATGCAGCCCACCGGCACCACGGGTGAATATGTCGCCGGTGTGCGCTACAAAGCCTGGCAACCACCGTCCGCACTGCACCCGACGATCGGCGTGCACGTGCCGCTGACCTTCGACCTGGTCGATACCTGGATGAAACGCTCTTTAGGCGGCTGCCAGTACTTCGTCGCCCACCCTGGCGGCCTCAGCTACAACGGCTTCCCCGTCAACGCGTATGAAGCCGAGAGCCGCCGCATGTCGCGCTTTACCGCTTTCGGGCATACGCCCGGACTCATGCAGGTGCCGCCCGCGACGATTGATGTGCCAGGAAGCCGGGAATTTCCGTTTACGCTGGATTTGCGGCGCTGACACCCGCCTGTCAAGACGCAACCCCGCAGCGGGAAGTGACACAATAGTTTGTCACTTCGTTTGCGCACGTGAATCCTGATCACACCTCCCTCTTTGACGCTGGCTTGCCGCAAAGCCCGGCCGAATTGGCGGCTTTGCTGGCCCCAGCCGCCGCCCCTGGCCATTTTGACGAGCTGCAAGGCACCGCCAGTCCTGAGGACAGCAGCACAGACCTGACGCCCCCGTGGCAAACCTTCTTTGAGCACCTGGGCCACGCCGGACTGCAAAACCTCGACGCGCTGAGCGCCCAGCTGGCGCGCCAGATCCGCGACAACGGCGTCACTTACAACGTCTACGCCGACGCGCGCAACCCGCAGCGGCCCTGGTCTCTGGACTTGTTTCCGCTCATCATCAACCACGGCGACTGGCAAAAAATCACCACCGGCGTGCTGCAGCGCGTGCGGGTGCTCAACCATGTGATGGCCGATGTGTACGGCCCGCAAAGCCTGCTGATGGAAGGCTTGCTTCCGCCCGCGCTGGTGCACGGGCATCCGGGTTACTTGCGTGCCATGCATGGCGTTGCGCCTGTCAGCGGCACCCACCTGCACATCGCGGCGTTTGACCTGGCGCGCGGTCCGGACGGCAATTGGTGGGTGGCTTCGCAGCGCACGCAAGCGCCGTCGGGCCTGGGCTACTTGCTGGAAAACCGGCTGTCGATTTCGCGCCTGTTTCCGCGTGCTTTTGAAGCCATGCAAGTGCAGCGCCTGGCCTCCACTTACCGCGCGCTGGTCGGCAGCCTGAAAGCGCTCAGCCCCACCGACGGCGCCGAAGAAGTGCATATCGCGCTGCTGACCCCCGGCCCCTACAACGAGACTTATTTTGAGCATGCCTACCTGGCGCGCTACCTGGGCATCACGCTGGTGGAGGGCAATGATTTGACGGTGCGCAACGAGCGGCTGTACCTCAAGACGCTCAAAGGCTTGCAGCGCGTGCACGGTTTGCTCAAACGCCTGGACGACGAGTACCTCGACCCGCTGGAGCTGCGCGCCGACTCGCGCCTGGGCGTGCCCGGCCTGCTGCAGGCCATCCGTGCGGGCAACGTGCTGGTGGCCAATGCACCAGGGTCGGCGTTTCTGGAGTCCCCTGCACTGCTGGGTTTTCTGCCTGCCCTGGCGCGCCATTTGCTGGGTGAAGAGTTGCAGTTGCCGGCGTTGCCCACCTGGTGGTGCGGCGAACATGCCGTGCTGCGGGACGTACTGACACGGCTGCCGCAGAGCGTCATTCAGCCCACCTATGCGGGCTCGGCACAGCACAAACAATTTGACGCACAGCGCGGCGATGCGCTGTCGCCCCGGCAACGCGACGCCTGGCTGGGCAGCATGCTGCAGCGCGGCGACGAACACACGGTACAGGCTTATTTGCCGATGTCGCAAATGCCCGTGTGGCACAGCAGTGGGTCGCACACCGAGGACGGAGCCGGTGCCACCGGCCGCATGGCCATGCAGTCGGCCCTGCTGCGGGTGTTTGCGGTCTCTGACGGTTACAAAAATGGCCAGCCCACCTGGCGTGTGCTGCCCGGCGGGCTGGCGCGCCTGGCGGCGGGCGACCAAAGTGCCGTGTCGATGCAGCGCGGCGGCAGCAGCGCCGATGTCTGGGCACTCACCGATGGCGAGGTGGACCGCACCAGCCTGCTGCCGCAGCCTTTGACAGCGGCCAGCGTCGCCAGTGCCGCGCACGGCAGCCGTCTGGTCACCAGCCGTGCCGCCGAGAATCTGTTTTGGCTTGGCCGCTACTGTGAGCGTGCGGAGAACACGGTGCGGCTGGCACGCCTGTGCCTGGACTGCCTGGCGGGTGAGCAGCAATCTTCCGCACAACTGCTGACCTGGCTGGGCCAGATGGCGCAGCGCAATGTGCTGCTGCCGGTGGGCACCCGCACGGCCGCGCCGACACCTGCACAGTCGCGCCGGGTGTTTGAGCGCAGCCTGATTGCGGCCCTGGGCGACAACGAAAACGGCTTCGGCGTGGGGCGCAACCTGCGCGCGCTCAAGTCTTCGGCAACTGCCGTGCGCGAGCGCCTGTCACCCGAACACTGGGGCGTGATCGTGCGGGCCGATGAAACCTTTGCCGAGGGCTTTGCCCTGCTTAAAGCGCAGGCCGAGTCTACTGGCGACTACGCTGCGGCAGATGCCCAGCGCCTGCTGGAAGCCGCCAGTGGGCACCTGTCGGCCATCACTGGCGCGCAGACCGACCGCATGACGCGTGACGACGGCTGGCGCCTGCTCAGCATTGGCCGTCATATTGAACGGTTGGGGTTTTTCGCGCAGGCGCTGGATCTGGCCTTCAGCACCGACGCCGTGCACGACAACAGCGGCTTTGAGGCCGTGCTGGCCTTGTTTGACAGCACCATCACCTTCCATGCGCAGTACCAGCAAAGCCGCGAAGTCGCAGCCCTATTGGATTTGCTGGTGATGAACCCTGGCAACCCACGCTCGCTCGGCTGGGTGCTGCAAAGCCTGAACGGCCGACTGGACAAACTCTCTGCCAGCCAACCAGGGCGTGACACGCCCAGCAGCCTCACGCCCTGGCTGCCTGCACCCAGCGCCTGGTCGCTGGAGGATTTATGCCA
>JBJXED010000007.1:0-6587 GCA_046155225.1 Burkholderiaceae bacterium
TCTTCAAATACGGGTAGCTCTTGTCGTCGCGGAACAAAATATTAAAGCGCGGGTGCAACGTTTTTATTAGGTTGTTTTCCAGCAGCAGCGCCTCGGCTTCCGAGCGCACCACGGTGGTTTCCATGCGTGCGATTTTGCTGACCATGTGGCCAATGCGGGTGCCGCCGAGGCTCTTTTGAAAATAGTTAGCCACGCGCTTTTTGAGGTCGCGCGCCTTGCCGACGTACAGCAGCGCGTTGCTATCATCAAAATAGCGGTAGACACCCGGCAGCGGCGGCAAGGCGGCGACTTGCGCCAATAAAGCGGCGCTGTGTGGCGCTACACCAGGCGGCTTTTCGGGTGCTGCGGATGGGACTTCTGGCATAGCCGCTATTGTGTCGCGCCGCGCCGCGAACCTTCCTGCGTCCCGGACAATGCCGCAATGCGCGGTCCGAGCTCCAACACCCCGATAACAGCCGCCCCGGCAACCTCGTTGTGGGACATCTTTTGCCAAGTCATTGACAACTATGGCGACATTGGCGTGTGCTGGCGGCTGGCCTGCAACCTGGCACAGCGCGGCCAGCGCGTGCGGTTGTGGGTGGACGATGCCAGCGCTTTGGCTTGGATGGCACCTGCCGGATGCCCTGGCGTGGCGGTGCATCCTTGGCCCGTGGGCAAAATTATCGGGAGCACTTTCCCGCCGCCCGGCGATGTCGTGATCGAAGCGTTTGGCTGCCAGCTTAGTCCTGAATTCATAGCAACACTCGCTGATTCAACTAGCGCAAGCAGCAATAATCACACAATAAATCCGGTATGGATCAATTTGGAATACCTCAGCGCCGAGCCGTACGTGGAGCGCAGCCACCTACTGCCCTCGCCACAAAAAAATGGCTTGACCAAGCACTTTTTCTACCCTGGCTTCAACAGCAGTACCGGCGGGTTGTTGCGCGAGCCGGATTTGCTCGAAAGGCAAGCCGCCTTTAACCGCGCCGCCTGGCTGCAAGCCCATGGCCTTGCCTGGCAAGGCGAGCGGCTCATCAGCCTGTTTTGCTACGAACCGCCTGCGATTGGCGACTTGCTGCAGCAGTTGCGCAGCGCCAGCCAAAGGGCGCGACTGCTGGTCACGCCGGGACGCGCGGCCGCTGCGGTTTTGCAGTGCCTGAATGGCATCCAGCCAATACAAAACGATCGGAGTGCGCTACAAATTTCATACCTGCCGCATTTGACGCAAACCGATTTTGACCACCTGCTGTGGGCCTGCGACCTGAATTTTGTGCGCGGTGAAGATTCGCTGGTGCGGGCGTTGTGGGCGGGCAAGCCATTCATCTGGCAAGCCTATCCGCAGCAGGACGCGGCGCACCACGCCAAGCTGGCGGCGTTTTTAGGCTGGCTGCAAGCACCGCCCGCGCTGGCGGACGCGCACAATTTTTGGAATGGCGTTACAGGTGAGGCCACGCCCTTGGCATTCACCGAGCCCGCTGCCCTGGCGGCCGCGCAGCGCTGCATCACCGAGGCCTGCGCCAAGTTGCTGGCTCAAGAAGACTTGGCCAGCCAACTCATTGGCTTCGTGCAAGTGCAATACCAAGTGCAGTCAGGCCAAGTGCAGTCAAAGCTTCAAGGCTTGCAGCGGGACGAGTCGCCGCCTGAATCGACCTGACAAAGCCCGCTAAAATAGCAGGCTTTGCATCCGCTTGCAGCGTCAGTCGCCGCCGCACCAACCACGACACCATCCCATGAAAATCGCTCAAGACATACGCGCCGGCAACGTCATCATGCACGGCAAAGACCCGATGATCGTGCTGCGCACCGAATACAGCCGCGGCGGCCGCAATTCGGCCACCGTGCGCATGAAGCTCAAAAGCCTGATTGCCAACTTCGGCACCGAAGTGGTGTTCAAAGCCGACGACAAGATGGATCAGGTCATTCTGGAGAAGAAAGACTGCACTTACTCTTACTTTGCCGACCCGATGTATGTGTGGATGGACAGCGAGTACAACCAGTACGAAGTGGAGTCCGAAAACATGGGCGACGCGCTCAGCTACCTCGAAGACGGCATGACCGCCGAAGTGGTGTTCTACGAAGGCAAGGCCCTCTCCGTCGAGCTGCCCACCAGCGTCGAGCGCGAAATCACCTGGACCGAACCCGCCGTGAAAGGCGACACCTCCGGCAAAGTGCTCAAGCCCGCCAAAATCGCCACCGGCTTTGAGATCGGCGTGCCAATTTTTGTGGCGCAGGGCGACAAGGTCGAGATTGACACCCGCACTGGGGAATACAGAAAACGGGTTTGATCGGTTTTATCGCCTCGTCCGCCGGATCTGGCGGCGGGCAGGAGTAGGGGCCAGCGCATACCCATTCATTGGATCCCATGGCTTTTGACTTCTCCCACATCCCCGTCCCTTTTCGCATGCAGCCCGGCCTGCAGCGCATCACCCCTGCAGAGGCCCGCCTCACCCCGCTGCAACCCGGCAGCAAGCTCCACGCCGAGAAAAGCCTGGTCTGCCAAGCCCACCAAGCCGTCTTGACTGTGCCCGGTTTTGACGCTGCAAACGCTATTCATACCATAGCACTCAGTGCAGATTCTACTTTGGCCACAAGCCAATTTGATCTAAAAAAAGCCGCGGAAACGCCTGGGGACGCCTCGCAAGCCTTGGCCAACACAGCCGAGGCACAGGCTCACGCTTGGGCCTTGAAAGTACAGGAAGATTTTTGCGTGATCGAAGGTAGCGATGCCAGGCTCGTCTGGCTGTGCGTTTGCAGCCCTTCGCATTGGGCGCCTGAAGAAAAAATCGGCTTGCCCTTTGCTGCCGTTCACGCGCCCGTGGCCGGCAACGCCGCCTTGCTCGCGGCAACGCCCCCCTTGCTGCAACGCATTACCAGTGGCGAGGCCAGCCAGCGCTACTGGCGCAGGCAGGTCTGGACTATCACGCCCTGCGCGCGCTACGACCAGCACCCCCAGCGCCACCCGCGCACGCCCTGGCCCGCTTGGCACGCAGGTGAAAACGCTCCGCAATTTGCCCTGCATTTCGCTGAGCAATGTTGGCTGCGGTCGGAGTGCCAAACCTTTTTGCCAGTCTTGCTGCCAAACGGCAGCGCCAGCGCGCAAACCCTGTTCACGATTCGTGTGGAACTGCAGCCGCTCGTGCAGGCCGTACAAGCGCCCTGGCAAGCCCAGCGCCTAGCCGATTCGCTAGCGTCGATGACGGACGCCGTGCTGGCCTACAAAAACCTCAGCGCCGCCAGAGCGCCGTTACTGGCCTGGTTGAACACGCGCCTGCACTAACCCTGCACACGCTGCGGCCATGACCCGCCGCCACCATAAAGTGGCCGCCCGGCTGCGCCACAATCCCACCCATGAAAAATGACGCTTTAATCAAACAACGCGCCCTTGCCGACGCCTGGGATACCCTGCAAAACCACGCTGGCGAAGGCAAGCCGCTCGAGCCGCACGCCTACCGCGTGGCCTTTGCCGACCCCGAGTTTTTGCTGCGCCGCGAAACTCGCGGCATCCGCATGCAGCTGGAAATGCTCAAACCCGATCTGGAGCAGCAAGCGCGCGGCATCCAGCAAACCATTGTGGTGTTTGGCAGCGCCCGGTTTTGCTCACCCGAAGACGCGCAAAAACGGCTCGAGACCGCCTTGCAAAGTGGCGACGCTGCGCTGGCCGCCACGGCGCAAAAAATCCTGAAAAACAGCGTGTACTACACCCACGCGCAGCGCTTTGCCACGCTTGTGGCGCTGCACAGCCAGCACCTGGATACGCAAGACAAGCTGTTCATTTGCACCGGCGGCGGCCCCGGCATCATGGAAGCTGCCAACCGCGGCGCGCACGACGTGGGTGCCCCCAGCGTGGGCCTGTCGATCGCGCTGCCGTTTGAGAGCAGCGGCAACGCGTTCATCACGCCCGAACTCAGCTTCAAGTTTCACTACTTTGCGCTGCGCAAAATGCATTTCATGATCCGCGCCAAGGCGCTGGTCGCCTTCCCCGGCGGCTTCGGTACGCTCGACGAATTGTTTGAAGTGATCACCCTGGTGCAAACCGGCAAGTCGCAACCCGTGCCGATCATCTTGTTTGGCACCGACTACTGGAAGCGGCTGGTCAACTTTGACGTGCTGGTGGAAGAAGGCGCCATCTCCGAGCGCGATTTGCAACTGGTGCACTATGTGGACGAACCCGAGGCGGCGTGGGAGATTATTCGGGCGTTTTATTCGCTGGGGTGATCAAACCGTGGCTGCGGGCGTCATGACCATCAAGCCTTCAAAGTAATGGCGGTAAAAACCGGCATCACACGTCAGCAGGGCGTCGGTTTGCTGCATGGCATGGGCACCAATTAAAAAATCGGGCGCAACGCGCTCGCGCGGCCCTTTGTTTCGGGCATAGCCGCGCATGATGCGCGCCGCCTCCAGTGCGGCATCCATGCTCAAGGGGTCGTGGTCAATCTGGCAGTCGGCCAGAAAGTCGCGCAGGTCTTGCGCATTGGCAAAGTAGCGCCCCAGCTCGGCCACCACCACCGCACACACACACAGGCCGCCCTGGGCCAAAGCGGCCTCCAGCGCGGCCTGGGCTGCTGCGGCACCGGGAGCGCCTTTGACAATGTCAAACAGCACACTGGAGTCCACCGCCGTTTTCATGGCTTGGCGGCTTTGCCATTTTTACCGGCGTCCCAGGGCACGGCGCGGCCGCGCAACTCGGCCAAGGCCTCATCTCGGGTCAGCCCGTCATCCACAGCTTTGCCGACCCAACGGCTCAAATCCAGGGCCACCTTTTTTTCAACCACCAGGCGGTTGTTTTCAATGCGCAGTTGCAGTTTGCTACCGGCTTTTAGGCCCAAGGCATCGCGGGCCTCTTTGGGAATCACAATCTGGCCGCGCTCGGCCAAGGTGATATCAAGCGTTTGCATGGTGACCCTCGTTAAGTGGATAACATAAGTATGCTTTAAAAAGTATGAAGCATCAAGTACGTTAAAATTTCTCCGACTCAAGCCGCACGGGCTGCGGCGCAAGCTGCGGTTAATCCTGCACTCCCTCAGCCCCTTCCCCTGCCAAATCCCCCGGCAACACCATTTGCGCCTGCCCCTCGGGCAGCGCCTCCACCACCTTCAAAGCCCGCCGCATTTGGTTGGTGCGGGTTTGCGCGGTGTCTAGCGTGTCGGTGGCTTTGCGCATTTGGTCGCGGACTTTTTCAACCCAGAGGCCATAACGCTCAAACTCGGTTTTTACCGCGCCGAGCACCTTCCACACCTCGCTGGCTTGCTGCTCTAGCGCCAGGGTTCTGAAGCCCATGTGCAGGCTGTTGAGCATGGCCAGCAAAGTAGTTGGCCCAGCCAGGGTGACGCGGTGGTTGCGCTGCAAGCTGTCCATCAGGCCGGGGCGGCGCAGCACTTCGGCGTAGAGGCTTTCCACGGGCAAGAACAAGATTGCAAAGTCGGTGGTGTGCGGCGGCGCCAGGTAGTTATCGGCGATGGACTTGGCCTCGGTCTTGATGCGCGCCTCCAGCGCTTTGGCGGCGGCTTCAGCGGCAGCGGCATCGGCGCGGTCATGCGCGTCGAGCAGGCGCTCGTAGTCGTCACGCGGGAATTTGGCGTCAATCGGCAGCCACACCGGCGCGCCGCCCGCGCTGCGGCCGGGAAAGCGCACGGCAAAGTCCACCCGCTGGCCGCTACCGGGCTTGGTTTCAATTTGCTTGCCGTACTGCTCGTTGGTGAGCACTTGTTCCAGCAGCGCTTCAAGCTGCACTTCGCCAAACATGCCGCGGGTTTTCACATTGGTCAGCACCCGCTGCAAGTCGCCCACGCCTTGCGCCAGGCTTTGCATTTGGCCCAGGCCTTTGTGGACTTGCTCCAAGCGGTCGGCCACTTGTTTGAAGCTCTCGCCCAAGCGGGTTTCCAAGGTGGTTTGCAATTTTTCGTCCACCGTCTTGCGCATTTCGTCGAGCTTGGCGGCGTTTTGCGCTTGCAGTTGCGCCAGCTGGGTTTCCAGGGTGGCGCGCACTTCCATCAGGCGGCGGGCGTTGGATTCACTGAGCGATTGAAGCTGCGTCGACAACGTATCCGACAAGGTTTTTTGCAACAAGGTGAGCTGGGTTGAAAACGCATCAATTTGCGCGTTTTGCGTGCGCACCGCCTCGGCGCTTTGTGCCACCAGAGTTTGCTGGAAGGTGGCAAAGGTTGCGCCCAGCTCTTGCCGCCCGCTACGGGCGGATTCGCTGATGTCGCGCCGCACCTCGCGCTCCATGCGCTCGGCCGCATCGGCACTGGCGCTGGCAAGTTGCCGCAATTCGGCTTGTAGAGCGGCTTGCATGGCCGCCTGTTCGGCTGCGCTGGCATCTGGCTTTTGCCGCAGCAGCAGCCAGATCAAAAGCGCAAGATTCAGCAGCCCTAGCAGCAGCCCTAACCAGATTTCAGGCGTGATGTTCATGTGAAAACGTCAAGCCGCCTGCTGTGCAGCCAGCATGGGCGTGTTGACCGGGGTGCGCGGCACCCTGCCGCTGAAAAAGTCAATCAAATTGTCTGCCGCCAGATTGGCCATGGCCAGCCGCGTGGGAATACTGGCGCTGGCAATATGCGGCGTGAGCACCACGTTTTTGAGTGCCAGCAAGTCGGGGTGCACCA
>JBJXED010000008.1:0-2722 GCA_046155225.1 Burkholderiaceae bacterium
GTTGACCGGACCTTGCGCAATATCTTGATCGACGTCACTGGCAACACCCACCGCAGCGAGTTTTGCATTGACAAGCTGTATTCGCCCGACAGCGCCACCGGCCGCCTCGGCCTGCTCGAATTGCGCGCCTTTGAAATGCCGCCGCACGCGCGCATGAGCATTGCGCAGCAGCTCTTGCTGCGCGCCCTGGTATCGCGCTTTTGGACTACGCCTTACCAAGCGCCAATCACCCGCTGGGGCACCGAGCTGCACGACCGCTTCTTGCTGCCGACCTTTGTGCAAATGGATTTCCATGACGTGATCGCCGAGCTGCAATCCGCAGGCTACGCGTTTGACAGCGCCTGGTTCGCGCCGCACTTCGAGTTCCGCTTTCCACTGGTCGGCGAGATGAAAGTCAATAGTGTGAATCTCAGCCTGCGCACCGCGCTCGAGCCTTGGCATGTGATGGGCGAAGAAGGCGCGCCCGGCGGCACCGCCCGCTATGTCGATTCGTCACTCGAGCGGCTGGAAGTGCGCGCCACCGGCATGAACCAGAGCCGCTATGTCATCACCGTCAATGGCCGCGCCCTGCCCATGCAGCCCACTGGCACCACCGGCGAGTACGTGGCCGGTGTGCGCTACAAAGCCTGGCAACCACCATCGGCCCTGCACCCGACGATTGGCGTGCACGTGCCGCTGACCTTCGACTTGGTCGACACCTGGATGAAGCGTTCTCTCGGCGGTTGCCAATACTTCGTCGCCCACCCCGGCGGCCTGAGCTACAACGGCTTCCCAGTCAACGCCTATGAAGCTGAGAGCCGCCGCCTGTCGCGCTTCACGGCGTACGGCCACACGCCCGGCCTAATGCAGGTGCCGTCCGCGACCATCAATGTGCCGGGCAGCCGGGAGTTTCCGTTTACGCTGGATTTGCGGCGGTAGCTTGGCCAAGACTTAGATTGACGGCTGCGACCGAAACGCTCGGCGCGAAACTCTCTGGTAAATCAGCCGAATGTATGGAGCAATACGATCCGCTTCTACCCAAAACTGTATATCGGGATCATGGGGAGCACCATCGTGCAGCAATTGACTACGCAGCGCATAGGCATGACCAAGCGCTCTTTTTGCGACCAAATTACCTGGAAACCAAGTTTCTGATAATCGAGACAAAGCTCTACCCACCGATTCGCGCTTTAACTGCGCTACCCGGCTCTGTAGTGACTGTTTGAGTTCACTATCAATTCCCGGTAGTAATGCTAGGTTGGCAAGTGAACTATCCACAAATTCAGCGACTGCATGCCCCAGGTCGTGTTGCTCGGCAAGCGGTTCGATGGCCGAAACCAGCATGATGAAGCGAACCCGGTCATTGGGCTCTAGCAACGCGGCCGAGAATATTTCCATAGACAGTCGAACGCGGCGATCAAGCAATGGATCTGAAATCGTGTCTGTAAACGAAGACAGAACATCTTGTGCGCGTGGCGCTGATGTCATCTCGCCCCACATGTTGCACCCGGGTGAAGCAAGTCGATCAAAGACAGCGCCAGGCTCGCGAGTTCTGTAGTGCAAACGCAATCCAAAGTTAAAGCTCAGCGCAGTCATCAAAAGCGCCTGACTTGCCATAACGCCCATCTGTTCGGCTTGAGCGGCTGTCGCATACCCTTCAAGGGTTACTCTCAACTTCTCCCCACCCTCCCAACTCAGCATTCTGGTTGGCGCGACTGATGCTATGGCCCCATCCGGCAAGAGTATGGATACGTTCTCCATATCTCCGAAATGCGCGAGATGCTGAACTTGAAACTCGACTCGAACGCCATATTTGCGCCTTGCGTCGCGCGCAAGAATCAGTGCGCGCTCGCGCTTTACATCAGCAGGTTTGATCAGCATGCGTCAAATTGAGATCTGATTCAAACCGCAATACTTCTCCTGAAATTTTTATGTAGCGATTTCCAAATATTCAACGTGGCTAGACGGCACTGGTACTTCCATTCCATCCCCGCGCAGCCCCTCAATGTGAAACTGAATTGCCTCCTGCATTTCTGCTTCGACATGTTTGATAGTCACGCCTGTAGCGACGCAGCCTGGCAGATCCGGCACGTAAGCTGAGTAATTGCCTTGGGCTTTTTCAATAACGATGGCGTAACGCATACAAACCCTTCATTTCAACTTTGCTTGTTTCAAAATGCTACTTAAGGTTCCAGGCGCAAGATCATCGCTGGGCTTGCCCGGAATCGTCACTCGGCCCGGCTTGCTGGGGTGCTTAAATTGCCGATGACTGCCGCGCGTATTGACCAAAAGCCAGCCATCAACTTGCATCAGTTTTAACACCTCACTCACTTTCATGCCATAAGAATATCAGGCCGTGCCAAGTGCTTTTAGCGCATGCTGTTAACAACTTATGCCGCCACGCTCATTTCTTGCCCGACATCTGAGCAATGACACAATCGCCAAGTGATGAGCACCCCGACTGCACCAGCGCCAGAACCTGCCGATATCGCCAACCTGTTCGATGGCGACTTGCCGCAAAGCGCCGCAGCACTGGCGGCTTTGTTGGCCCCGGCAGCGGCGGCGCCGCACTTTGACGAGCTGCGCGGCGGCGCGGGCGAGGCCGCAGCTAGCGAGATAACGCCGCACTGGCAAGACTTTTTCAATCACCTCGGTCACACTGGCCTGCAAAACCTCGATTCGCTCAGCGCCCAACTGGCCCGCCAAATCCGCGACAACGGCGTCACGTACAACGTTTATGCCG
>JBJXED010000009.1:0-3362 GCA_046155225.1 Burkholderiaceae bacterium
GCTTTGGCTGCTGCCGGTATGCACCGCATGGGCCCGCGCAATCAAGCGCTCGCCAATCGCAGGACGCACATAGTTGATCTTGAACTCCGAAGTTACCGCCGCGCCGCCCAGTAACGAGCCGCCCGCATAAGTCAAGGCGTTGTCGGCTGCGTAGCTGACAACGCCGCCATGCACAAAGCCATGTTGCTGGCAGATTTTGTCGGTGATCGGTACATGCAACTCGCACTGGCCCGGCGTAAACGCGTGCAGCTCGGCACCAATGAGCACGCTGAACGCTTGGGTAGCCAAAATAGCTTGGCCAGCCAGCAACATTTGAGCGGGGTCAACGGGCAGGGTCATGCGTCACAGCACCTCAAAAATCCCCGCCGCCCCCATGCCGCCGCCAATGCACATCGTCACACAAACCTTCTTGGCTCCGCGCCGCTTGCCTTCAATCAGCGCGTGGCCTGTCAATCGCTGGCCAGTCACGCCATACGGATGGCCCACTGCAATCGCGCCGCCGTTCACATTCAGCCGGTCACTTGGAATGCCTAGCTTGTCGCGGCAGTAAATCACTTGCACGGCGAAGGCTTCGTTGAGTTCCCAAAGGTCTATGTCTTGCACCGTCAGGCCCAAACGCTTCAGGACTTTGGGAATGGCAAAGACTGGGCCAATGCCCATTTCGTCTGGCTCGCAACCGGCCACAGCAAAACCCAAAAAACGGCCCAACGGCTTCAGGTTGTGGCTGCTGGCGTATTGCTCGCTGACCATGACACAGGCACCGCCGCCGTCGGAGAACTGGCTGGCATTGCCCGCCGCAATCACGCCGCCGGGAATAGCGGGTTTGATGCCGCTGATGCCTTCCTTGGTGGTGCCGTCGCGAATACCTTCGTCTTTACTCACCGTGACTTCTTTGGAGCGCAGGCCCATGACCGGGTCGGCCACACCTGCCGTCACTGTGATGGGCGCAATCTCGGCGTCAAACACACCAGCGGCCAAGCCTGCGCTGGCTTTTTGCTGGCTAGCCGCGCCGTATTCGTCCATGGCTTCGCGGCTGATGCCGTAGCGCTTGGCGACCTGCTCGGCGGTTTGCAGCATGTTCCAGTAAATTTCGGGCTTTTTCTTGTCCAGCGCCAGGTCGCGCAGCATGTGCTGGTTCATTTCTTGTTGCACGCAAGAGATGCTCTCAACGCCGCCAGCCACATACACATCGCCCTCGCCCGCCATGATGCGCTGGGCACCCAGCGCAATGGCTTGCAGGCCAGAGGAGCAAAAGCGGTTGACCGTCATGCCCGAAACGCTGACCGGGCAATCGGCCATGATGGCGATTTGGCGGGCGATATTGGCCCCTGTTGCGCCCTCGGGGTTGGCACAGCCCATGATGACGTCTTCGACCTCGGCGGCCTCAATCCCGGCGCGGCTGATGGCGTGTTTGACGGCATGGCCGCCGAGGGTGGCACCGTGGCTCATGTTGAAGGCACCCTTCCAGCTTTTGGCCAAGGGGGTGCGGGCGGTGGAGATGATGAGGGCGTTGGTCATGATGGAATTCCTAAAGTGTTGAGGACAGAGCTGGCGGCTGCGCCGCTGCGGTCTGTCCCGCAAGGTCAAACAAAAGTCTTGCCTTCGGCGGCGAGTTTGGCAAGCAGCGGCGCAGGCTTCCAGAAACTGGCGTCGTCCAGCGGGTTCTGAGCAAAACGGTTCATGGCTTGCACTACGTTGAACAAGCCAACTTCGTTGGCGTAGTTCATCGGGCCGCCGCGGTAAATGGGGAAGCCGTAGCCGGTCAGGTAGACCATGTCGATGTCGCCGGCTTTGCTGGCAATGCCTTCTTCCAAAATGTGCGCGGCTTCGTTGACCAGCGAATACACCAGGCGCTGGACGATTTCTTCATCGCCAATCTTGCGCGGCGTGATGCCCAGAGTTTTACGGTGATCCGAAATCATCGTGTTCACCAACTCCGACGGCATCGCATCGCGCTTGCCGACTTGGTAGTCGTACCAGCCCGCGCCGGTTTTCTGGCCATACCTGCCCATCTCGCACAGCAAATCCGCGGTTTTGCTGTATTTCATGCCGGGCTTCTCGGTATAGCGGCGCTTGCGGATAGCCCAGCCGATGTCGTTACCGGCCAAATCCCCCATACGGAACGGGCCCATGGCAAAGCCGAATTTCTCTACCGCCTTGTCCACCTGCTGCGGCGTGCAACCTTCTTCGAGCAGAAAACCAGCCTGGCGGCTGTACTGCTCGATCATGCGGTTGCCAATAAAACCATCGCACACGCCGGACACCACCGCCGTCTTTTTGATCTTCTTGGCCAAGCCCATCACTGTTGCCAGCACGTCTTTGGCAGTGGCTTTGCCGCGCACCACCTCGAGCAGCTTCATGACATTCGCTGGGCTGAAAAAGTGTGTTCCGACAACATCTTGCGGGCGTTTTGTGAAGTTGGCTATCAAGTCCACATCGAGGGTCGAGGTGTTGCTGGCGAGGATCGCGCCTGGCTTCATCACAGCGTCAAGCTGCTTGAACACCGCTTCTTTGACGCCCATTTCTTCAAACACCGCTTCGATCACCATATCGGCGTCTTTCAGGTCCGCATAGTCCAAGGTGGTGCTTAGCATGGCCATGCGCTGCTCGTATTTGTCCTGTTTGAGCTTGCCTTTTTTGACCTGCGCCTCGTAGTTTTTGCGAATAGTGGCAATGCCGCGGTCCAGCGCATCTTGCTTTTGCTCCAGCATCTTGACCGGGATGCCGGCATTGAGGAAGTTCATAGCGATGCCGCCGCCCATGGTGCCGGCGCCAATCATCGCTACGCTGTTGATAGCGCGTGGCGCAATATCTGCGCCCACGTCAGCGATTTTTGATGCAGCTCGCTCGGCCATGAACAGGTGGCGCAGCGCCCGGCTTTCGGGCGTCATCATCAGATTGACAAAGGCGTCTCTCTCGAACGTCATGCCGTCATCAAACTTTTTCTTGGTGGCGGCTTCGACAGCATCAACACATTTGAGCGGCGCGGGGTAGCCTTTGGACATGCCGCCGACCATATTGCGAGCGAATTGAAAGTAGGCGTCACCTTGCGGGTGCTTGCACGGCAGATTGCGCACCAGCGGTAGCGGGCGGGCATCGGCGATGGATTCGGCAAACGCCAGCGCTTCTGCCGCCAGCGATTCGGCGGACGCTGCCATTTTGTCGAACAGCTTTTGGCCGGGAGCCATGGCAAGCAGCTCGCTCTTGACCGGCTCGCCGCTGACGATCATGTTCAGCGCGTTTTCCACGCCGAGTGCGCGCGGCAGGCGCTGCGTGCCGCCTGCGCCGGGCAAGATGCCCAGCTTGACTTCCGGCAGCGCCACGCTGGTGCCGGGTGCGGCAATGCGGTAGTGGCAACCGAG
>JBJXED010000010.1:0-33147 GCA_046155225.1 Burkholderiaceae bacterium
GCCCAGAGCGTGGCAATCGCGATGTTCGGCGCTTGGGTTAGACGCTTCATGGCGTTAGTTTTGAAGTACTTGGGCCGCCGCGGCAGCGACTGACGCAAGGGGGCCACATTCATGCGCGCTCAGCGTAGCGGTTAAAGCGCCAGGCTTTGGCGTCGAGCGAAATGCGCTGCCAGGTGGCGCGTTTTTGCGCGGGGCTCAGCTCGGGCCAATGCTGCACTTCGGCTTCGGTGCGGCCACAGCCCTTGCAGACCGCGTCGCCCTGGCTGGTCGAGCAAATGGCGATGCACGGCGTGTCGGGCGTGGTGGCGTACCAGGCCAGCCAGGCGGCATGGGCGGCGGCGGGAAAGCTGGCTTCGTCGGCTTCGTCGGCATGGAAAAAAACCATTTGTCCATAGACTTGCGCCAGCTCGCGCAGCGCCGGCGCGAGGCTGATGCCGTCGGGCGAAGGCGACTTCTCGCGCCAGTAATTGATGGCGGCTTCAAGGTCGGTGATGTGGATGCCAGGCATGGTGCGTGGGGATGAATCCGCTGATGGTAGCCGCCCGGCAGCAGCGTAGCTTGGCAAGCCAACCTGCTATGCTGAAACCCAATCCCGAAAAGGCAAACAGCTATGAAACTATTGACGCAATGGCTGCTGAGCGCAGTGGCCCTGCTGGCAGTGGCGCACCTCTACAGCGGGGTGCAGGTCTCCAGCTTTACCGCCGCCTTGATTGCGGCGCTGGTCATTGGCCTGCTGAACGCGGTGCTCAGGCCACTGCTGGTGGTGCTGACCTTGCCGGTGACGGTGGTCACGCTGGGGCTGTTTTTGTTTGTCATCAACGCGCTGATGTTCTGGGCGGCCTCAGGCCTGCTGGGGGGTTTTCAGGTCAGCGGTTTTGTCGCGGCGCTGATCGGCTCGCTCATTTACTCGGTGCTGGGCATGCTGATTGATGCGGCATTGCAGCAAGTCTTCAAAAAATAAGCCGGCTACCGCTCTTGCTGCTGCTCTTTGAGCAGCGCCTCCATCTGCCGGGCCCGGCTGTCGATGATCGATGCTTCGATTTGGTCGGTCGCGCCCGCACCGGCGCGGGCGGCCTGCTGCCCGGCTTTGAAGCGGTCCAGCGCCGCGCCATAGTCAAACCGCACGGCATGCGATTCGGCCTCGGCCCGCAGGGCCCGCAAGCTGAGGTTTTGCTGCTGGTAGGCCACGCCCAGCCGCTGCCAGGCCAGCGCGTCTCGCGGGTGCGTCGCCAGCCAGCTTTGCAGGCGCTGCGCTACGGCAGCAGCGCTGGCAGGCACTTTGCCCGTGGCATCTGGCACGCCCAAGGCCAGTTGCGTTTGCGCCCACAGCATCAACTCGGGCCGCATCGGGGCGGTGCTGTCCAGCCACTGCGCAGCGCGGCTGGCCTGGCCTTGAGCCAGCGCCAATTCGGCCTGCAGCAAGCGGCCCAGGCGGGTGGCCCGCTCGCCCTGCGCCGCTTCGGCGGCCCCGCGGGGTGAAGGCGGGGTCGGCAAGCGGGTGTTCAGCGGGGCACCGGGCCGGGTCAGCGGCGCGTTGCTGCCCGCAGCCCCGGGTTCAAGCCGCGCCAGCAAGCGGCTGAGCTGGTCGGCCATTTGGCGGGCCTGGGCGTGGTCGCGCAACTGGGAAGCGGCCAGCGCACCGGCGTAGGCGACGGCTGCTTGTTGCGCTGGGCTGCTGCCACTGGCAGGATCCGCCTGCGCCTGTGCCACCCAGCCGCGCAGTTGGTCCACATCGGGCCTGGCCAATACCCTGGCGCGGGCGGCCAGCATCGCATGTTCGGCCAGCAAGGGCCGCTCGGGGACGCTGCTGCCCTCCGCCAAGGCCAGCCGCTCGCGCACCGAGGCAATCCGTTCGCTGGTGAGCGGGTGGGTGCGCAAGTAGGGGAACGAGCCGCTGTCGTTCAGGCGCGAGGCTTGCTGCAGCTTCTCGAACATGCTGCCAAAGGCGCGCGAATCAAACCCGGCTTGCGCCATGACGGCAAAGCCGATGCGGTCGGCCTCGCGCTCCACGTCTCGCGAAAAACCGAGCTGGTTGGCCGCCACCAAGCCCTGCCCGCCGGTGATCAGCGCCTGCGCCGCCTCGGGGCTTTTGCTGGCCACCAGCGCGCCCAGAATCATGCTGGCAATCAGCAGCGGGGTTTGCTGGTTCTGGCGGCTGATCTGGCGCGCGATGTGGCGCTGCGTCACGTGCGTGAGCTCATGCGCCAGCACCGAGGCCAGCTCGTCGGCACTGCTGACCACGCCAATCAGCCCCAGGTTCATGCCCAGGTAGCCACCCGGCACGGCAAAGGCGTTGATGCTGCGGTCACGTCCCAGCAGCACCTCAAACGCAAAGCGCTCCTCCAGCTCGGGGCTGAGTTCGCCGCGCTGGCGCGCCGCCGCCAGCAAGTCCTGCCAGATCGACTCGACATACTCTTGCAGCAAGGGGTCGTCGATGTAGTCGGCGTCGCGGTAGAGGTCGCGCGCAATGCGCTCGCCGATCTTGCGCTCCAGACTGACGCTGATGTCGGCGTTGTCGCCCAGGGCGGGCAGTTCGTTGCCGGTGGCGGCCTGCGGCGCAGGCCCGGTGAGCAGGCCGGCGACGAGCAGGATGGTCAGCGATGCCCTGAATTTTCTTGCCGGGGCTGCGCCAGGCACAAAGCGCCAGGTTCGCCGCGTCAAAACGAGTCCAGCGGCATGAAGGCCACCACCTGCGCGGTGTGCGGGTCGATGAACACCGTCCAGAAGCTTTTGCGCCCGACCATCGGCAAATACACCAGCGCAGCGGGTTTGGCCTTGTTGGGTGCGAGGTGCTCGGCCAGCAGCGTGTCGATGGCGGCGGCTTGGGCCGGGAAGCGTTTCTTCAGCGCGTCAACCGGTTTGGCTTCTTTCAGCACGCGCTCGCGCGCCTGTGAATACGGCTCCCACAACCCAGGCTGGGCCGCCAGGGGAATGCCACTGAGGGCCACCTGGGTGGCCTCAAAACTCTCTGCCGCGTCCTTGAAAGGCCGCACCGACAGCATGCCCGGCCCCCACAGCGGCTGGGCGTTGATGTCTTCGGCCAGCTTGCCGGTGAAGTCTTCCGGGATTTCGATGGCGTGCACCACGCGGAAACGGTCAATCTCAAACACCAAATGCACTGGCCTGGCGACAAACACTGTCCACAGGCCGTAGCACAGCGCCAGCAATTGCAGCAGGCCGATGACGCCCAGGTCACGGCGCAACTCTTTTCTGGGTTTTTTGAGGTTGAACACGGTCAGGGTGAGCAAGGGGCCGAGGATGACATCGACCGCGACGACGATCAGAAACAACTCGCGCCCGCCCGAGATTTCGCGGTAAGGGTAGGGATACCACAGGCCAAACACCAGCGCCGAGGCCAGCGCGGCAATCAGCAGGCTCAGGCCCAGGTGAATCAGGGCGGCCCAAACACGGGCGGGTAGGCGGTCTTTCCAGTCGGTCATGGTCGTATCATGGGCGCGCACCCGGCATAGGCTGCCGCGCTGCGGTAAGTGGAGTAGGGGCACATTTATACATCGGCTTTGTTTCGCAATTCAATCCCACTGGCAACACTATGACCGGTTTGACGCATTTTGATTCCCAGGGCCTGGCCCATATGGTCGATGTGGCGGGCAAAGCCCACACCCACCGGGTGGCGGTGGCCACTGGCCGCATCGAGATGCAGGCCCGTACGCTGGCCCTGATTGCGTCGGGCAGCGCCAAAAAAGGCGATGTGCTGGGCATTGCGCGAATAGCCGGCATTCAGGCGGCCAAAAAGACCAGCGACTTGATTCCCCTGTGCCACCCGCTGGCGCTGACCCGCGTGGCGCTTGAGTTTGCGCTGCAAGCCGAAGACGGTGACGTACCTGCCGCCGTGCTGTGCACCGCTACCGCAGAAACCGTCGGTCCCACCGGGGTGGAGATGGAGGCGCTGACCGCCGCAGCCACCGCGCTTTTAACGATCTACGACATGTGCAAGGCGGTGGACCGCGGCATGACGCTTGCGCAGGTGCGGCTGGCGGAAAAGCGCGGCGGCAAATCGGGCGACTTTGTCGCGGCGACTCCGTGATGCCGTTCGGCTGGCTGCGGCTTGCTGGGTCTGACTGCGTTTATTTTGCTTTGGCACGCCAGGCGTCATATTCCTGCGGGAAAGCGGCCCGGTAGCGCGCCAGGTGGTAGGCGGCCTCGGCGTCCCGGCCCAGCATGGCGGCCGATTCAATCAGCTTTTCAACCACTTTCGGCTCGGGCGAGAAATGCAACATCTCGCTGGCCAGCGCGTACACCTGCGGTGCATTGGACGGGCGCAGCGTCGTCAAGCCCAGTTCGGCAAAACGCACATGGCCACTAAACAACCACGAGGCCTGCAGCTTGCCCAGGGTGTCGCCCTGGTAGGCGGCGCTGCGCTCGGCTGCGGGCTTGTAAATCTGGCCGATACGCCAGTAATCCCAAGCCGCGTAGCCTAAACCTGCCAAGCCGGGTACTATCAAAAATAGAGCTATACCGGCATGTTTTACCTTGGCTACAAGCGGTTTTGATTCAAAATTTGCCGCGAAAACAGCTTTTGGAGGCTTTTGCAGCAGCAGCGCCAGTGCCAGGCCCACCGCGATCTGGAACGGCCCGTACCACAGCGGAAACTCCAGCAAACTGTGCACGCCGACCAGCGCCAGCACGCCCCAGGCCATTTGCCGCACCGGGCCCTGCTCGGCCCACGGCTTTTGCCGAATCAGCCACCACAGCGCGCCGCCGCACAGCAGCAGCGCCAGCGGCACGCCGAACTCGACCGCCAGGTGCAGCGGCAGGTTGTGCGCATTGTCGACAATCGCGCAAAACCGCTGCTCGGGCCGTGTGTCGCGGTACAGGTGCAGGTAGTGGGCGTAGTCGAGCTCGCCCCAGCCCCAGCCGAGCCAGGGGCGCTGGGCGACCAGCTCCAGCACATTGGCCCACAGCACCCGGCGGCTGCTGCAACCCAGCTCCTGCGTCAGGCGGGCAAAGATGCCGTATTCGGCCGGGTCCACGCCCGCCAGGCTGGGCAAAAAACTGGCCGCAGCGGCATACGCCAGCAGCACCACAGCCGCCCAGCTTGCCAGCACACCGCCCGTCAGTACGGCGGGCGGTGTGCGGGGTTCCGCCACCGGCATGCCCGCGCTGGCCGAGCGGCGTGCCGACCATTGCCACAGCAGCGCCAGCGCGAGCAGCAAGACCAATTGCAGCAAACCGGTGCGCGAGGCCGACAGCGCTGTGCCCACCGCCAGCAGCGCCGCAGCGAGCAATCCGAGCCCATGCGCAGCGCGCCCGAGTGGCTGGCTCATCAGGCCAAACAGCAGCGCCGCCTGGGCGATATTGGTCAGCGTGGCAAACAGGTTGCGCTGGCGCAGGTTGGCAAAAGCGGTGCCGGGATCGGTCTGGTTCAGCCAGGGGGCGAGTGCGGCTTCCAGATCAAAAAATTGCAGCCCGGCGATGGCGCTGCTGAGCAGGCCCGCCGCCAGCCAGGCCAGGGCAGCGGCCTGCCAGTCGCCGGTGCGCCACAGCGCCAGCAGCAGCACAGCGCAAGTCCACGACACCAACAGCGGCGTGACCGCCGCCGACGGACCGCCGACAAAGGGGTTGAGCCAGGGCAGCAAGACCAGCAGCGCCACGGCAGCGATGCGCATGGTCATTTCAAGGCGTCAGCACCGCCGCCAGTTGGGGGTATTTTTCCGCCTGCAAGCGCCGCAAATCCAGCGTTACATTGGCGTAGTAGCGCGGGCCGAACATGCCTTTGACGACCTGCATCTGGCGGCTCGCACCTGCGGCGTCGCCCCTCAACCCCAAGACCAGCGCGTAGCGGTAGACCAGCGGGCGGTAGCCAAAGCGCAGCGACACCTTGCGCAGGCGCTCGACTTGCGCGGCACTCATCTCGGGGCTGGCCTGCAGACGCAGCGTGGCCAGCAACGCGCCCAATTGCGTGTTCATCCAGACATCGGGCACCACATGGTCTTCGGGGGTGCGGCCCACGCGCAGGTTTTCAAAACGCGCGACGCGAAAGTCGTCTTCAATCAAGATGTATTCGTAGCTCAAATAGCTGCCCAGCGCTGTCAGTACGGCCAGGCTGGCCCAGGCCCAGCGCTTGGGCAGTTGCCCTAGCCGCTGCGGCGGCTGGTGCTGGTCCAACGCAGCCTCGACCACCCCGACCAAGACGCCAGCGGTGAGCAAAAAATAGGCGTAGGCATACGGAAACTCGAGCATGCTGTGCACGGCCAGAGGCAGCAGCATGGCCATGGCGTAGGCTGCCTCTCGGGAGCGCACGCGCGCAAGGCGTGTCACTAACCAATACCCCAGTGCGAGCGACAAGGCCACGCCGAGCGGCAGGCCAACCCACACCAACACATCGAGCACCAGGTTATGCGCGTTGGAGAGCAGCAGTTCGCCGGGGTATTGCGGCGCGCCCACGGCCTGCGCGGCGGTGGTTTGGTTCCAGCCGTACCCCAGCCAGGGGGCCTCTTTGATGGCGGCCCACATTTGCTGCACACCCAGCCAGCGGCCGTTGTCTTCGAACAGGGTGGTTGGCCGCACCGCCCCGATTTCAAACCAGCGGTTGATCAGGCGCAGGCCAACGCTGGTGGCACCGTATGCCAGCAGCCATACAACCACCGCTTGCGGGGATATGAAGGTAGCGTGCTTGCTGCCTGCGGCGCTGTCACTGGCGCTGCGGTACTGGTAATGCTTGTACGCCGCAAACACCGCAAGCGCTCCTGCACTGAGCAGCGCGGTGCGCGATTCGGTCAGCACCAGCGCCCAAGTCAAAAACACGGTGGCCACGCTGGACCCAATTTTGCCGAATGTGCCGCGCTGAAAGAAGTACGCCAATGCCACCAAACCCATGAGCAGCAATGACCCCAACTGGTTGGGCTGGCCCAGGTTGGCAAAGGCCCGCTCACCGGCTTCAATGTGCGTGACGAAGGTGGTGAGGGTGGCCGCCACACCCTGCCACTGCATCCATGCCATGGCGGCAGACAATAAGGCCGCTGCGAGCACCGCAGCCGCGATAGTCAAAAAAACAGGCGGTGCGTCGGCGTACTTGGCGCTGCCCTGTCCCGCATAGCCCAAGCACACCGCCAGTGCAAAACCCAGCCCATACAGCGAAGCGACCCAGGCGTCCCCGGCAAAAAATACCAGCCCCATGGCGTAATGCAGCCAGGGCAACAGGGCCAGCAAACCCGCCGCCACAGCCACCCGGGGCAGCGCTACAGCGCCGGGGCTTTGCCGCCATAACGAAACTGCAAGCAAGCCGACGGCAACAAAGGCCAGCAGTTCTGAATGGAAATTGACCCAGGGCAGGTAATGGTTGGGCAGCAACCAGGCGAGGGTAAAAACTGTGAATGCCATGTGCCGAGTTGTATTTGGAGAAAAAAAAGCGGCCGAAGCCGCTTTTTGTGAAGTCTGAAAAATTAAATTAGGCGTCGGGTGCACGGCAAGAACCGGGCAGATACTTCGCAACAACCGAGTTGGCACCAGTCGTTGGGCCACAGAGCCAAGAATTCACCGTGCCGCCCAGGGCAGGTGGAACACAGGCCGAGAATGTGGTTTGCGCAGCTGCATTGCAAGGTGCCAAGCGAAGCGTGCCGCCAGCGGTACCGTCAGCCTTGTTGTTGATGGCTTGCGTGGTCACAGTAATCACGGCATTACCAGCTACAGGGGTTGCTGCAATCCCGGTGGTGGTCACTGTAGCCACGTACTTGGTGCCCGAAGCTGCAGTAACCTGCTCGCAACCCCAACCGTTATCAGCAATCAAAGCCGTCGAATTGCCCGTCTGAATCGTCTCGGTCATGCTGGTGCGGCACTGCGAAGCAGCCAGCACAGCCTCAGACATTTTGGCGCGGACGGTGTAGTCTTGGTAGGCCGGCAAAGCCACGGCTGCCAAGATACCAATGATGGCCACCACAATCATCAACTCGATCAGGGTAAAACCCTTTTGCATAGTACGTTTCATGAAAAACTCCAAATAGTAAAAAGACAAGGTTGAAAAAGAAAACTCACGGATGCGCACGTTAGGCAACGCAGCTTTTGTGCCACTTCATTCTAGGCAGGGCGTATTACAACTGCCTACAGGCTTTGCGCCAATGTTGCGGAATTTTCCGCGCGGAGTTCGCTTTTTATTGTGCTGGATTGACATTAATGTCTGGCAGTTTTGTCACTTGCGAGCGCAAAGTTCAGCCAGGTGACGCGAATGCGCGGCGCTATTTGATGCAGACCGAGCGGACCATCTTCAGGTCGGTCAGGCCCATCATGACTTTTTCCATACCGTCCATCTTGAGAGTGCGCATGCCGCTGCCCACTGCGGCGACAAACAGCTCGGACACACGGGCGCGCTCCTGCACCAGTTTTTTAATCGCGTCGTCGGCCACCAGCAACTCGTGCAGGCCGACGCGGCCCTTGTAGCCGGTCTTGCCGCATTTGTCGCAGCCGACATGGCGGTAGAACTGGAGCTTGCCGTCCTGGCCGTAGAGCTTGACCCAGCTTTCGTAGAGTTTTTTGGCCTCGCCCGCATAGTCGGCCTTCCAGGCAGGGGTATGGCGCAGGTCTTCGGCGTATTCGGCGACAAAGGTTTTGAGTTCTTCGGCATCGGGGCTGTAGGCTTCCTTGCAAGCACACAGGCGCTTGGCTAGCCGCTGCGCCAGGATGCCCAGCAAGGCGTCGGCAAAATTGAACGGGTCCAGCCCCATGTCCACCAGCCGCGTGATCGACTCGGGCGCAGAGTTGGTGTGCAAGGTCGAGAACACCAGGTGCCCTGTGAGCGAGGCTTCCACGCCCATTGAAACCGTTTCTTTGTCACGCGACTCACCCACCATGATGATGTCAGGGTCGGCCCGCAAAAAAGCCCGCATGATGAGCGCAAAGTCAATCCCCGCCTTGCGGTTGATTTGCACCTGGCGCAGGCCCTTTTGCGTGATCTCGACAGGGTCTTCAGCCGTCCAGATTTTGGTGTCCGGCGTGTTGAGGAATTTGAGGATCGAGTGCAGTGTGGTGGTCTTGCCCGAACCGGTCGGCCCGCAAACATAGAACAAACCATAGGGTTTGCTGACGGTTTTCTCGACCCGTTCGCGGTTGTGCGGCGTCAAGCCCAGTTTTTCCAGTGGAATGGGCTCGCCAGCGGCCAAAATCCGCATCACCACATCTTCGACACTGCCGGAAGAAGGAATGGTGGCGACGCGGAGTTCAATGTCGAGCGGACCGAATTTTTTGAATTTGATCTTGCCGTCTTGCGGCTTGCGCTTTTCCGAAATATCGAGGTCGCACATGATTTTCAGGCGCGTGACCATCGCCTGGCGGAAGTGCGCCGGCACTTCAATATAGGGCACCAGCGTACCGTCAATGCGCAAGCGGATGCCGGTTTTGGCCTTGCCTGGGAGCGGCTCAATGTGAATGTCAGAGGCTTTTTGGTTGTAGGCGTCAATGATGACTTTGTTGACAAACTTCACGAGCTCGTTGTCGGCCGCCGCCGACTCGAGCGAGTCGTCGGACGTACCGTCGTCGTCCATCGGTGTGCCCAAATCAGCCAGCATCTGGTCGATCGAGCCGACATCCGTATTGACGCCCCAGAGCTGATTGAGCGTTTCCTCAAACTCGGTTTGCGTAGTGACACGGTAAGAAAACTTGGCGTGGCGCGGAAAGACTTGCGGCAGGATGCGCATGCCTTTGACCGCCTCCGGGTCAAGGCACATCACCACCAGCCCCTCGGGCGAGTCCTCCAGAGGGATCCAGCCCTGCTGCTCCAGAAACTCGCGCTTGAGGGGCCCATGCAACATTTCCGAGCGGATACGGCCGCTGTTGAAAGGCTCGTAAGGTGATCCGAAAAATTTGGCCAATGAGGGGCCGATCTGCAACGGGCGAATCTGGTAGTCGGCCATCAGCAAATGCTCGACCGACTTGGCCTGCTCACGCGCTTTTTGCACGCACTGCGCGAGGTCTTGGGCGCTCAGCACGCCTTGCGCCACCAAACTGTCGTATTTGGTGGCTTTGCGGCGTTGGCTGTCCTCGGCTTTTTGCATGCGCTGGCGAATCGCAGTGGCCAGGGTTTTGCACAATTGCGCGGCACCTTCGACCTCAAGGTCGCCAAAAATACGGTCGCTTTTGTTGTTGATGACTTGCAGCACGCCGTGCAAGGTGGTGCCGTTCAGTATCGGCACAACCAACATCTGCTTGGTGCGGTAGCCCGACCGCTTGTCAACTTCTTTGAGGAAACTCAGCGTTGGATGAATGCGCCTGAGCGCTTCTTCGTCATAGACATCGGCGATGTTGATGAGCTCCTTGCTCATGGCCACATACCCGGCGATGCTTTGCGCGCTGATCGGCAGCTTGAGGTCTTTACTGGCGTTGAGCCCCGTTTTTATTTTGGAAATGATCGCACTTTTGTCTTCATTGAGCGCATACAACGTCAGGCGGTCGGCATTGAGCAGCCGGCAGATGTCCTGGCTCGCCTCCATCATGATCTGGTCAATGTTTTCTGTATCGTGTATGCGCGTGGTAACGGTTTGCAGTTGCCGGTAGAACAGCGCCTCGAAAGTGACGCCGCGCTGCTCAGGGGGAAGCAGTTGCGAATCTAGAAAGGCTTTTTCAGAGTCTTTGTCGCCGCCTGCGGGCTTGAGCAAGGCATTCATATTTCAAACTCTTGGCCCGCCCTGAGCCAGCGTATGTCGTGCGTGACATTGGGACCAAACGGGGTCGTTTGGTCGAACTTCTGAATCTCCGCCATGATGAGATCGGTTTCAGCAGGTTTGGTGTGGGTGATATAGATCGGGTAGTGCTTGTCTTTGTCGATACAGTCCAGTTCGCTGGCCAACGCGTCGGGCGAAAGGTGCAGACTGAGTTTGGCCAGCGCCTTCTCTCGGTTGCTGAATGCAGTTTCGATGACCAGCACCGCCACATTGATTTGGTTGATCCGCCGCCACAGTGCAGGGTTGCGCTCAGTGTCACCGGTAAATACCCAGCATCCACCACCGGTCGTTATGGAGTAGCCCACCGCAGGCACGGTGTGCACCGCCGGCAGAACTTCGATCGATTTTCCTGCCAGCTTAAAAGTTTGTCCGACACTGATTTCATGCAGGCTGACAAAAGGCGCTTGCGGTGTAGGAATACGCGTGAAGTCAGGCCAGATGGTGTTGTTGAACACATGCTTTTTTAGTGCGTCAATGGTGCCGGCCAGGGCATGAACCTGCAATGGGCTGCTGCGCTGAGATGCTATGGCGTCCACCATCAAGGGCAGCGCGGCAATATGGTCCAGATGCGAGTGGGTCAACAGCACATGGTCAATACGGCCCATCTCTTCTAGCGTCAGGTCCCCCACGCCAGTGCCCGCATCAACCAAAACATCACTGTCAACCAGAAAAGACGTGGTTCTGCACCCTTTTGCAATCGCTCCGGAGCAGCCCAACACGCGCACTTTCATGATTGGCCTTACTTGGTTTCAAAATTGGTGGTGCCGTCCCATCCAGGGTCAAACGGAAGTAGTCGCATAGAGGCTACACGCTCGCCATAGAGCTGGTACAGGAATTTTTTGGCACCTATGCGTTCTAAATTAAGCAATTGCACATCGCACTGGTCCCAATCTTGGCTGCGATAGGCTTTCAGCACATTGCCCCAGGCTTTTAATTCATTAAGAACGGCTGCCTCAGCACCTTCTTTACTGCCGAGCGGAAAGAAAATACTGACCGCTTGCTCCTTGCCTTTGACCCTGACTTTATCGAGCTCAAGCCACGAGAAATCAGGGGCCTGCTTTTTGGTGGACTCACTCACCACGATTTCAATGCCATAGGTTTTTGACAGCCCCTCGAGACGAGAGCCCAAATTCACCGCATCACCAATGACCGTATAGCTGCGGCGGATATCGGAGCCCATATCTCCCACGCACATGCTGCCTGTATTCAGCCCAATGCCGACACCAATTTCCGGAATGCCCTTGGCGCGGTACTCGGCATTCAGTTGGGCCACGGCGGCACTCATTTCAATGGCCGTCTTGACCGCCAAGGAAGCATGCTGTGGTGTCTCGACCGGCGCTCCCCAGAACGCCATCACGCAGTCACCCATGTATTTGTCGATCGTGCCGCGGTTGGCACGGATGATATTGGTCAGCCGCGTGAACACCTCATTCAGCAAGGCTTGCAACTCCGTAGGCTCCATTTTTTCAGACAGCTTGGTGAAGCCGCGCATGTCGCAAAACATCACCGTCAACTCTTTAGCAGACGCCTTCATGCTGTAGCTGTCTGGGTCCTTGACCATCTCGTCAACCAACTCCGGTGGCACATAGGTGCCGAACAAATTCGCCAGCTCACGTTTTGAGCGACTCTCGACAAAATACCCGAAGCTCATATTCAGCGCAAAAGCCATGAACACCATCACCAAAGAGGCTGCCATCGGAAAGACCAAATCTTGGGCCAAGTAAAGCCACAAATTCAAGCCAAAAACCGCCGACATTACGGCAACACTAAGCGCCACCGCTTTGGTTGCTGAAAGCAGCGGCAAAGCAAAAGCGAGGGTAATGCCCGCCATCACCAACACCAACACCTCAAAACCCAACGCGTAATCAGGCTTGACAAGAATCTTGCCGTCAAGCAAGCCCGAAATCACATTTGCATGGGTCTCCACCCCAGGGTAGGTTTCGCCCACCGGCGTGACGCGCAAGTCCAGCAGGCCAGGCGCCGTCGTACCCAGCAAAATGATCTTGCCTTTGAGTTGGGCGGCCGGGACACGCTTGGCAATCAGGTCAGCGGCAGACAAGTACTTGTAGGAGCCGCCATTGACGCCCCCGCGGCCACGAAAAGGCACCAGGGACGCGACGCGTGCGTCCACCGGGATGGCCAACGATTTGCCGCCCTGCTTGAGCAATATGCTATCGAGGCCTTGGTAATTGCGTGATAAGAAACGGTCTTGCGGAAAGCCAGGCGACACTGCTGGCATGCCTACCAGCATGCGAAACATGGCCAGCGACAAGGACTCGTAATACTGGCCTTTGTATTCCGCGAGCAGCGGAATGGAGCGCACGACACCATCACCCTCGGTGATCGAATTGAAAAAACCTGCGACCGGCACGGCTTGGGCAATTTGGCTGATATTCGAGCCGAATCCGTTCCAGGAAGTGAATTTGATGGGTCGGCCTGCCAGCGCCTCTTTTTGCATCACTGGCTCGGGAAGTTGGCCCGAAGTGCGGCCGTCTCGGTCACTTGTGAAATAGTAACCAAGCACGGCAGGCTTGTTAAGCAAGGATTTGGCAAACAAGGCGTCGTAATCCAAAACCTCCTGAAGCTGCGCCAGTTTCTCGGAGAACGCGGCTTGGTCGCGCAATTCGTTTTGCGCGAGTTGGCGCAAACGGTTCAGACCCGAGCTTTCATCGGCTTCGGCAAACACCACGTCAAAACCAATCAGGGCAACTTCCTGCCGTTGAAATAATTCATCCGTCAACTGTCCCAGCTTGTTGCGCCCCCACGGCCAACGGCCAACTTCGGCCAGGCTTTTTTCATCGATATCCACGATGACAATCCTGTCATCAAGCGTGTTGGACATCGTGGCGCGCAAGCGTGTGTCGTAGATGATGTCATCCAGCCGCTGAAGAACATCAATTTGCCACAGCCCGCTGGCATGCAGCAAAGCAAAAAACAAGGGGACCAGCGTCACGACAATACGGGACCATTGTTTGGAGATAGACCCCATATGCCCCCTATTGCCTGTGTGGTGTATTAGGCTGTCAAGTTGTTGTTAGGCTTGGACAAACTGCATTTGTGTCCCGGCCAGTTCAAGCAAGTCGCCATTTTTAAGCGTGACCGGCTCGGCACCAATGGGGGCACCGTTCAGCATGGGCTTGTTTGCACCCTCGACATGCGCGGCGACAAAGCCATGCGCTCGTTTGGTAATGGCCGCTACAGCGACACCTGGCTTGCCAATGGTGGTTACCACTTTCACCAAAGGCACCTCACGGCCCGCAGCAGCGCCCGACAGCACCTTAATGACGGCATGCAGGCCCGCCGCGCCAGAGTCACTTGAGGCTGTTGCGTGTACAGGAGCAGGTGCGACCGGAGCAGTCGCACCGACCTTAATCATCATCGTCTTTTCGAACCCGGCGGCGGCCGACTCATTGATGTATTTGATTTTGTACTTACCAATTTCAATGGTGTCGTTGTTTTCAAGGCGCTGCTTTTTAACGGCTTTGCCATTGACATAGGTGCCATTGGTGCTGTTGAGGTCTTCAAGGTGAACCTCATTGCCGGTCATTTGAAGTACCGAGTGTTCCCCGCTGACCGCCAAATTGTCAATCACGATGTCGTTGTAAGGCCTGCGACCCAAAGTGGTTCTGTCTTTGGTGAGCTGGACTTCCTTGATGACAACACCGTCGATCGATACGATCATTTTCGGCATGGCCCACTCCTGTAAATGAAACTAATAAAGAAATTTAACAATCTATTTTCCCAGCAAGCGCGACATCAGCCCACGTTTTTTTGCATTGCCAGTGGCCAGTATGAGTAACACGCTGATATTGTCGCGCCCGCCATGCGTGTTGGCCAAGCTGACCAAGTTTGCGGCCTTTTGCTCCAGTGTCGTTTCCGCCTTGAGAACCTCGGCAATTTCCGCATCACCCGCCATGTCAGACAAACCATCCGAACATATCAGAAAAAGATCGCCAGATTCCACCAAATGCTCATTGAGTTCAAGCAAGACCGCATCTTCCACACCGAGTGCACGCGTGACAAGGTTTTTATTGCTTGAAGTCGCCGCCTGCTCGGGCGTAATGAGACCTGCATCCATTTGTTCCTGCAACAAGGAGTGGTCTTTGGAGATTTGTTGAATTTCACCTTGTCGAAGACGGTAGCAGCGTGAGTCGCCGATATGGCCCAACATGACGCGGTCATCTTGAAACACCCCAATGACCAGGGTAGTGCCCATGCCGTTGTAGTGTGCATTGGTATTGGCGGCATTGAAAATGGATCGATTGGCGTTTTCTACGCAAATCTCCATCGCACGCCGAACTTCTTTGCTGTTGGCATGGCGACCGGCCTGTGACAACCAGCGGCTGAGCTCGGATTTGATAAAGGTGGTCGCCATGCCACTGGCCACTTCACCAGCGTTGTACCCACCCATGCCGTCCGCCAATATGGCTAGGCCTGCGTCCGCATCAAACGTGACGGCGTCTTCGTTATTTTCTCTGGCAAGCCCAGGGTCGGTACTGGAGCAAAAAACGTAGTTCATAGGGGTCTAAGTCAAGTCCGAGAATTTTTATTGTCTGCCGCGTGCTCGGCTTGGGCATCGGCACCACGGGGCGCAAAAACTGCGGTTTTTTCAAATTCAGGAACCACGCCAACATCTATTTTCTGGGTCGCATCATAGCCTTCGGCCTTGTTGGATGGATTTTCCGTGGGAGTCTTAAACGTTGCGGTGGCTGTAAATGCCGTGGTTTTCTCACTGGCTGCGCTGGTAGTTGAGGCGCTATTCATGGCAGCGCTGGCAGATTGCCCTCGCGCAGGCTCAGGCAGCGCAGTGCCGTCAATCTCGGCCATGGCAAGTTTTAAATCAGCCGCAAACTCATCGCCCGTTTGGTAACGTGCCTCATGGCGTTTGGCCAAGGAGGTGGCCACGACTTGCGCTATCCGCGGCGAAAGTTTTTTGCGGATGATACGAATGTCAGGCGCTTCTTCGTTGGCGATTTTGTACATCAACTCGGCCATGGAATCACCCCGAAAAGGCAGCACTCCGGCCAGCATTTGAAATAGCATCACGCCTAGAGAGTACAAGTCCGAGCGGCCATCGACTCTCTTGCCCGCAATCTGTTCGGGCGACATGAAACTGGGGGTACCCAGCACCAAGCCCGTCTTGGTTTTACTGGAATCCGTGATTCTTGCAATACCGAAATCGGTCACTTTGACCGTGTCGCTGGCCAACTCGTACATGATGTTAGCGGGCTTGATGTCACGGTGGACCACATTTTGTTTGTGTGCGTAAGCCAGCGCTTCGGCCACGCGCGCCACAATGGACAGGACCTTGGGAATGGGCAGCAACTGACCGTCTTTACAAACATCGGCAAGGTCTTTGCCCTTCAAGAATTCCATGGCGATGTAGGCCAGGTCGTGCTCTTCCCCCGCATCGAAAATGGTGACGATATTTTGATGTTGGAGGCGGCCAGCTGTTTCCGCCTCGCGGAAGAAACGCTCACGCGCATCGGTCAACTCATCGCCTTCAAACTCCTGGCTGAGCGCCATGGTCTTGATAGCCACCACGCGACCAATTTTGGGGTCTTTGCCCAAGTAAACCACCCCCATGGCCCCTTTGCCCAATTCTTTTTCGACTTGGTAACGGCCCAGCATCGGCTTTTCAACCGCCCCACCTTCCAGCAACATCGTGCCGCCCGGATGGGCACCGCCGCCGCCCAGCATGACGGTTTCAGACAGATTTTTAGCGCGGTTCAATTTGGCGGCCAAATCCTTGTAGTTCTTGTCCCAGACAAACATGTGCTCATACACCGACTGGGCCTTGTTGAACTGGCGCTTGCGCTCAAAATCCAGCGCCAGAGAATACAAGTTACCCATCAACGCGTCGGTAAAAGGCACCCTACGGTAGCGGTCAAATGCCATGTCCAGCTGGCCCTGCCCCTGAAGCGCAAGACCCATCATGCGGTTGGTTTCGGCCGACTCCTCATCCGACTTCTGCTTGCCAGCCTCGGTCATGAGGAAGCGCTTGGTGGTCAATGCCAGATGGCCGATCACCAGCAGGCTGGCGGGAAAAATCAGTGGCAACCAAATGGCTGCGCTGGAGAGCAAGCCAAATTCCGTACCAAGCAGCGTGATGAACAAGACCAAGGTGCACAAGGCGGCCTTGCCTGCCGAGAGTCTTGGAAGTGCCGCTATCAGATAAGCCGACACCAGCAAAAATACCGCAATGGCAGCTGCAAACCACCAAGTTGGCTGAACGATGAAATGCTCGCTCAGGATGCTGGAAGTAATGTGCGCAATGGTTTCAGCAGGCGACAACCCCGCGTAACCAGGCACGGGAAACAGTGTCCCAACGCCATCGGCGGTGGCACCAATCAAAACGACTTTGTCGGTATATTTACTGGCCGGGATTTTGCCGCTCAGGACATCGTAGAAAGAGTCCACCGCAAAAGCGGGCTTGCCGTCACGACCCCGGTAAAACTGCGGCAACATCAGCGCAGACTCATCGGTTTTTATCTTGAGTTTGCCGATTTGAACCGATTCACCCAGGTTGAGCTTGATGTCGCCCGGCCCCAGATTGAGGCTGTTGGCGGCCGCCAGCAACGCCATGGAGGGCACGGCTTTGCCGTAATAGTTGACCAACAGGGGTTCGAGCCGAACTGCGCCGTCCACATCCTGAAATTGGTTCAGGTGGGCAACACCTGCCGCAGCATTGCCCAATATGTCAATGGGCTGCAGCCCCTTGATGCTGTTTTTGGAGAACCCATTGGTCTCATCAATTGCGCTCTTGAGCGCGAATGCGGGCAAAGGTTTATCAGCCTTACCGACGGGCTCACCCAAAACAAAAACGGAAGGCAACAAGACATTACCCACCTGGCGCATGCTCTGCGCCAGTTTGGCGTCGGTATCCAAGGCCGCTTCGGCCTCACTTATCGATTTATTCAGTTGCGCCAAAGTCGCCTCTGGAACCGTACCGGGCTCGGCAGCGGCCAGCGCAGTTTTCATTTGCCGGATGTAAGCCAGGCCGCGGTCGGTTTGGGGTTCAAAGAAAAACGCGGTATGCGCAATGGTTTTTACTTTTGCAGCGCCCAGCAGGTCAATGAGTTGCGCATGGACATCACGTGGCCAAGGCCAGCGGCCAATGTTGGCAATGCTCTGGTTGTCAATAGCGATCACCGCGATGCGCTCAGACGGCTGGCGCGATGTGCTGGTGCTGGCGAAGTCATAAAAGCGCCGCTCAAGCGCCCCAATGAAATCAGTGGCTTGGTGAAGAATCAGTACTGAAAAAACAATCAGTACGCCCACAAACCAGTCAGATTTCCAGAATTGGCTGCGTTTAGAAGATGATGATGAACTCACTACCCGCCCCTTGTCGGCAACCTTGGTTGCGCACTGTTTTTGTCGTCACTGTGCCGGCATTTCGGCTCTCTGAACTCAACTCAATACGTAGCCCAAACCCACCCTGACATACGCTTACATACATTAACAGACTGGCCTATGACCGACAAGTAATCAAGTCCCCCAGCGCGAACCATGTGTTGCTAATCTGCGGCAGTGCGGCATTAAGGCTGGGGCATGGGCGGTTTTGGCGTGCGACCCAACCACTTGCCCAGCCCGAGCACCAGCAAAGCACCCACAGCGCAAGCCGCGTACTCCCATTCTTTGCCCGCAGGCACATACGGCTTGAGCGCCGGATCGGTATAAGCCATTTGCCCTGCAATCCAGCCAAGCAACATGCCGCCCACGACGATGATGATCGGGAAGCGCTCCATCAAACGCAGCACGATCTGGCTACCGGCCACAATGATCGGAATGCTCACCAGCAAACCAAAAATCACCAGTAGCAACTGGTGTTGACCTGCGGCTTCAGCAGCGCCTGCAATGCCCAGCACGTTGTCAATGCTCATTACCAAATCGGCCACGATCACGGTTTTGACAGCCGCCCACAACTTGTCACTGGGATTGATGTTGTGAGCGTCTTCTTTTTCTGGGAGCAGCAGCTTGACGCCAATCCACACCAGCAACACCGCCCCGACCAACTTCAGGTACGGCACGGTCAGCAACGCCAAGGCAAAAGCAATCAGAATCACGCGCAGCACAATCGCCCCGGCTGTGCCGTAAATAATGCCCAGCCTACGCTGTTTGGGCGGCAAATTGCGGCACGCCAGTGCGATGACGACCGCGTTGTCCCCGCCCAAGACAATGTCGATCAGGATAATTTGGCCTACAGCCAGCCAAAAACTCGCGGCTAAAAAATCTTCCATGGGCCTTCTCGATAAATGAAGAAATGGATTGTCGCGGCCAGGCTGTTCACGGCCGATGTGGATAACCGCTACTCTCGTCGGGACATAGCGGAAAAATCAGAGCAAAGATTTCAACAGCTTGGCCATCTCCGACGGGTTGCGCGTGACAGTAAAGCCACAAGCCTCCATGATTTCCAGCTTGGCATCGGCGGTATCCGCACCACCAGAAATCAAGGCTCCCGCATGGCCCATGCGCTTGCCCGCAGGTGCCGTGACCCCGGCGATAAAGCCGACGATGGGTTTTTTCATATTCGCCTTGCACCAACGTGCTGCATCCGCTTCGTCCGGGCCGCCAATCTCGCCAATCATGATCACAGCATCAGTCTCCGGGTCATCATTGAAGGCTTGCATCACATCAATGTGTTTGAGGCCATTGATCGGGTCGCCGCCAATACCGACGGCGCTCGATTGGCCCAAGCCAATTTCCGTCAGCTGTGCCACTGCTTCATAGGTCAGCGTGCCTGAACGCGAAACCACACCAATGCGGCCTTTGCGGTGAATGTGGCCAGGCATGATGCCGATTTTGATTTCATCGGGCGTGATCAAACCGGGGCAGTTGGGGCCCAGCAGCAAGGTTTTTTTGCCGCCAGCGGCTTCTTTGGCGCGCATTTTGTTGCGCACTTCGAGCATGTCGCGCACAGGAATGCCTTCGGTGATGCAAATCGCCAAGTCGAGATCGGCTTCAACCGCCTCCCAAATCGCAGCGGCAGCACCGGCTGGCGGCACGTAAATCACGCTGACGGTGGCGCCGGTTTGGCTGGCGGCTTCCTTGACTGTCGCAAAAATAGGGATGCTGAAAATCGACTCGCCGGCTTTTTTCGGGTTTACGCCAGCCACAAAACAAGCCTTGCCATTAGCATATTCTTGGCACTTCTCGGTGTGGAACTGGCCCGTCTTGCCGGTGATGCCCTGGGTGATGACGCGCGTGTCTTTGTTGATGTAGATCGACATACTGTTCCTTAGCCTTTAATTGCAGCGACAACTTTTTGCGCAGCCTCTGCCATGCTGTCGGCGCTGATGATCGGCAGGCCAGACTCGGCCAGCATTTTCTTGCCTAAATCTTCATTCGTGCCCTTCATGCGCACGACCAGCGGCACTTGCAGATTGACGGCCTTGCAGGCGGTGATGATGCCTGTGGCAATGGTGTCGCACTTCATGATGCCGCCGAAAATATTCACCAAAATAGCCTTGACCTTGGGGTTTTTCAGCATGATCTTGAAAGCTTCGGTTACTTTCTCCGGCGTGGCACCACCGCCCACATCGAGGAAGTTAGCCGGCTCTGCACCAAACAATTTGATCGTATCCATGGTCGCCATGGCCAGGCCCGCGCCGTTGACCAGGCAGCCAATGTCGCCGTCCAGGCTGATGTAGGCCAGATCGAACTTGCTGGCTTCAATTTCCGCCGCGTCTTCTTCATCCAGGTCGCGCAAGGCCACAATTTCAGGATGGCGAAACAGCGCGTTACTGTCGAAATTGAACTTGGCGTCGAGCGCCTTGATATTGCCGTTGCCTTCCAGAATCAAGGGGTTAATCTCGACCAGGGAGGCGTCGGTGTCCATATAAACTTTGTAGAGTTTTTGCAGCACATCGACCGCTTTGGCCGTCGAGGCCGCAGGTACCGTCATGCCGTCGGCGAGCGCTTTGCCTTGTGCCTCGGTCAGTCCAAGCGCCGGGTCCACAAACACCTTGATGATTTTTTCGGGCGTGTCGTGGGCAACCTCTTCAATGTTCATGCCGCCTTCGCTCGACGCCATGAATGCCACGCGCTGGGTGGCGCGGTCGGTGACGGCAGAGACGTAGTATTCCTTTTGAATATCAGCGCCGTCTTCAATCAGCAAGCGGCGCACTTTTTGCCCCAGCGGACCAGTTTGGTGCGTCACCAGTTGCATGCCCAGAATCTGGCTGGCGAGGGTTCTGACCTCGTCGATCGAGCGCGCCAGCTTGACCCCGCCGCCCTTGCCGCGCCCACCCGCGTGAATCTGCGCCTTCACCACCCACACCGGGCCGCCGAGTTTTTGCGCAGCTTCGACCGCCTCCTGCACCGTGAATGCAGCGATGCTGCGCGGGACTGGCACGCCAAATTGCGCCAGGATTTCCTTGCCCTGGTATTCGTGGATTTTCATGGGCTCACTCTTTGCAAAGGGATGATTTTTAGGCTGCGCCTGGGACGCTACCCGCCGCCGGCAGGGCCTGATTGCTCACCGAAAAGGCAGGCAGGTCTGACGTGTTGCGAACTGTATCATGCTGCAATGCGGCATTTTGCAGCGGATTGACCCCCCGTTTTTAGTCCTCATCAGGAGCGCCCATGGCACGTATTTTTATTGACGGCGAAGCTGGCACCACCGGCCTGCAAATTCGCGAACGCCTGCAAAAGATGCCGCAGTTCGAGCTGCTGAGCATTGCGCCCGAACAACGCAAAAACAGCGCCGCCAAAGGCGAACTGATGGCCCAGGCCGATCTGGTGGTGCTGTGCCTGCACGACGAGGCCGCCCGCGAATCGGTGGCTTTGATCGACGCCCTGCCCGGCAAAAAACCCAAGATCATCGACGCCTCAACCGCGCATCGCACCGCGCCCGGCTGGACTTACGGCTTTCCCGAGCTGGGCCCGGGCCAGCAGGAAGCGGTGGCCCGGGCCCAGCGCGTGGCCAACCCCGGCTGCTACGCCACCGGCGCGATTGCGCTGATCCGGCCCCTGGTTGACGCCGGACTCCTGCCCAAGGATTTCCCCCTGTCGCTGCCCTCGGTCAGCGGCTACTCCGGCGGTGGCCGCCCAATGATGGAGGCCTACCGGCAAGGCCAGGCGCCACTGCACGAGGCCTACGCGCTGGGCCTGTCGCACAAACACCTGCCTGAAATCATGGCCTATACCGGTTTGACCCGGCGCCCTATCTTCATCCCGGCAGTGGGCAATTTTGAGCAGGGCATGCTAGTGCAACTGCCGCTGCACCTGGACTTGCTGCCCGGCCAGCCCAGTGCCGCCGACCTGCAAAACGCGCTGGCACGGCATTACACCGGCAGCCAGGGTGCCGGCAATTTCGTCGCGGTGATGGACACCCAGGGCGTGACGCAACTCGACGCTACCGGGCTCAACGGCACCAACCAGATGGAGTTGCGCGTGTTTGGCAACCCGGAGCACCGCCACGCGGTGCTGATCGCCCGGCTCGACAACCTCGGCAAAGGTGCCAGCGGTGCCGCCGTGCAAAACCTGCAACTGATGCTGGGCTGCTAATTTTTATTACCAGCTTGCGCAGACAGCCTGCCTGGCATGCTGCGTTTACAGCTTTCTTCGGCGTTGACGCCGCCTCGCTTCATTTTTATTAATAGCACTACAGGCAGTATTTACGCTGGCTACAGGCTAATTTGATGCTAAAAATGCGCGTAAATGCCGTTTTTAGCCCTCTTGCACATCTTCTGACGCCCCGCCGACCACGCGCCGCACCACATCGGCTTCAAAGCCACGCGCCAGCAAAAACCGCATTTGCCTGGCGCGCCCCGCCGCATCAGCCGCCGGTGCGCCAAATTTGCGCTGCCAGACTTCGCTGGCCCGGGCCTGTTCGCTGGTGCGCAAGCCGCCCAGCGCTTGCGCCACCAGGGCAGGCGCCAGGCCCTTGGCCTGCAACTCCTGCCGCAGCCGCTGACCGCCCAACTTGCTGGCGCGGCGGTTGACCACCGAATCGGCCACCCGCTGCTCGCTGATAAAACCCTTGGCCGCCAGCGCGTCCAGCACCTGCGCCAACTCGCCCGGCGTTTCCTCGTGACCACGCAGCTTGCGCTCGAGCTCGGCACGCGAGTGTTCGCGCGTGGCCAGGCAGCGCAGGGCCCGGCCCTTGAGCGACAAGCCAGCCGCGCTTTGCATCACGCGGCCGATGGCAACAAGGCCACGCCCAGAGACTCCCTGACCTTGTTCTCAATCTCAATTGCCAACTCCGGGTTCTCGCGCAAAAACTCGCGCGAGTTGTCGCGGCCCTGGCCGATTTTTTCACCCTTGTAGGCGTACCAGGCACCGGATTTCTCCACAATTTTGGCGTTCACGCCCATGTCGATGATCTCGCCGTGGCGGCTGATGCCTTCGCCGAACAAAATGTCGAACTCGGCGGTCTTGAACGGCGGTGCCACTTTGTTTTTGACCACCTTGACTTTGGTCTCGTTGCCAATCGCTTCCTCGCCTTTTTTGATGGTGCCGATGCGGCGAATGTCCAGCCGCACTGACGCATAAAACTTCAGCGCATTGCCGCCGGTGGTGGTTTCGGGAGAGCCGAACATCACGCCGATCTTCATGCGGATCTGGTTGATGAAAATCACCATGCAGTTGGTTTTTTTGATGTGTGCCGTGAGCTTGCGCAGCGCCTGGCTCATGAGGCGCGCCTGCAGGCCCGGCAGGCTGTCGCCCATCTCGCCCTCGAGCTCGGCCTTGGGCGTGAGCGCGGCGACCGAGTCAATCACGATCAAATCAACCGCGCCCGAGCGCACCAGGCTGTCCACAATCTCCAGCGCCTGCTCGCCGGTGTCGGGCTGGCTGATCAGCAGCTCTTGCAGGTTGACGCCGAGTTTTTGTGCGTACTGGATGTCCAGCGCATGCTCGGCGTCGACAAACGCACAGGTGCCGCTGAGTTTTTGCATCTCGGCAATCACCTGCAAAGTGAGCGTGGTTTTGCCCGACGACTCAGGCCCGTAAATCTCCACCACCCGGCCGCGCGGCAGGCCACCCACACCCAGGGCAATATCGAGCCCGAGCGAGCCGGTCGACACCACTTGAATGTCTTCAATCACTTCGCCCTCGCCCAGCCGCATGATGGTGCCTTTGCCGAACTGTTTTTCAATTTGGGCCAGCGCGGCTTGCAGTGCCTTGGCTTTTTCACCGCTGGCCTTGTCGGCGGCGGCAGTGGCCACCACGCTGCCTTTGACTTGTGCGTCCATGAGATTTCCTTTTTAAAACAGGGTCTGGGTTGAGTTTTCAGCTTGTTTGCAGCCATTGTCTGGATGCATGAACAGCAGTTTATAAGCACAGTAAATTTGAAAACAAGTATTATTTAGTCAGTTTGATTTACTATTTGCCATGATTTCCCTGCCCGACGACCGCTGGCGCCAAAGCCACCTGGGCCGCTTGCTGGGGCAGGCGCTGCGCCGTTTTGACGAGCGTGTGCTGACGCTGATGGCGCACAACGCCGAGGTGCCGCTGGCGCTGTCGAATCTGGCCGCTCGCGGGCAGGTCAGCGCCGCGCACATTCACATCACGCGTCATCTGTCGCTTACCGGATCACGCCTGACCGACCTGGCGGCGCAGGCCGGCATGAGCAAGCAGGCCATGGGCAAGCTGGTGGACCAGTGCGAAGCCTGGGGCCTGGTGGTGCGCGAGGCGCAGGCAAGCGATGCGCGCGCCCGCAGCGTGCGCTTCACAGCAGACGGCCTGGCCTGGCTGGCGGCGTTTGAGCAGGCGGTGGCGCAGGCGCAGGCTGAATTTGCGCAAGAGTGCGGCACTGATGTGGCCACCGTGGTGATGCTGGGGCTGGAAGCCTACGCGCAAGGCTACAGCGGGCTATCCCGCTAGCAAGCCGTGAGCAGCGACCTAAAATTGTCGCCAGGCAGGGCGAGTGCCCGCCGCCAAGACCCTGGAGCCCCCCATGCGCATCCTGATTGCTGAAGACGACCAAGTGCTGGCCGACGGCTTGCTGCGCACGCTGCGCTCCTCTGGCGCGGCGGTGGACCACGTCGCCAGTGGCACCGAGGCCGACGCCGCCCTGATGACCAACCACGAGTTCAACCTGCTGATTCTCGACCTGGGCCTGCCCAAGATGCACGGCCTGGAGGTGCTGAAAAAACTGCGCAGTCGCGGCAGCAGCCTGCCCGTGCTGATATTGACCGCCGCCGACAGCGTGGAAGAGCGCGTCAAGGGCCTGGACTACGGCGCCGACGACTACATGGCCAAGCCGTTCTCGCTGCAAGAGCTCGAAGCCCGCGTGCGCGCCATGAGCCGGCGCAGCATGGGCGGTGCCAGCAGCACCATCAAGCACGGGCCGCTGGCCTACGACCAGACCGGGCGCGTGGCCAGCATCGACGGCAAGATGGTCGAGCTCTCGGCGCGCGAGCTCGGCCTGCTGGAAGTGCTGCTGCAGCGCAGCGGCCGCCTGGTCAGCAAAGACCAGTTGGTCGAGCGCCTGTGCGAATGGGGCGAGGAAGTCAGCAACAACGCGATCGAGGTCTATGTGCACCGGCTGCGCAAGAAAATCGAGAAAGGCCCGATCCGCATCGTCACCGTGCGCGGGCTGGGGTATTGCCTGGAGAAGATTCCCGAGACCGCATGAAGCTCTTCCAGCGCGAGCAGCGCTCCCTGTTTGGCGAGATTCTGGACTGGATGCTCACCCCGCTGCTGCTACTGTGGCCCATCAGCCTGGGGCTGACTTGGCTGGTGGCGCAAAACATTGCCAATTTGCCGTTTGACCGTGCGCTCGAATACAACGCCCGCGCGCTCATACCTTTGGTCAGCCTGCAAGGCAGCAAGCTGACCTTTAACTTGCCGGCAGCAGCCCGCGAGATTTTGCGCGCCGACGACACCGATCAGGTGTACTACCAGGTGCTGGGCCTGCGCGGCGAGTTGCTCTCCGGCGATCGTGAAATTCCGCCGCCGTCCGAGGAAGAGCCGGTGCTGATCGAAGAAATTCGCCTGCGAGACGACGTGATGCGCGGCCTGGAAGTGCGCATTGCCTACACCTGGATCAAGCTCGGCAACATCGGCAAACCGGTGCTGGTGCAAGTAGCGGAAACGCGTGAGAAACGCTCGGTGCTGGCAACCGAAATCGTCAAGGGCGTGATGCTGCCGCAGTTTGCCATCATGCCGCTGGCGGTGCTGCTGGTGTGGCTGGCGCTGGTACGCGGCATCCGGCCGCTGTCCGCGCTGGAAGAGCGCATCCGCCAGCGCCAGCCCGACGACTTGAGCCCGCTCGACGAGCGCGCCGTACCGCTGGAAGTCGCGCCCCTGGTGCTGTCGGTGAACGACTTGCTGACACGGCTCAAAGCCTCGATCGCCAGCCAGAAGCGCTTCCTTGCTGACGCAGCACACCAGCTCAAAACGCCGCTGGCAGGCCTGCGCATGCAGGCCGACCTGGCGCTGCGCGAGAACGCCAGCACCGAGGAGCTCAAGCACTCGCTCAAGCAGGTCAGCCGCTCGAGCATGCGCGCCACTCACACCGTCAACCAGTTGCTGGCGCTGGCGCGCGCCGAGAACGCCGGCACAGGCCTGACACTGCAGCGCTGCAACCTCGTCAAACTCACCGCCGAAGTGGTGCAGGACTCACTGCCGCGCGCGCTGGAAAAGCAGCTGGATTTGGGCTACGAAGGGCCCGTTGCCGACGCCGCGGGTACCGAGCTGATGGCCAACCCCACGCTGCTGAAAGAACTGATCCGCAACCTGCTGGACAACGCCATCAACTACACCCCGTCAAGCCACATCGCGCCGGGCATCATCACCGCGCGGGTGCTGGCCGAGCCGTTTGGCAAAGTACTGCTGCTGCAAGTCGAGGACTCTGGCCCCGGCATCCCCGAAGCCGAGCGCAGCCTGGTGTTTGAGCCGTTCTACCGCGCGCTCGGCTCGGAATCCGACGGCTCGGGCCTGGGCTTGCCCATCGTGCTGGAGATTGTCCGCCTGCACAGCGCGCATCTCACGCTGGAAGAAACCCGGCCAGGCCAAGTACCGCCAGGGGCGCGTTTCACGCTGCGTTTTGAGTCGGTATAGCGCAGATATTTGCTATTTTATAAATAGCATTACCGGCATTATTTACCTTGGCTACAGGCCAATTTAACTTAAAAATTAGCCTAAAACCCGGTTTCAGGCCACTGCCGCAGCCTTCTACAGGATCAGCGGCAAACGCTCGCGCGCCAGCACCTGGGCCACCACCGGATCAATGCCGACCATGCTGCCCCGGCGAACACGCGCCCGGGGCGAAATACAGTTTCAGCCTCATGCGGGTTGGCTAGGGTGAGGCTGGGCAGGTCGGCGGGCTAGAGCGGGATTTTGCCGGTGACGATGTCCCACCACATGCGCCAGTCGCCCATAAAGCTGAACCCCGGGTACTGGAACGTGGCGGGCTTGTTGTGCTCAAAAAAGTAGTGACCCACCCAGGCAAACGCATAGCCTTGCACCACCGCCGCCGCAATCAGCCAGCCCGTTTGCGTAGCCAAAGCCGCAATCAGCAGGACCAGGGCGATGCTGGTGCCGACGAAATGCAGGCGGCGCGAGACCTGATTTGAATGCTCGCTGAGGTAGAAGGGGTAGAAATCAGCAAAAGTTTTATAGCGCGCGCGGGTACTCATGGGAGCTCTCTGAGTGATTCAAATTTCAACTTTAAATGACCTTGCCACTGGAATCCGTATCCATAACCGCTCATGCATCGGTTTGCTTGGACGGATAGCGCTGGTGACCCTGACGCAGGCTCTGGCGGTGATTGGTGCGGCTGGCGGGGATCGAACCCACGACCCTTGGCTTCGGAGGCCAATACTCTATCCACTGAGCTACAGCCGCAAATTCGTTTACATCGCGCAACGCAAGCCGTGCATTCTAGGGCTTTGACTGCCTGCACTGCGCCGCAAGGACGCGGGGTTTTGTAAAATACCGCTTTCACAGACGAGGATGCCATGAGCGACACCCCCAGCAGCGCACCCAGCGCCAGCAGCCACGAAGAAGAAGCCCATACCGGGCCGATTAAAAACCCCAAGCAAATGCTGTATGCGGTGGCGGCCTCGTTTATCTTGCCGATCTTTGCCATCATCGGTTTGGTCTATACGGTCACCACCGACAGCAAAGACGGCCCTGGCGTGGGTGATGCACAAAAATCCCTCGCGCTGCGGATTCAAAAAGTCGGTTACGTGGAAATTCGGGATGCCAACCGGGAGTTAAAAGGCGGCGAAGAAGTCTACAAAACCCAGTGCGCAAGCTGCCATGCCGCTGGCCTCTTGGGTGCGCCTGTATTGGGCGATGCCGCTGCCTGGGGCGCACGCATCAAAACCGGCTACGACGCATTGCTGACTTCTGCCCTCAAAGGCAAGGGTGCCATGAACGCTCAAGGCGGCGCTGATTATGAAGACACGGAAATTGGCCGGGCCGTGGTTTATCTGGCCAATGCCGCAGGGGCCAAGTTTGAAGTGCCCAAGCAGCCCGCTGCCACAGCACCTGCAGGCAGCGCCAGTGCCGCCGTCGCCGCAGCGCCGGCGAAATAAACCGCCTTGCGACGCCGCTCCGCTAGCGCTGCGCAGCAGCACTTTTTCTGTGCTGCTCCTGCGGGCTGCGAATAAATGCAAAGCGCTTGGGCAGCTCTTCTCCGGCAAGCGCTTGCACTTGCCATATTCCTTGTTCCAAGGCGTTGGCCAGCATCAACATATCCTGGCTGTGCACCAAACCCATGACCACGGTCTGTGCACGGCGCGCACTGAGGTAGCCCCGGCCGCTTTCGTCAGCATAGCAAGCCTGGACCTGTGCAGGACAGCCGGTATGGTCATGAACTGCGAAGTTGTCCTGCACGCGCCACACCACAGGCGTGTCTTCGAGTTCGACAAAGACCCGCTGCGGGCCGTTCTGAAAAAACCACTGGCCAGTCGGATCGCTGGCGTAATTGCGGCCAATGAACTCGATCAGTTTCTCATGCTGCAAGCGCGAGCCTTTGGCGGCCCGGTCACGCTGGGCACAGGCACTTGCAAAGGTGCCGGCCGCCTGACAACCATCGTCACGCATATACCAGTCACCGCGGGCGTCCAACCCGAGCCAGCCGTAGCAATGCGGCACTTGCGGCCATTTGGCCATGGCGGCCTTAACGATGTCATCCATGCGCTGCCTCTTGGTGGCGGGAAAGTGGATGCAAATCCTGACACAAAAATGCCCCCACCGCTTGCGGCAAAGCCTGTAAATGCGAGGGCCATCGTCCACTCGGAAAACCGACATGGCCTCCTTGCGGCGGCTGCCATAGCGTCACATGGCGGCTCACATCTTGCTGCTTCGGCAGGCTATATGCAGGCACAAAAGGGTCGTTTTGCGCATTCAGCAGCAGGGTGGGCACCACGATGGCGCGCAGATGCGGTTTGGCCGATGCGCGCCGCCAGTAATCGGCGGCATCTTGAAATCCGTGGATGGGCGCGGTGAACACGTTGTCAAAATCTTCCAGGTTGCGTGCAGCCAGAAGGCGCTGGCGGTCAAACAAGCCTGGGTGAAGGTGCAGCCGCTCCAAAGCACGCGGCTTCATGCTGGCCAAAAACATGGGGGTGTAGAGCAGTCGGCTCAAGCCTTGGCACAAAGCCTGGCCGCTGGCGGTCAAATCCAGCGGTGCGCTGACTGCCGCGATCGACTGCGCAAGCCGGGCCGCTTCTTGGCCATATACCCCGGCCCAGCGCATCAACGCATTGCCGCCCAGGGAGATGCCGACGGCCATCAATCGGCCGCAGGCATGCTCGCCCGCCATGGCGCGCATACGCCGCATGATCCAGTCAATTTCCTCAATATCACCACTGTGGTAGGCCCGCGGCGCACGGTTGATCTCACCACTGCAGCCCCTGAAATGCGGCACCGCAAACATCAGCTGCTGCGCGTGCGCATACTCGGCAAACGCCAGCGCATAATGGCTGCCGGAGGATCCCTCGAGGCCATGAAAGAGCACCAGTAAACCGCGTGGACTGGTGGGAAAGGGCAATGCGACATCGACATCGATAAAGTCTGCATCGGGGGTTGCCCAGCGCTCGCGCCGGTAACGCTGTCTTGGCGTTGGTCCGCGATGGGTGAAACGGGCGGGCCAAATGGTTTGCGCATGCCCTCCCGGCAACCAAGACGGTGCGCGGTAATTCACAAAATCACCTGTGGCTGGGGTCGCGCTGCATGGTGCATTCAGTGCAGCACGGTGGGTGCGTCGTTGGCTTCATGTGCTTCTTGTACCGTCCCGGGACTGGCATGGTGGGCCACCATACGCCACCCCTGGGCGGTTTTAAAGTACACATTGGTGGCAATCACATAGGCTTCACGCGGGCCGTCTTTAGTGAGCAACTTGATGCGTTCGACCACGCTATGGATGATGCTGGACAAAGACTCCACCATGCGTACCCGAACCGGAATCGCATGCACTGTCCCTTTGGCGAAAACGGCCTCGAAGCTGGCTCGCACTGCCAGCGGTCCGATCGCCCTCGAGCCGCCCGGATGGATGCAAACGATCTCGTCCTCATCGGCCCAACAGGCCATCAGCTTTTCGATATCGCCCTTTTGGAAGGCTTCATAGAAAGCGGCCTCGACATCATCAACGCTCAAGCTGATGTGAGCCGCGTGAGGTTTGGGTTTGGGCATGGTTTGAAAGCTTGACCGTCAATTTTGGAGATTGAAACACCCGCGTTTATAGCCATTTCCCTGAGTTGCACCAATTAAAAAGGCCTTGCAATTGTGCAAGGCCTAAGTCAAATTGGGCTGACGTTACTGACAGCCCATCACTTTTATTTTTTCTGGCGGTACTTGCGCAGGGCCGCTATTTGCGCAGCCATGACTGCGAGTTCAGACTGAGCAGCAGCCAAATCAATATCGCTCTTGGCATTTCTGAGTGCATCTTCAGCCGCTGCCTTGGCGGCGTTGGCTTTTTCGTCATCCAAATCTTTGCCGCGAATCGCCGTGTCAGACAGCACCGTGACGCAACCTGGCTGGACTTCAAGCACACCACCGGCTACAAACACAAACTCTTCGGTGCCATCGGCTTTTTCAATGCGAACCGAACCGGCTTTGATACGCGTAATCAGAGGCGTATGGCGTGGGTAAATACCCAGCTCGCCCGTCTCGCCCGGCAAAGCAACAAAGCGCGCTTCACCTGAGAAGATGGACTCCTCGGCGCTGACGACATCGACATGGATGGTGTGGACGCTCTCCATCATTTAAGCCTTCTTAGCTTTCTCAAAGGCTTCGTCGATGGTGCCGACCATGTAGAAGGCTTGCTCGGGCAAATGGTCGCACTCGCCACTCGCAATCATCTTGAAGCCGCGAATGGTTTCTGCCAGCGGCACGTATTTGCCGGGCGAGCCGGTGAACACTTCGGCCACGTGGAACGGCTGACTCAGGAAACGCTGGATTTTGCGGGCACGGGCCACGGCCAGCTTGTCTTCGGGGGCCAATTCGTCCATACCCAGAATGGCAATGATGTCGCGCAATTCCTTGTAGCGCTGCAGCGTGCCTTGCACAGCGCGGGCGGTTTCATAGTGCTCTTGGCCCACCACCAGCGGATCCAGCTGGCGGCTGGTGGAGTCGAGTGGATCAACGGCGGGATAGATACCCAGCGAGGCGATATCGCGGCTCAGCACCACCGTGGAATCCAAGTGCGCAAAAGTAGTGGCAGGTGACGGGTCGGTCAAGTCATCCGCCGGCACATACACGGCCTGAATCGAAGTGATGGAGCCAACCTTGGTCGAAGTAATACGCTCTTGCAAGCGGCCCATTTCTTCGGCCAGCGTGGGCTGATAGCCCACAGCAGAAGGCATGCGGCCGAGCAGAGCCGAGACCTCGGTACCGGCCAGGGTGTAACGGTAAATATTGTCGACAAAGAACAGCACGTCGCGGCCTTCATCGCGGAATGATTCGGCAATGGTCAAACCAGTCAGCGCCACGCGCAAGCGGTTGCCGGGTGGCTCGTTCATCTGGCCGTAGACCATAGCCACTTTGGACTCTTCGAGCTTCTCCAGATTTACCACGCCAGAGTCAGCCATCTCGTGATAGAAATCATTGCCCTCGCGGGTGCGCTCGCCCACACCGGCAAACACCGACAGACCCGAGTGCGCCTTGGCGATGTTGTTGATGAGTTCCATCATGTTCACGGTTTTGCCGACACCGGCACCGCCGAATAAGCCTACCTTGCCGCCTTTGGCAAACGGACAGACCAAGTCAATCACTTTAATGCCGGTTTCCAACAGCTCTTGTGAAGGGCTCAGTTCGTCGTAAGCCGGGGCCTTGCGGTGAATCGAGGCGGTGAGTTCCTGGCTAACCGGGCCGCGCTCGTCAATCGGCGCGCCCAGCACGTCCATGATGCGGCCCAAGGTGGCCTTGCCCACCGGCACCGTGATCGGGTGCTCAGTGTTATAGACCATGTTGCCGCGGCGCAAACCATCGGACGAACCCAGCGCAATCGTGCGCACCACGCCGTCGCCCAACTGCTGTTGCACTTCGAGCGTGAGGGTTGATCCCTCCATTTTGAGTGCATGGTAAATCTTAGGCATGTGGCTGCGCGGAAATTCCACGTCAACCACCGCGCCGATACATTGAACTATCTTGCCTTGGACTTGGGCCATTTTCTGCTCCGAAAAATTAATCTATAAATGTCAAACCGCTGCGGCACCCGCAACGATTTCGGACAATTCTTTGGTGATCGCCGCTTGGCGCGTCTTGTTGTAGATCAGCTTCAACTCGCCAATCACACTGCCTGCATTGTCGGTAGCGGCCTTCATGGCCACCATGCGCGCCGATTGCTCGGAAGCCATGTTCTCGGCCACTGCTTGGTAAACCAATGCCTCAACATAACGCACCAGCAATTCGTCAATAACCGTCTGCGCGTCGGGTTCGTAGATGTAGTCCCAACCCGGTCCCGACTTGGCATCCGTAGACTGCAAGCGCTCTACAGACAAGGGCAACAAGAGTTCAACCACTGGCTCTTGCCGCATGGTGTTCTCAAACTGCGTATAGCACAGGTAAACGGCACTGAGCTTGCCTTCGGCATAGGCGTCGAGCAGCACCTTGACTGGGCCAATCAGCTTCTCCAGATGCGGCTTGTCGCCCATTTGCGTGACATGCGACACCACCTGCGCACCAATGCGGTTCAAGAAACCCAAGCCCTTGTTGCCGATCGCCACCGCCTGCGTGCTGATGCCTTCATTTTTAAGCTCACGCAGCTTGTTGGTCACCAGGCGCAGCACATTGGTGTTCAGGCCACCGCACAAACCCTTGTCGGTCGTGACCACAATAAAACCCGCAGCCTTGGCATCGTTGCTGCGCATGAAGGCATGGGTGTACTCGGGATTGGCCTTGCCCAGATTGACCGTGATGCTGCGAATCTTTTCAGCGTAAGGGCGTGCGGCTCGCATGCGCTCTTGCGCCTTGCGCATTTTGGACGCGGCCACCATTTCCATGGCTTTGGTGATCTTCTTGGTGTTTTCCACCGATTTGATCTTGCCGCGTATTTCCTTGCCTACAGCCATGACTGCTC
>JBJXED010000011.1:0-4330 GCA_046155225.1 Burkholderiaceae bacterium
ACGTCGCAATCAAATATCAGCGTGCTGCCGAAGTCGGCGGCAAACTCGGTAATGCGCGCCTTGAAACGCTCGCCAACGTAGCTGAAAGCCAGCTCGGCGCCTTGCGCGTGGCAGGCCCTGGCAATGCCGTAGGCAATCGAGCGGTTCGACAGCACACCCGTAATCAGCAGTTTTTTACCTGAGAGAAACCCCATGCCAGACTCCATCTATAAATGTTGCAGAATTGTCGCATGCGGGTTAATCCTTTTTTGATAGCGATACAGGCAGCGTTAATGCTGGCAGGAGCTGGATTTGGCTCAATAAATGCCTTTGCAGCACACGCCTATGCCCAATTTGGCGACATCAAATACTCTGCGGGCTTCACGCACTTTGACTACGCCAACCCCAACGCGCCCAAGGGCGGGCAAATCAGCCTGGTGCCGCCCACGCGCCTGTCCAACTTTGACAAATACAACCCCTTCACCTTGAAGGGCAGCGCACCGCCGGGCTTGTCGGGCCTGGTGTTTGAAACACTGCTGACCGGTACGCTGGACGAGCCCACCACCTCGTACGGCCTGTTGGCCGAAGACGTGACACTGGCCCCCGACAAGCTCTCGGCCATCTTCCGCCTGAACCCCTTGGCCAAGTTTCACAACGGTGACCCGGTGCTGGCACTCGACGTGAAGCATTCGTTTGACCGCCTCACCAGCAAGGAAGCCGCGCCGCAGTTCCGCACCTTGTTTGGCGAGATCAAGGGCGTCACGGTGGTGGGCGAGCGCAGCGTGCGCTTTGACTTCATGCGCGTCAACGCCGAGCTGCCGCTGATTGCGGGCGGCCTGCCGGTGTTCAGCCGCAAGTGGGGCGGGGGAAAACCGCTGGACAAAATCATTACCGACACGCCGCTGGGCACCGGCCCCTACAAAATCGGCAAGGTCAACTTTGGCAAGGACATCACTTACCAGCGCGACCCCAATTACTGGGCCAAAGACTTGAACGTGCGGCGCGGCCTGTTCAACTTTGAGCAGATTCACTACAAGATTTACAAGGACGGCACGGCGCAGCAAGAGGCCTTCAAGGCCGGTGAGTTTGACCTGGTGCAAGTGTTCATTGCGCGTGACTGGGCCAAGGCTTATCGTGGCAAGCAATTCGATTCAGGCCAGCTCATCCGCAAAGAATTTCAGCACGGCAATGCGGGCGATTTCCAGGGCTTTTTGCTCAACACCCGCAAGCCGCAACTGCAGGACGTGCGGGTGCGCCAGGCCATTGCGCTGGCCATGGATTTTGAGTGGCTCAACCGCCAGCTTTTCTACAACGCCTACACCCGCGTGCGCGGCTATTTTGTGGCGAGCGACTTTGAGGCCAAAGGCCTGCCCGATGCGGCTGAAATGGCCCTGCTGTCGGGCCTGCGCGAAAAGCATCCCCAGGCGTTGGCCGCCGAGGTGCTTACCCAGCCGGTGCCGATGGCCCCAGCCACCAGCGAGCAAGTGACCTTGCGCGACAACCTGCGCCAGGCCCGCGAGCTGCTGTTGGCCGCAGGCTGGGCCTACAAAGACGGCGCGCTGCGCAATGCCAAGGGCGAAGCCATGACGCTGGAGTTTTTGGACAGCGGCGGTTCGATGGGCCGCGTCGTCACGCCGCTGGCCAAAAACCTGGAAAAGCTCGGCATTGCAGTCAAAACCCGCGTGGTGGACTTTGCCGTGTACCAAAAACGCATTGATGTGTTTGACTTTGAAGTCATCAGCTCGCGCTGGGTCGGCAGCGAAGCGCCCGGCACCGAGCTGCTGGAGCGCTTTGGCAGCAAGTCGGCCGATACCGAAGGCTCAGGCAATGTGGTGGGCGTGAAAAACCCGGTGGTCGATGCGCTGCTGGACCGCGTGATTTCGGCCCAGACCCGGCCCGAGCTGGTGGCCAGCGTGCGGGCGCTGGACCGCGTGCTGCGCCACGGCCACTACAACATTCCGCACTGGTACAGCGGCATTCACCGCGTGGCTTACCGCGCGGGCCGGTTTGAGCAGCCCAAGGTGACGCCGCGCTACTACCAGCCCGAGAGCTGGAGCACCGCGCTGTGGTGGGCCAGCCCGGCCAACTTGGCCGAGACTGCGGCCAGCAAAAAGCCTTAACCCGGCAAGCCACCATGTTTCTCTACATTGCCAAACGCCTGCTGCTGATGATCCCGACCTTGTTCGGCATCTTGCTGCTGACTTTTGCCGTGGTGCAGTTTGTCCCCGGTGGCCCGGTCGAGCAGATGGTGGCGCAATTGCAGGGGCGCGACAGCGGCGGCGAGGGCGCAGCCGCAGCGGGTGCGGGATACCGGGGCAGACAGGGCGTGGACGCGGCACGCATTGCCGAGATCAAAACCCTGTACGGCTTTGACAAACCGCCGCACGAGCGCTTTTGGCAAATGCTCGGCCAGTTTGCGCGCTTTGATCTGGGCAAGAGTTTTTTCTACCCCAAAGACGTGTGGCAACTGGTGAAAGAAAAATTGCCGGTGTCGATCAGCCTGGGTTTGTGGACGTTTTTCCTGAGTTACCTCATCTCTATTCCCCTGGGCATTGCCAAAGCCGTGCGTGCGGGCAGCCGCTTTGACACGCTCACCAGCCTGCTGGTGCTGGTGGGCTATGCCATCCCCGGTTTTGTGCTGGGCGTGGCGCTGCTGGTGGTGTTTGGCGGGCAATTGCAGTGGTTTCCGCTGCGCGGCATCACCTCGAGCAACTGGGAGCAGTTGTCCTGGGCGGGCAAGGTGGTGGACTATGTGTGGCACATCACGCTGCCGGTGACGGCCAGTGTGCTGGGCGCGTTTGCCGTCACCACCATCCTGACCAAAAACGCCTTCCTGGAAGAGATTCGCAAAAGCTATGTGCTCACGGCGCGCGCCAAAGGCTTGCCCGAGCAACGCGTGCTCTACGGCCATGTGTTTCGCAATGCGTTGATTCCCATCGTCACCGGTTTTCCGGCGGCGTTTATTGGCGCTTTTTTTGCCGGCTCGCTGCTGATTGAAACCCTGTTTTCACTGGATGGCCTGGGCTTGCTGAGTTATGAGAGCGTGATCCGGCGCGACTACCCGGTGGTGCTGGGCACGCTGTATTTGTTCACGCTGATTGGCTTGGTGACCAAACTCATCAGCGACCTGTGCTATGTCTGGGTTGATCCGCGCGTGAAGTTCGATTAATGAGCCGCGTTTCCCTCTCCCCTTCCCGCCGCGCCTGGCTGCGCTTCAAACGCAGCCGCATGGGGTACTGGAGCCTGCTGATTTTCAGCGTGCTCTTCGTCATCAGCCTGGGGGCTGAGCTGGTGTCCAACGACAAGCCCCTGGTGGCGCGCTACAACGGCCAGTGGTATGCGCCGATTGTGAGCAACGTGCCCGAAACCACCTTCGGCGGTGATTTCCAGACGCCGACCGACTACCTGGACCCCTTCATCCAGCAGCAGTTCGCCAAGCCGGGCAACTTTGCGCTGTACCCGCTCAACCCCAGCCACCACAGCACACTGAACTACTTTGCCAAAGAGCCGCACCCCTCCGGCCCGTCAGCACAAAACTGGCTGGGCACCGACGACCGCGGGCGCGACGTGGCGGCGCGGCTGCTGTATGGCTTTCGCGTCTCGGCCCTGTTTGCGCTGGCACTGACCTTTATCGGTGTGCTGCTGGGCATCGTCACCGGGGCGGTGCAGGGCTATTTTGGGGGGCGAACCGACCTGGTTTTCCAGCGCTTTATCGAAGTCTGGGGCTCCATGCCCGAGCTGTACCTCTTGATCATTTTTGCCGCCGTGTTTGAACCCAGCGTCGGCCTGCTGCTGATCTTGCTCAGCCTGTTTGGCTGGATGGGCCTGTCCGACTATGTGCGCGCCGAATTTCTGCGCAACCGGCAGCTCGACTATGTGCGTGCCGCCCGCGCCATGGGCCTGGGCCATTGGCAAATCATCTGGCGGCATGTGCTGCCCAACAGCCTGACGCCAGTGGTCACGTTTTTGCCGTTTCGCATGAGCGCCGCGATTCTGGCGCTGACCAGCCTTGATTTTCTGGGCCTGGGCGTCCCGCCTGGCACGCCCAGCCTGGGCGAGCTGCTGGCGCAGGGGAAAAACAATATTGACGCCTGGTGGATATCGCTGTCCACCTTTGCGGTGCTGGTGGTGACGCTGCTGCTTTTGACCTTTATGGGCGACGCGCTGCGCGATGCCCTTGATCCGCGGATAGCGGATCAAGTGGATGCCAATCCCAGGAAAGCCGACCAATGAGCGCCTTGCTCGACGTGCGCGGTTTGACGGTGGCCTTTAACCACCAGCCGGTGGTGCACGGCATCAACTTTGCCATTGCGCCCGGCGAAAAACTCGCGCTGGTGGGTGAATCCGGCTC
>JBJXED010000012.1:0-10934 GCA_046155225.1 Burkholderiaceae bacterium
ACCAGGCGCAGTTGGCCGTTGTCGGCGACATGGCTGGCCACTTCCTGGGTGCTGCTGGCGGTGCGCGGCACCAGCAGGGTTGAGCCGGCCTGGATGGTCACGCGCGGCGGGATTTGGTTGACCGCGCGGAACTCGGCCTCGCTCACGCCAAAGCGCTTGGCTACGTCAGCGGGCTTGCAGTGCACGGGCGCGACCCAGGCCGTCCAGCTGGCCAGGCGGCCGCCGGTGTAGCCCTGGTAGTTGCGCGCAAACACTTCGGCGTTGTCCCAGGGCAGCAAGATGTGCGGCGTGCCTGCGGCCAAAATCACCGGCCGGTTGGCCGAGGGGTTGAGCGCGCGAAAGTCCTCCAGCCGCACCTCGGCCAGCTTGGCGGCCAGCGCCACATCAATGTCGCGCGTGATGCTCACGGCCTGAAAGTAGGGGTGGTTGGCGATGTCGGGCAAGGTGCTGTTGAACGCCTGCGGCGCGGCCACCAGGTTTTTCAGCGCCTGCAGCTTGGGCACGTACTGGCGGGTTTCCACCGGCATGTTCAAGTCGGTGTAGGCGGTGCCGAGCCCGGCCTTCTGGTTTTTGGCGATGGCCCGGCCCACGCTGCCCTCACCCCAGTTGTAGGCGGCCAGCGCCAGGTGCCAGTCGCCGAACATGCCGTGCAGTTTTTGCAAATAGTCCAGCGCGGCGCGGGTCGAGGCGAGCACGTCGCGCCGGTCGTCACGGAAGACGTTTTGCTGCAACTCGAAATGCTTGCCGGTGCTGGGGATGAATTGCCACATGCCGGCAGCCTTGGCACTCGACACCGCCTGCGGGTTGAAGGCCGATTCGACAAAGGGCAGCAGCGCGAGTTCGGTCGGCATGCTGCGCCGCTCCAGCTCTTCAACGATGTGGAACAGGTATTTGTTGCCGCGCTCGGTCATGCGCATCAGGTAGTCGGGCCGGGCGGCATACCACTGCTCGCGTTCGCGCACCTCGGCGTTGTTGAGGTCGGGCATGGCAAAGCCGCGCCGGATGCGCTCCCACAGGTCTTTGGGCGCGGTGACGGCGGCTACGTTTTGGCCTGCCAGCGGGGCGGCAGGGTTGAGGCTTTGCCAGGGTTCGGCGTTGGCGGTGGGAGTGTTGGGGGGAGTGGGCACTGCCGCCTGGACAGGTGGTGCGGGCCGTGGCGGGGGAACAGTGGCGACTGCCGAGCCACTGGCCGTTTCTGCGGGTGGGGCGGTGGCGCAACCGCCCAAGGCGGCCAACAGCAGGGCCAGCAGCAGGGCCGGTACCGGCAGGGGTGAAAAATTCATCGGAACTGGTTTTTCCATTCACGCAGACAGGTAAAGACGCTGAGGGCGTCTCTCCTGTTGCCGGGGGGCAGGGCAGGGGACTGGGGCGCACCTTGCTGAGCATAGCGCTGCGCCGACCGAACCACCTCCGCGCTGCCGGTACGCAAAAAAGGGTTGATCAGCAGTTCCTGGCCAATGCTGGTGGGCAGGGTGGGCAGGCCGTTTTCGCGCTGCGCGGCGCACCAGCGCTGGTAGTCTTGCAAGTCGGTATTGCCGGGCTCGACGGTGAGCGCGAATTTCAAATTGGCCAGGGTGTACTCGTGCGTGCAGCAGACGCGGGTGTGGCTGGGCAGCTCGGCCAGCGCGTTCAGCGACGCCAGCATTTGCGCCGGCGTGCCTTCAAACAAGCGCCCGCAGCCGCCTGAGAACAGGGTGTCGCCGCAAAACAGCAGCGGCCCGCCGGTGGCCTTGGCACAAAAGTAGGCAATGTGGCCGGCGGTGTGGCCGGGTACATCCATCACGGCAAAGGGCAGGCCCAGCACATCGACCGTGTCGCCGCCGGCCAGCCGGGTGATCGGCTCGGGCATGCGTTCCCGCGCCGGGCCATAGACGGCTGCGCCAGTGGCATGGCGCAATTCGGTCACACCGCCAATGTGGTCGGGGTGGTGGTGCGTGACTAAAATGGTTTTGAGTTGCAGCCCAAGGCGCTGCAATGCGTCCAGCACCGGCTGGGCATCGCCGGGGTCCACCACCATGGCCTTTTGGCCGTCATGCAACAGCCAGAGGTAATTGTCCGCAAAGGCCGGCAGAGGTAGTAATTTCATGAGCCCGCAAATTATAGGTTTGAGCGACTGGCTGGCCACGCCGCCGGGCCGCTACCTGCTGGCGTGGGAGGCGGCGCAGTACGAGCGCGCCGTGACCGATGTATTTGGCTACCACGCCTTGCAATTGGGCCTGCCCGAGCTGGACGCCTTGCACGGCAACCGCATGCCGCACCGCTGGTGCGCCGGGAATGCATGGCCGGCACCCTCTGGCAGTGAGGCCAGCCCGCTTGCCGCAGCGCGCCCGCGCATGGCCTTGCTGGCCGACTCTGCCGCGCTGCCGTTTCCCGAGAACAGCCTGGACCTGGTGCTGCTGCCGCACACCCTGGAGCTCAGCGCCGACCCGCATGCCACGCTGCGCGAGGTCGAGCGGGTGCTGCTGCCCGAGGGCCGCGTCATCATCACTTGCTTTAACCGGGCCAGCCTGTGGGGCCTGCGCCAGCGCCGGGCGCGGCTGTACCAGCGGCTGGGGTTTGGCGAGTTGTATTTACCCGAAAGCGGCGAATTTTTGGGCTACTGGCGGCTGCGCGACTGGCTGCGCCTGCTGAGTTTTGAGGTCGAGTCAGGCGTGTTTGGCTGCTACCGCCCGGCCCTGCGCAGCGAGCAGTGGCTGGGCCGTTTTGGCTGGATGGACCGCGTCGGCGCGCGCTGGTGGCCGATCCTCGGCAGCGTGTATTTTGTGGTTGCAGTCAAGCGGGTGCGCGGCATGCGGCTGCTCGGCCCGGTGTGGAAAAAGCAAAAAGCCCTGGCCAGTGCGCCGGTTTCAGTGGCCAATCAGGTGCGTCAGAATGAAAGCTCTCATGAACACCATTGAAATCTACACCGACGGTGCCTGCAAGGGCAACCCCGGCCCCGGCGGCTGGGGCGCGCTGCTGCGCTCGGCAAGCACTGAAAAAGAGTTGTGCGGCGGGGAGCTCGGCACCACCAACAACCGGATGGAGCTCACGGCAGTGATCGAGGCTTTGGCGGCGCTGAAAAAGCCTTGCCACATCACGCTCTACCTCGACAGCGAGTACGTGCGCAAAGGCGTCACCGAATGGCTGGCCGGCTGGAAGGCGCGCGGCTGGCGCACGGCGGCCAAGCAACCCGTGAAAAACCAGGACTTGTGGCAAAAGCTCGACGCTTTGCTGGCAGCCTCGGGCCACCAGATCGACTGGCGCTGGGTCAAGGGCCACGCCGGCAACCCCGGCAACGAGCGCGCCGATGCACTGGCCAACCGTGGGGTTGAGAAAGCCCTTGCCCGTGATTGAAACGGCTATTGCTGCGACAGTTGCGAACAAGCATGAACTTTGCGGCAAACGAGACCGTCTATTCAAGCTGCGCCTTTGTGTTTTTTCCCCAGTGAACAACCTGTTGTGATGACGCCTAAATTTCTCTACACCACCGCCGCTGTCATCGGTATTGCAGCCCTGTCAGCCGCTGCCTGGTGGTACCAGTCGCGGCCCCAACTCCCCAAAGACGCGCAGGCGGGTGGCGTCAATTCGGCGCAGGCCAAGGCACCCGCAGCAGCGGCGTCCGGCCCGCGTGCCTCGGGTGTGGAAGTGGTGCGCCCGCAAGTGATGAGTTTGCAGGACGACGCCCAGGCAGTGGGCAGCCTGCGGGCCCGCCAAAGCGTGATGCTGCGGCCAGAAGTGGCGGGCCGTATCCAGCGCCTGGGTTTTGCCGATGGCGCGCAGGTGCGCCGCGGCCAGGTGCTGGTGCAACTCGACGACACCTTGCAAAAAGCCGAGTTGCTGCAAGCCCAGGCCCAGCAGTCGATTGCCCGCTCCAACTACCAGCGCAACCAGGAGCTGGTGGCGCAAAATTTTGTCGCCAAACGGGTGCTCGAAGAAAACGAGGCCAATTTGCAGGTGGCCAATGCGCAAGTAGCGCTGGCCCAGGCCCGCTTGCAGCGCATGAGCATCACGGCGCCTTTTGATGGCACGGTCGGCCTGGGCGCGGTCAATGTGGGCGACTATGTGAAAGACGGGGCCGACTTGGTCAACTTGCAGGACACGCGCGCCATGCAGGTGGACTTCAGCCTGGCCGAGCGTTACCAAAGCCGGCTGCGGGTGGGGCAACCGGTGCAATTGCTGCTGGACGCGCTGCCAGGCCGCACGGTGATGGCCAAGATTGAAGCGGTAGACCCGCTCCTGGACGCCAGCGGCCGTGCAGTGGCGGTGCGCGCGCGGGTTGACAACACCCCTGACAACGCGCTGCGTCCCGGCATGTTTGCCCGTGTCAACGTGGTCTTTGAAGTGCGTGAGAAAGCGCTGCTGGTGCCCGAGGAAGCCATTGTTCCGCAGGGCGGCAAGCAATATGTGATCAAAGTGGTCAGCCCCAGCGCGCTGCCGGGCACCGCCAGTGCCAGCCTGCCGCCGGACGTGAAAACGGTGTCGCTACGGCAGGAGGTCACGCTGGGCCTGCGGCGGCTGGGCAAGGTCGAGATTACCCAGGGCCTGAAAGCCGATGACACGGTGGTGGTGGCCGGCCAGCAGCGTTTGCAACGTGACGGCTCGCCGGTGCGGGTGGTTGAACTGGCCCAGCCTGGGGCGCCACCCCCGGTTGCGGCGGCTTCCGCAGCGGTTGCGCGCCAGCCTTAAAGGAGCCTGCCATGCAACTGCCCGAAATATCCGTTCGCCGCCCGGTCTTTGCCACCGTGCTCTCACTGCTGATCTTGCTGATCGGCTACGTGTCTTTCGCGGGGCTGAATGTGCGCGAGTACCCCAAGATCGACGAGCCTGTGGTCACGGTGGACACCCGTTTTGCCGGGGCGTCGAGCGAGGTGATGGAATCGCAAATCACCAAGGTGCTGGAGGACTCGCTGGCGGGGATCGAGGGCGTCGATGTGATCAGCTCGATCTCGCGCCAGGAACAAAGCCAGATTACGGTGCGCTTTTCGCTGGCGCGTGACCCCGATTCGGCGGCCGCCGACGTGCGTGACAAGGTCTCGCGCGTGCGCCAGCGGCTGCCGCAGGAGATTGACGAGCCGGTGATTGCCAAGGTCGAGGCCGACGCCACGCCGGTGATTTTCCTGGCACTGAGTTCAGACACGCACAACGCGCTGCAACTCACGGACATGGCCAATCGCCTCATCAAGCCGGTGCTGCAAACCGCGCCCGGCGCGGCCGATGTGCGGATTTTTGGCGAGCGCCGCTTTGCCATGCGGATCTGGATTGATGCCGACCGGCTGGCCGCCTACAGCCTGACCACGCAAGATGTGGAAGACGCCCTGCGCCGTAACAACCTGGAAGTGCCGGCCGGGCGAATTGAAAGCAGCCAGCGCGAATTCAACGTCACGGCGCTGACCGATCTGCAAAAGCCCGAGCAGTTCGAGCAGGTGATCATTCGCACCGTGAACGGCCAACCCATCCGCATCCTGGACGTAGCGCGGGTGCAAGAGGCGGCGCAAACCGAGCGCACCAGCGTCAACTTCAATGGGCGCGACGCGATAGCGCTGGGCGTGATCCGCCAGTCCACCGCCAACCCGCTGGATTTGTCCAACGGCGTGCGCAAGCTGCTGGGCAAAATCCGGCAAGACCTGCCGCCTGGTGTCGAAGTGACGGTGGCCAACGACAACTCGGTCTTCATCGACCGTTCGATCAAGGCGGTCTACACCACGATTCTGGAAGCGGTGGCGCTGGTGGCGCTGGTGATTTTTGTGTTCCTGCGCACGGTACGCGCGTCGCTCATTCCCCTGGTCACCATTCCGGTGAGTTTGATCGGCGCTTTTGCACTGATGGCGCTGGCCGGTTTCACCATCAATTCGCTCACGCTGCTGGCGCTGGTGCTGGCGATTGGCCTGGTGGTTGACGACGCGATCGTGGTGCTGGAGAACATCTACCGCCATATTGAAGAAGGCATGGAGCCGCTGCAGGCGGCCATTGTCGGCAGCAAGGAAATCGGTTTTGCGGTGGTCTGCATGACCTTGACACTGGCGGCGGTGTATGCGCCGCTGGCGTTCTCGCCGGGGCGCACCGGCCGCCTGTTTACCGAGTTCGCGCTGGCGCTGGCGGGGGCGGTGATCGTCTCGGGTTTTGTGGCGCTCACCCTCTCGCCCATGATGTGTTCCAAGCTGCTGAAACACAACACGAAACCGTCGTGGTTTGACCGCACGATGGGCCGCACTCTCGACGGCATTACCCGGGGCTACGCTGCGGCGCTGGGCTGGTCTTTGGGTTCGCTGCGGGTGGGTGGTGTGACGCTGTCACGCCGCTGGGGCGTGGTGGCGGTGATGGTCGGCAGCGGGGTGCTGGTGGCGACCATGCTCAGCAACATCAAAAGCGAGCTGGCCCCGCTGGAAGACCGCGGCGTGATTTTGACTGTCATCAACGGCCCCGACGGTGCCACGCTGGACTACACCTACCGCAATGCGCAGGCCGTAGCCGACATCGGCAGGCAGTACAAGGAGTTTGACCGTGTGTTCATCGTGATTGGCAACCCCACCGTGGCGCAAGGCAATGTATTTTTGCGCGCCCTGCCGTGGGAAGAGCGCAGCCGCAGCATGCTGGATATTGCGCGCGAGATCAGCCCCAAGATTGGCAGCTTGCCCGGCGTGTCGGCGTTCCCCATCACGCCGCCTTCGCTGGGCCAGGGTTTTCGCGAGCGGCCGGTGAATTTTGTGATTTTGACTTCCGACAGCTATGCCAATTTGGCCGGTGTGGTGCGCGAATTTCAAAACGAGCTGGCAAAAAACCCCGGCTTCGTGCAGGTGGATACCGACCTGCGCCTGAACAAGCCCGAGATCACGCTGGAGGTCAACCGTGAGCGCGCCGCCGACGCGGGCGTGAGCGTCGAGGCGGTGGCACGCGCGGTCGAGACCATGCTCGGCGGTCGTAACGTGACCCGCTACAAGCGTGAGGGCGAGCAGTACGACGTGGTGGTGCAAACGGCCAGCAAGGGGCGCGACACGCCCGACGACATTGAGAAAATTTTTGTGCGCGGTACCAAGAACAATGTGCAGACGCTGGTGCCGTTGTCGTCGCTGGTCAAGGTCAATGAAGTGGTGGTGCCGCGCGAGCTCAACCACTTTGCGCAGCGCAGGTCAGCGTCGATCACGGCCAATCTGGCACCGACGTATGCGCTCGGCGAGGCGCTGGACTTCATGGACGCAACCGCCAAAAAAGTCCTCAAACCCGGCTACGCGACCGACCTCAACGGCTCCAGCCGCGAGTTCAAGTCTTCTTCGGGTTCCCTGGCGCTGGTGTTTGCGATGGCGCTGGTATTTATTTTCCTGGTGCTGGCGGCGCAGTTTGAAAGCTTCATCGACCCTTTCATCATCATGCTGAGCGTGCCGCTGTCGATTGCCGGAGCCTTGATCGCCTTGCGCTGGACCGGAGGCACGCTCAATGTGTTCAGCCAGATCGGGCTGATCACGCTGGTGGGGCTGATCACCAAGCACGGCATTTTGATTGTCGAGTTTGCCAACCAGTTGCGCATCAAGGGCATGGACATGCAGCAGGCGGTGCTGCAGTCGGCCACGCAGCGGTTGCGCCCGATTTTGATGACCACCGGCGCGATGGTGCTCGGCGCGCTGCCCCTGGCGCTGGCCAGTGGCGCGGGGGCCGAGAGCCGCCAGCAAATCGGCTGGGTGATTGTGGGCGGCATGAGCCTGGGCACACTGCTGACGCTGTTTGTGGTGCCGACGATGTACACCCTGTTTGCGCGCAAATCGGTGCCCGGGCCGATCGTCGCTGCGGAGGATGCGCCTGCGGATGCGCTGCCAGGCCAGCCCAACTCAGCCGAGCACGATGCGGTGATTCCCGCGAAATAAGCGGGTCAGATCACGCCGTCAAACATCATCACATCGACGGCATCGCCCGCTGCCACATTGCCCTGGGCGTGGTGCAGCACGATCAAGCCGTTGGCGCGCGCCATCGAACTCAGCACGCCCGAGCCCTGGTTGCCGGTGATACGCACCTGAAGCTGGCCCTGCGCGTCTTGCGACACGATGCCGCGCTGGTATTCGGTGCGGCCGGGCTTCTTGCGAATGGGCTCAACACTTTTGGCCTGTAGCAGTGGTGCGGCGGCTGCCGCAGCACCCATCATCTGCAACAGGGCCGGGCGCACAAACGCCAGAAACGTCACCATCACTGCCACCGGGTTGCCGGGCAGGCCAAAAAGGAAAGCCGAAGCAGCTTCTTCGCTACTACTGTTTTCATAGCTGCTATGGCAAGCTTTACCTTGGCTAGAGGGCAATTTGGCATTAAAAATACGCCCTGCAGCCATCGGGCGGCCCGGACGCATCGCTATCCGCCAGAAGGCCATGCCCGCGCCTGCCGTTGAGGCAACGCCGTCCGCCTGCCCCAGCCGGGCCATCATGGCGCGGGTGTGGTCGGCTTCGCCCATGCTGACGCCGCCGCTGGTGATGATGGCGTCGGCCTGCGCGGCGGCCTGCAGGAAGGTCGCTTCCAGCGCCGTAGGCTCGTCGGGCACCACGCCCATATCGATGGTCTCGCAGCCCAGGCGCGTGAGCAGGCCAAACAGGACATAGCGGTTGCTGTCGTACACCGCGCCCTCGCGCGGCGGCTCGCCCAGGCTCAGGATTTCGTCGCCAGTGGAGAAAAACGCCACCTTCAGGCGGCGCATCACCTGCACCTGCGCTATGCCCAGGCTGGCCACCAGGCCAAGGGCAGCAGGCGTCAGGCGCTCGCCTTTCGCGAGCGCAGTGTCGCCCTGCATCAGGTCTTCACCGGCCAGGCGGCGGTTATCGCCTGCCTGCACGGCGCGCGCAGGAAGGGTGATGCCGTCGCCCTGGGTTTGCACCAGTTCCAGCGGCACCACCGTGTCCAGCCCGGCGGGCATCACCGCACCGGTCATGATCTTCACGCACTGGCCTGCTGCCACCTGCCCCTGCCAAGCCTTGCCCGCAAAGGCGGTGCCCACCACCTGCAAGCGGGTGGGTGCATCGGCCAGCAGCTCACTGCCGCGCAAGGCAAAGCCGTCCATGGCCGAGTTGTCGTGCGGCGGCACGCTGATGGGCGAGGTGATGTTGTGTGCCAGCACGCGGCCCAGCGCCTGCATCAAAGGCAGCGATTCGGTTTCAGCCACCGGCGTGACCCATTCGCGCAGAATGCGCAGCACGTCATCCGCCGTGACGGCTTGCGGGTCGTAGCCTTGCAAGCGTGCCGTGATGTCGGCCAAGCTAGGGGGAGGTGGCGTGTTCATGCCAGGGCCATCACCGCGCATCAGCCTTCGAGCGTACGCAGCTCGGCCAGGGTGTTGGCATTGGCAAAAGCTTGCGCGTCGTCGCCCGGCGCATCGAACGGCACCAGCGCCACGCGGTGCTGCGCGGTCCACAAGTCGATCTTGCGGCCGCCGCCGTGCGTGAAGGCCACCAGGCTCTCCAGCAGTTCGGCGCGCAGCAGGCAAAACACGGGCTGCGGGCGCAGGCTGACGCTGCCATCGGCGTTGGTCTCGGGTGCGCTGGGCATGGCGATGTCGGCGTCCTGCGCTTCAAGCGCTTGCAGCAGGCGCGCAGCCAAATCCAGCGGAAACAGCGGCGTGTCGCACGGCACGGTGAGCAAGTAGGGCGTTTCGCAGCGCTCCAGCCCGGTCATGAAGCCGGCCAAAGGGCCGGCGTAGTCGCTGAGCGAATCGGGCCAGACCGGCGCGCCAAACGACTCGTAGGCCGACAGGTTGCGGTTGGCATTGACCATCACGTTGCCCACCTGCAACTGCAAGCGCAGCAAGGTGTGCAGCGCCAGCGGCGTGCCGTTGAAATTTTGCAGGCCCTTGTCGGCCCCGCCCATGCGCGCGCCGCGCCCGCCTGCGAGCACGATGCCGGTGATGTCTTGGGTAGGGGTCATAGACTAGCCACCGATGTAACTCATCTCGACGCGTTTGGCCCCGCTTATGGCTTGGGTGTCGGGTGCCATGCTCGCGCGCAATTCGGAATAGCGGTCAGTGCGGCCTTGCCAAATATGGCCAATCGCCGAGGCCAAGTCGGCATCACTCGCGCCGGAGCGCAGCAGCGTGCGCAAGTCATGCCCCTGCGTGGCAAACAGGCACAAATAGAGTTGGCCTTCGGTGGACAGGCGGGCGCGGTTGCAATCCTGGCAAAAGGCCTGCGTGACGCTGCTGATGACGCCGACCTCGCCCAGCGCCGCGTCGTGCTGGCCATCAGCCCCGGCATAGCCCCAACGCGCGGCGGTTTCGCCCGGCGCAGAAGGCTCCAGTGGCACCAGGGGCAACTCGGCCTGCAGCAGTTCAATGACCTCAGCCGACGGCAGCACCTCGTCCATGCGCCAGCCGTTGGTGGCACCCACGTCCATGTATTCAATAAAGCGCAGCACCACGCCCGTGCCCCTGAAATGCCGCGCCATCGGCACAATTTCATGCGCGTTGGTGCCGCGCTTGACGACCATGTTGACCTTGATGCCGCCACCGGAGGGCGCTCCGGCACCGAGCCCGGCGCGTTGCGCCGCTTCAATACCGGCCAGCACCTTGGCCACCGGAAAGTCCACGTCGTTCATCTGGCGGAACACGGCGTCATCCAGCCCGTCAAGACTGACGGTGACGCGCTGCAAACCCGCGTCTTTCAAGGCCTGGGCTTTTTGCGCCAGGATCGAGCCGTTGGTGGTGAGCGTCAGGTCCAGCGGCTGGCCGTCTGGCGTACGCAAGGCAGCCAGTTGCGCAATCAAAATCTCGATGTTTTTGCGCAGCAATGGCTCGCCGCCGGTCAGGCGGATTTTGCGCACACCGTGGGCCACAAACTGGCGCGCCAGCCGGGTGATCTCCTCAAAACTCAGCAGTGCGCCCTGCGGCAAAAACGCGTAGTCTTTGTCAAACACTTCCTTGGGCATGCAATAGCTGCAGCGGAAATTGCAGCGGTCGGTCACGCTGATGCGCAAGTCGCGCAAGGGGCGCTGCA
>JBJXED010000013.1:0-5772 GCA_046155225.1 Burkholderiaceae bacterium
TATTTCTGGCGCACGATTGACCCCACCACCAAAGACCGCCAGTTTTGCGACGCTGGCTCGCCCTACCGCAGCGCGATTTTTGCGCACGGGCCGAAGCAACTCCAGGCCGCACAAGACTCGCTCAAGGCGCTGGAGAAATCCAAGCCCTTCAAGGAACCCATCGTGACCCAGGTGGTGCTGGCCACCACCTTCACGCCGGCCGAGGAATACCACCAGGACTACTACCTGAAAAACCCGCTGCGCTACAAGTACTACCGCACCACTTGCGGGCGCGACTCACGGGTCAAGCAGTTGTGGGGTGATTTGGCCGCGAAATAAGCGCTGCAGCGGCACCGCTGCGCGCCGACTCCCCCTGACCTAGGTCGCCCCGGCAAAAGCCCCGCCGTCGGCCAGCAGGTTTTGCCCGGTGATGTAGCCCGCGTGCACGCTGCACAAAAACGCGCAGACCGCGCCAAACTCCTGCGCGTTGCCAAAGCGCTTGGCCGGTATGTTGCTGCGCCGCGCGTCCATCACCGCCTGCAGCGGCTTGCCGGACTTTTCTGCCGCCGCTTGCAAGGTGCTGCGCAGGCGGTCGGTGTCAAACGCGCCGGGCAGCAGGTTGTTGATCGTCACGCCTTGGGCGGCAATGCCGCTGCGTGCCAGCCCGGCGACAAAACCCGTCAGCCCGCTGCGCGCACCGTTGGACAGGCCCAGCACGTCAATCGGCGCTTTCACCGCGCTTGACGTGATGTTGACGATGCGGCCAAAGCCGCGCTGCGCCATGCCGTCCACCACGGCTTTGATGAGTTCGATGGGCGTGAGCATGTTGGCGTCCAGCGCGCGGATCCAGGCGTCGCGGTCCCATTGGCGAAAATCCCCCGGCGGCGGGCCACCGGCGTTGGTGACCACGATGTCGTAGTGCGCGTGCGCCGCCAGCGCTGCCGCACGGCCCTCGGGCGTGGTGATGTCAGCGGCGACTGAAATCACCTCTGGCGGCACTTTGGCCGTGTTTTTTAAGTCTTTTGGGCTTATAGCCAAGATATTTCTTGCCGCCAGCGCTATTAATTCAGTAGTTGCCAGTTGCAGCGCTGGTGCCCCGCGCGCCACCACCACCACATTCACGCCCTCTTGCACCAGCGCCTGGGCGCAGCCCAGCCCCAGCCCTTTGCTGGCGCCGCAGACCAGCGCCCATTTGCCTTGTAATCCCAGATCCACCGTGATGTCCTGTCCAAATAGCCTATTGGCAAAATTGCCCATCGGCGCGATGATGGCTAAGGCCAGCCGCTAATGCGCTGGCCAAGCCTAAAACCAAAAGATTCATGATAGCCAGCCTCCGCCATAGCCTGCTCGCCGCGCTAATTTTCAGCGCAGGCTGGCCTTTGCCCTCGTCCGCGCAAAACCCGGCCCCTGGCCCGGCGCCAAACCAAAGCCTGTCCGCCCCCTCAGATACCCAGGCCGAAGCGCTATTGGTGCGCCGCGACACCGCGCTGCGCAGCGGCCCCGCTGCGTCGTCCAGCGAGCTGGCCCGGCTGCCGCCGCAAACCCCGCTGACCCGCACCAGTGACCGCCTGGGCGGCTGGATGCAAGTCAAAACGCCCAGCGGCAGCAGCGGCTGGGTGTCGGTGTTTGATGTCAGCGCGCTTTTTCCCGGCGTGGCCGACACCTCGCCCAGGGCGCAGCAGAGCAACTTCGCGGTGGACGCGCTGCGCGGCGTCACCAGCCTGTTTCGCGGCCGCCGCCAAACGCTCATTGCGACATCAACCCTCGGCATCCGGCGGCTGGGCGGTGAGTTTCCTTTTGCCACACCCAATCTGGCCGCCGTGGCACAGGCCGATGCGCAGCGCTTGTCCCCCGCGCAGGCTGAGCAGTTTGCCGCAGAGGCCCTGCTGCGCCCCGCCGCGGTACCCGCCTTGCCGGGCGCAGCGGTGACAGCGCCCGCTGCCGACCTGGCGGCCTTGCTGGCACAAGCCGCGCCGCTGATCGACGAGCCCACCGAGATCGACATAGGCCGCCAGTACGCCGCTGTGCTGCTTGCCAGCAAACCCCTGCACCCGGACATGGCGCTGCAGCGCTATGTCAACCAGCTGGGCCGCTGGCTCAGCCTGCACTCGGGCCGGCCGCAACTGCCCTGGGTTTTCGGCGTGCTGAATGACGAAGGCTTCAACGCCTTGGCCGCACCCGGCGGCTATGTCTTCATCACCCAGGGCCTGCTGGCCAGCGTCGGCAGTGAGGCCGAGCTGGCCGGCCTGCTGGCGCAGCAAATCGCCCATGTCAGCGCCAAACACCATTTGAAAGCCCTGGCCCAAGCCGCCCGCGCCGATGCCGCCGCAAGAGCGAACGCCGCAGCGGACAAACCGGGCCAGCGCCCGCCAGACGCCGCGCCGCTGGCCGCCCTCAGCCGCCAGGTCTTGCTGGCCGGGCTGCCCCCTGCGGACGAGCTGCAAGCCGACCGCCAAAGCGTCGTGCTTGCCGCCCGCGCGGGCTTTGACCCCTACGGCCTGGTGGCCGTGCTGCTGAACCTGCGCGACGTCGCCGAGGGCGACCCCCTGTTCACCCACACGGTGGCCACCCACCCGCCCGCGCAGGCGCGGCTTGATGCGCTGGACCAAGCGATGGGGAACCGCCTCGACGGGTTTACGGGCCAAACGCCAGTGCCCATTGCGCAGCGCTTGACCCAAAATCGCCCTAAATAAGGGGCCATGATTTCTTAGAAGCTGCCGGGTTTGTCGCTATTTTTAATGAAGCAGACTATGCAAGTTAATCAGGGACCAACTGCAGTTTTTATGATTCAAATTTCCACGTTATGCCGCAGTTGATTGCGGTATGTATTGCTTTATGCATCAGGGGGCGAGTCATGAGCATTCCTACAAATGTGCTGGAACTTGCGGCGCTCTTCGAAAAGCTCGGTGCGCGCGACCCCCAATCGTGGGCGAGCTCCCAGGTCAACGAAGGCATACCGCAGTTGCACCGGTTCTTGTTCCTGCGACAGGCATGGAGTCACGTCATCGCCGAACACTACCTAGGCTGGGTGGACCATCACATCGAAGTGGCGGAGAAGCATCCTGAAGCGCCGTTCTCGGGGATGGGGGCTGCGCTTAAGCGCGCCGTATCAGCCGGGGTTGCCCGCGAGGACCTATCGCAGATTGCTCGCGGAGTTCAAGCAGAGTTGCTCTGCCAGCTCTCCTACATGCTTGAAGACAACGGGCTGACTGAACCCGAACTTGAGGGCATTGGCTGGGGCTTGTTTCAAACCGACGAAGAAGGCAATGCCGTCGCACCAATCTATTCGCTACACGAATCAGTGCTTGATGTTGACCCCACTGGCAGAGAGATGCGACCGAAGAATGCATAACATGTCGGCCAACGCGGACACGCAACAGCAGGAGGCCGCTTCGCGGCAGATTGTTGCGTGCCGGTTACCTCTACGTTAGCAATATATGGGATTCATAGCGATTCTTTTTGCCGCACTTGCAGTCCTATTGGCAGCAATCTATCTTCTTGGATTAGTCGCCTCAGTCGTTATTGGCTTTTCCTTGCGAGGAAAACCTAATGCCAAAAAATGGCAATCACGTGGCAAATACCTGGTCATTATTGGAATTCCACTTTGGGTGCTCTGTACCTTTTATTTTTCGTTTAACCCTGGCGATGATTACTATTTACAAAGGTTCTCAGAAGTCGCACTACGTGACACGCCAAAATCGGCGCGAGTGGTCGCAAAAAGTCCTCAGCTTTTTGGTTTGCATAGTGGAGAGTCTTGCACTTACTCACGAATCGTCATGTCTCAGCAGGATTATTCAAGTTTGTACGACAGCATAGATACCGACTCGCGGTTTATTAAGGGATATAAGCTTACTGAACAAATGAGTGATGGAAAACTAGTTACTCACGAGGTTGACAAAGTTCCATATTCAGAAATGAGACATGAGGTGGCTGGCATTGCAGGGGACATGTCTCAAAAGTCGTCATATGTTCGGCCAGATGTGGCGCAGCCTTTTAATCGCCAGTACGCATTGGCTTTTCTTTCTGATGGAAAGCATATCGAGGTGCATTCATGTATTTAGTATCAGCATTGCTAACCCTTCTATATGGACTCCCTTTCAACCGCAAGAAACTGATCGATGTATTGGCTGTTTGGGAAACACCTCCAGTCGTAAAGCCGCCCCGGACCGTGCCATGACATGCCAAGGCCATTTCAGGCGGTTTTTAGACAATTTTTGGCTTTTTATGCATCAAATTGGTCTCTAGCCAAGGTATTTCTTGCCTGTACTGCTACTAAAGCAGGAGTATTTTTTCGCGGCAAAGAGCAGGCCCTGCAGCGGGTAAAAAGGCAGCGTCGGCAGGCTGAGTTTTCAGTGCCAAGGCTATAGTGCAACCGCTGAAAAGGCCCGTGAGTTGACGCCAAAAGACGCGCAAGCTGGAGCGGCGGGCTGCGGTGTTTCGCCGCTTTACTAATAACGGTTCACGCATTCAGTGCATTGGCTGGGAACCCAATGTGCAAGCCCATTTCGGAGGTTTTTTAATGGCCAGATTAAACCGCAGCAGCCAGTTTATTCCGCAGGTTTTGCGGTGTGTATTTCGTTAAAGCTCATGGCAAAGCGTACCGTCATCTTTTCCGTGCTAATCGTGGCGGGCCTCCTTTTTGGTGCGGCATACGCATACACGGAGCATCGGACATCAGCGGATCGCGGTGCTTCCGCCACCATTTGTGCCAGTGTTCCGAAAGGGGTCAGTGTCGCTGCTGCAACTGACTGGATTCGCGGTCACGCTAAAGTTCGCTTCGACGGTGACTTCGGTGGCGAATCGGCGATCGTGGCGCTTGAAGGCCCGGCGTATTGCTATTGCAAGCTCTCCCTGCGGCAGGGCGGCACAGTCAGAGAGTCGGAGGCTCTATGTCACCACTGAGATTTAACTGGTCGGCCAACACGGAACCACAACTGCAGGAGGCGGCTCCGCCGCAGGTGTTGCGGTCCGGTTGCCTTCAATGTTGAGGCTGTAAAAAAACCTATTGCGAAAACTTAACTGTGAGTCAAAGAAAAATTCGACGCATCAGAACGACCTATATGCCGAGAACGTCGGTGAGGGGAGGCGTTGACCATTCCCTAAATCCAGCCATCAGAACATGTCGGATAGTTTTTTTACAGCCTCGTTAGGCATCATGTTCCGTCAGTTACTTTCCGCCGTATCAATCCTTGCATGTGCGGCGTGTTCCGCATCCCCCCAGGAGCTTTCAGTTCCGGACTTCTCCTGTGTGAGGGGCGTATACGCTGTGAGACTGCCGCCAAAGCTCAATGACCTGCGGAAAATCTCGAAGCTAGAGCACGAAGAGAAGGGCCGTCCAGGTGCGGGTCCGGGGTGGGAGGAGTACCGAGTTCTGCACTTCCGGAATCTCGAGGTCGCGATCACTGCTGATCCTGCGACAGGATCGTACGCCGTCGAAGGCGTTGTGATTAAGGGGCCTGAGTGGCAGATATCGGGTCCGCTCCGAGTAGGAGCGTCGGGCGCAGAGACTCTTCGACCGTTTGGGGTGAAGCGACCTGCTGATGGGGTGTGGAAGTTGTGGCAGCCCGGGCCTGAGGAAGTGCGAATCACCCTAGTCGATGGCACAGTCTCGGCCGTCGCCTACTTTTGCTACACGGGTTGATGGCGCAGGATCCGTGACCCAACAGCATGATGGCCAACATGAAGTTGAAGCGCAAACTGGAGCGGCGGGCTGCGGTGTTTCACCGCTTTACAAATAACGGTTCACGCCATCGGTGCATTGGCTGGGAATCCAATGTGCAAGCCCGTTTCGGA
>JBJXED010000014.1:0-30869 GCA_046155225.1 Burkholderiaceae bacterium
GAGAAATTCCAGGGTTTGCTCTCCGAGACCGACACCGTTGCGTCAATTTTGTCGGCTTCCTCGGACTCCTTGAGCGCCACCTGGATTTGTTTGCCCGGACTTTCGTTGGCAATCGTCGTTTGCACGGCGAGCTGCTTGAAATTGGGGGTACTGCCCTCTTTCAATTCAGGCAGGCTGCGCAAGATATTGTCCCGGTCATAGCGGGTGTTGCCCTCGACAGTGATTTTGCCAATTACAAATTTCACCACCGCTAGGGTGACGGTATCGCCCACTTCTTGCGGCGGCAGCGAGACCCGGTGCAAGCCAAAGCCTTTGGTGCGCAGGGTTTGCTCCAATGCGGCGGTGGCCTTTTGCAAAGTGTCTATGGTGGCGTCGCTGCGCAAAAAGGGGGACAAGGTGAGTGTGGTTTCACGCTCTGACAAGGGGTTGTCGCCCGTGATTTTGAAACCTTTGATGGCAAAAACGGGGTTGGATGCGCTGGCCACTGCCGCAGGGGCCTGCGCGTGAGCACTCATGCAAAAGAGTGCCATGCTGACGCAAAGAGCCGACAAACTGCTCACGGGAGTCAGAATTCTTCTTGCCTGCAACATGCTTTTATCGCGCTCAATCACCATAGCCAGCCACCATTTCGTCGATGAGGAAGCCCAAAATCCATAAGACCAATTAATTTTTGCATGGATTGCTGCCTTTTCAGACAGACTGTTAACTACATTGGTTGGCGTTTCGGGTGCGTGTCTCATTTATTACACTCGCTGCCGCCGGGTTGTTGACGGTGGGCAGTACCACTCGGTCAAACTCAATGAATTTGGGAACGATGGAAGGCCGCGCCACCGTACCGTTGACTCCGACCACGCCAGCCTCACCTCGCCCAAGGTTGAGTACTTCACCCGCGCTGGCCACCGAAATATGTCCATCGCGCACCACCACAAACAGCCCTTCCTGCGTGTCGGCGACATCCTGACTAGCAAACGTGTTGGCCGGCACAGTCACGGTATCCGGCCGCTGCACATTGATGTTCGGCGGTACCGTCACAGCGCGAATGCCAGTGGGCGTGATGACCAGGCCTTGGCCCGCCTGCAAAACTTGTAGCGCCGTCTGACCCGACTGGACTGTGATGGATCCCAGCCATGCAAAAACAGTCAGCCCTGAATCGGCACCCGGGTTTTGAAGTTGAACCTTCTGCAAGAACGGATCGGACGGCGCTGAATCATCAAAAGCCACGGGTTCAACGGCGCAGGCACCCGTGCACACCAGGTCGAGTCCTGTGCCGCGGATACCAATCGTTGCTGTCGAGGTGCTGAAGCCGACGTTGCGGTTGTTGGCCTTGGCAATCAGGCCGGTCAGCGCCCGCACCGAGCCGCGCAGCAGCGACACCAGAAAACGTCCTTCGTTGGGATTTTTTTCGTCGTACACGAAATTGTCGACGCGAAAGCGCGTGGTCGCTGCCAGAGTCACGCGGCTGTCGTCCCTGAAAGCCAGGACGGCCCGGGTATTGCTAGAAGTCTCCAGCAGGTCTCCGGGGTAGACGCTGCCGCCATCGACCAGCACACGCTTTTGGCCGGTACTGTCCATAGCGCTCATCTGGCCGCCTTGCACCGACAACACCCGCGCACTGGCTTGGATGCTGTTGGGACGCGAGTTTTGCTTGATTTGGGCCGATTCCTGGCCGCAATCCTTGGCGCAGATGCGTGCATCAAAATCGGTGCCACGAATGCCGATGGTGGCGGTATTGGTCTGGATGCGCGCCGAATTGGGCGAGCTTTTGGAGATAAGCCCGGTGACGGCGCGAAGCCCGCCGCGCAGCAAGCCCAAGACCATGCTGTTGTCGGTGGCGTTCTCTTTGAACTGGTACTGCTGCAAGACAATTTCGGAGTTGGGCCGCACCGTCATGCGAGTGCCGTCCTGCAGCTTGATGATGGCCGAAGCCCCCTCAGCGGTGGTCAAGCGATCGCCCTCTTTCAAAGGCAAGCCCTTCCCCAAAGTTCGCGGCAATTGTCCGGGCGTTTGTGCAAAACCGACACCGCGAGAAAATTCCACCTCACCGGCATTTTGTGACCATACGGTGCTGCTGTGACAGACCACCATGACGCCCAGAATGACAGGCAAAAGTTGCGCAACTCGAAACTGCTTGGTCAACATACCGACTCTCCCCGCTTGACAAAAATGCGCTTATGAAAAGGCTGTGAGACCGAAAATTACAGCCACACCGTCGTGTGTCATGGAACTTTTTCCGATCTTGCCAGCACATCCGCTGGATAACCCAGAATATAGGAGGTTTTTGCATCCAGAGCTACCCAAACCAAGCGCTTACGCGCAGTTTGGCACGCTAATGCAACGAGATTTTCACGATACCGCGCTATTTGATCGACCCTTGCTCAAAACGCTGGATCAAATCGCGTTCCATCGCTGGTAGCAATTGGGTCAATTCGGCGCATTCGGGAGCGGCAACAGGCCGCTGGGGCGGGCTCCAGACCGGTGCCGGGAAATGACTGTCCCACGCAAAACGGGCAATCACATGCCAATGCAGGTGCGGCACGACGTTGCCCAGTGAAGCCAAATTGATCTTAGTCGGTGTTAAATGCTCGCGCAGCAGCTCCTCCAACAGGCCGACTGCCGCCATCATCAACACCCGGTCAGGTTCAGCCAGCGAGGTGAATTCCTGAACATGGCGCTGCGAAATAACGCGGTAGAAGCCCGGAAAACCATTTTCATTCGCGTGCACGATGCGCAGCAAGGGGTGTCGCAGCACAACACGCCCGCCGTCCCCCAGGCACAGCGGGCAGTCTTCTTTTTCGTTCACACCAGCACCCGCTCGATGCCCCCGTTATTGGCGCGCGCCACATACTCGGGCAGCCAGTTCGCACCCAGAATCTTGTTGGCCATTTCGACCACGATGTAATCGGCTTCGAGCAGGCCGTTTTGTAAGTCGTCTTGGTAGCGGTTCAGGCCTTGCAGGCAGCTTGGGCAAGCGGTGAGGATTTTCACGTTGGCTAGAGGCGCCGCGCCCGCAGGCTGCAGCGCCCGCAAATCGGCCTCGCCCTTGCGCAGTTCTTCTTCTTTGCGAAAGCGCACCTGGGTGGCAATATCGGGCCGGGTCACGCCCAGCGTGCCCGATTCACCACAGCAGCGCTCGTTTTTGAGCACGTTGTTGCCCACTAACGCCTTGACGGTTTTCATGGGGTCTTGCAGCTTCATCGGGCTGTGGCAAGGGTCGTGGTACAGATACGCGCCGCCAGCATCGAGTGTGATGCCTTTCTCCAGCAAGTACTCATGAATATCGATGATGCGGCTGCCCGGGAATATCTTGCCGAACTCGTAGCCCTGCAACTGGTCGTAGCAGGTGCCGCAGCTCACCACTACGGTTTTGATGTCCAGATAGTTCAGCGTGTTGGCGACGCGGTGGAACAGCACCCGGTTGTCGGTGATGATTTTTTCGGCCTTGTCAAACTGGCCGCTGCCGCGCTGCGGGTAGCCGCAGCACAGGTAGCCGGGCGGGAGCACGGTTTGCACACCAGCGTGCCACAGCATGGCCTGGGTTGCCAAACCGACTTGCGAAAACAAGCGCTCTGAGCCGCAACCGGGGAAATAAAACACTGCTTCGGTCTCGGCCGTGGTGGCCTGCGGATTGCGGATGATCGGCACGTAGTTCTTGTCTTCAATATCCAGCAGGGCGCGCGCGGTTTTCTTGGGCAAGCCGCCGGGCAGCTTTTTGTTGATGAAGTGAATCACCTGCTCTTTGATCGGCGCTGCGCCCAGGGTGGCGTGCGGCGCGGCAGTTTGCTTGCGGGCCAGGCGTTTGAACAAATCGTTGGCCAGTCGTTGCACCTTGAATCCCACGTCCACCATGGCGGTGCGCAGCAGCTTGATGGTTTGCGGGCTGGTGGTATTGAGCATCAACATCGCCGCGGCATTGCCGGGGCGGAAGGTTTTTTGGCCCATCTTACGCAGCAAGTTGCGCATATTCATCGAGACTTCACCAAAGTCGATATCCACCGGGCAGGGCGCAAGGCATTTATGGCAGACCGTGCAGTGGTCGGCCACGTCTTCAAACTCTTGCCAGTGGCGGATTGAGACGCCGCGCCGCGTTTGTTCCTCGTACAAAAACGCCTCCACCAACAGCGAAGTGGCAAGGATTTTGTTGCGCGGGCTGTAGAGCAAATTGGCGCGCGGCACGTGGGTGGCGCAGACCGGTTTGCATTTGCCGCAGCGCAGGCAGTCTTTGATGCTGGTCGCAATCGCGCCGATGTCGCTTTGCTGCATGATGAGCGACTCGTGGCCCATCAGACCGAAGCTGGGTGTGTAGGCGTTGGTCAAATCGGCGAATATGCGTGAATTTAATGCCAAATCATGCTCTGGCCTATTTATTTTCTGCCTGTATTGCTCATAATTTTGTAGCACATCCGGTGCTGCAGCTGCGCGCAGTAGCTTGCCCTTATTGAAGCGCCCCTCAGGATCAATGCGCTGCTTGTAATCCGCAAACGGCTTCAATTCTGCATCGGTCAAATACTCCAGCTTGGTAATGCCAATGCCGTGCTCGCCCGAGATCACGCCGTTCAGCGAACGGGCCAGCGCCATGATGCGGGCCACCGCATGGTGTGCGGTTTGCAGCATTTCGTAATCGTCGCTGTTGACCGGCAAGTTGGTGTGCACATTGCCGTCGCCCGCGTGCATGTGCAGCGCCGCCCACACCCGGCCCTTGAGCACGCGCTGGTGAATCGCCTGGCATTCTTGCAAGATCGGCGCAAAAGCGCTGCCAGCAAAAATCGCTTGCAGCTCGGCGCGAATTTGCGTTTTCCAGCTGGCGCGCAGCGTGTGGTTTTGCAGACCCGCAAAGTGCGCGTCCAGGTTGTCCAGCCAGCCTTGCCACTGGGCCTGCACTTTAAGCACCAGCGCCATCGCCTGCGCGACGCGTTCTTCCAGCAGCTCGGCGGCGGGCGCTTCGCCAGCCTCTGCTGTTTTGCCCAGCGGAAGATTGCCTGCGCGGAAAAACGCCAGCAAGGCCGCGCAAAGTTTGAGTTTGTTTTGCAGCGACAGCTCAATATTGAGGTGCTCAATGCCTTCGGTGTACTCGGCCATGCGCGGTAGCGGGATCACCACGTCTTCATTGATCTTGAAAGCGTTGGTGTGCTTGGAGATGGCGGCGGTTTTCTTGCGGTCCAGCCAAAACTTTTTGCGTGCCTCAGGGCTGATGGCGATAAAGCCTTCACCGCTGCGCGAATTGGCCAGCCGCACCACTTCGGAGGTGGCGCGGGCCACGGCGTCGGCATCGTCCCCGGCAATGTCGCCAAACAACACCATCTTGGGCAAGCCGCCGCGTTTGGACTTGGTGGTGTAGCCGACAGCTTTCAAATAGCGGTCGTCCAGATGCTCGAGTCCGGCCAGCAAAACGCCAGTGCGCTTTTGCTCGGCAAACATGAAGTCGCGAATTTCCACAATGCTGGGCACCGCGTCATGCGCATTGCCAAAAAACTCCAGGCAGACGGTGCGGGTGTGCTTGGGCATGCGGTGCAAGACCCAGCGTGCGCTGGTAATCAGGCCGTCGCAGCCTTCTTTTTGAATGCCGGGCAGGCCGCTCAAAAACTTGTCGGTCACGTCCTTGCCCAGGCCCTCTTTGCGCATGGCGCTGCCAGGAATATCGAGGCGCTCGGTGCGAATCGGCGTTTTGCCGTCCGCTTCAAAGTAGCGCAGCTCAAAGCTGGCAATCGGCGTGTCGTGAATCTTGCCCATGTTGTGGTTCAGCCGCACCACGTCGAGCCACAGCGCATCGGGCGTGACCATGCGCCAGCTGGCCAAATTGTCCAGCGCCGTGCCCCACAGCACAGCTTTTTTGCCGCCGGCATTCATAGCGACATTGCCGCCAATGCAGGAGGCTTCTGCCGATGTCGGATCTACCGCAAACACATAGCCGCCGCGCTCGGCCGCATCGGCCACCCGCTGCGTCACCACGCCCGCTTCGCTCCAGACTGTTGCGACCGGCTCCGTCAAACCGGGCAGCACCAGCATCTCGACCTCGGTCATGGCTTCGAGCTTTTCGGTGTTGATGACCGCGCTTTTCCAGGTCAAGGGAATCGCGCCACCGGTGTAGCCGGTGCCGCCGCCGCGCGGCACGATGGTCAGGCCCAGCGAGATACAGGCCTTGACCATGCCCGCCATCTCCGCCTCGGTGTCGGGCGTGAGCACTACAAACGGGTACTCGACCCGCCAGTCGGTGGCGTCGGTGACGTGGCTGACGCGGCTGAGGCCGTCAAACTTGATGTTGTCCTTGGCGGTGACTTTGCCCAGGGTACGGGAGGCCCGTTTGCGCAGGTCGTAGATGTGTGCAAACTGCGCCTCAAACGACTGCACGGCTTGTTGCGCCAAGGTCAGCAGTTCGCCCACCAAGGCATCTCTGGCCGCATCGGCCCCCGGTGTGCGGCGCTTTTCCACCTCGCCCAGCCGGTGCCGCAAGGCACCTGCCAACTGGCGGCGGCGCCCCGGGTTGTCCAGCATGTCGTCCTGCAAATACGGATTGCGCTGCACCACCCAAATATCGCCCAGCACTTCATAAAGCATGCGGGCGGAACGACCGGTGCCGCGCTCGCCGCGCAGCGTGTTCAAGATATCCCAAGCCCGCGCACCCAGCAGGCGGATGACGATCTCGCGGTCAGAAAACGAGGTGTAGTTGTAGGGAATCTCGCGGATGCGCGTGGCCGCAGCGGGCGCATCATGCGCCTGGCCCAGGAGTTGGTTTAACGTGGTGGGGGCGTTCATGGGGCTGTTGGAGGCTTTGGGGGCTTTTTGCAGGGAAAACCCGAGGCGGAAAGCGAATATTAGCCTAGCGCTTCAATTCAGTGCTGCCGTGAGGGCAGACCAGCGGCTTTGCGCAATCTCCTACAGGCCGCCGCCCGCTTTGCCATTACGATGTTCAGCCCATCTGCTCATGGCCGCTTCATGCCGGAAAACCTGCCCCGTCTCGAACCTCAGCCCGCCGCAGCGGGCAGCGGCTGGCGTGTGCTGGGGCAATGGACGGCCGCAACGTTTGCACACGGCGGTTTGTTGGCTCGCCTTGCCGCCCAGACCCAGGCGGCGGCGGCCACCAGCGCATGGGACTTACGCCAGGCCGAGCAAATAGACCATATCGGCGCGCAGTGGCTGTGGGAGCAATGGGGCCGCCAATGGCCGGCCCATTTGGAAGCGCTGCCCGCCCAGCGCGCTGTGCTTGAGCGGGTGGCGCAATTCACCGCCGCACCAGCGGTGCGCAAGAAACCCGGACTGTATGAGCGCTACCTCACGCTGGGCAGCCAGCTCTTGTCACTGCTGGACCACTTGCAGGGGCTTACGCGCTTGGTAGGCCAGCTCATGCTGGACCTGCTGCGCCTGGCGCGGGCACCCCAGCGCGGCCCCTGGCGCGATTTCTCCGGCCACTTGTACCGCATTGGTGCAACCGCATTGCCCATCACGGCGCTGGTGGGGTTTCTGATTGGCGTGGTGCTGGCCTACCTGATGGCGCAGCAGTTGCGCCAGTTTGGCGCCGATGTGTACATCGTCAACATCCTGGGCGTTTCGCTGATTCGCGAGCTCGGGCCCATGCTGGCGGCGATTTTGATCGCCGGACGCTCGGGCTCGGCGATCACCGCGCAAATCGGCGTGATGCGCGTGACCGACGAACTCGACGCCATGCGCGTGATGGGCATTCCGCACAGCTTTCGCCTGGTGCTGCCGCGCGCCCTGGCGCTGGCGCTGGCGATGCCGCTGATCAGCGCCTGGACCACGGTCTGCGCGCTGGCCGGCGGCATGCTGGCCGCCGATATCTCGCTGGACATCACCCCCAGCTTTTTCCTGCGCACGCTGCCCGATGCTGTCAAACTCGCCAACCTGGTGCTGGCCAGCGCCAAATCGGTGGTGTTTGGCCTGCTGATCGCGCTGATTGCCTGCCACTTTGGCCTGCGCATCAAGCCCGACACGCAAAGCCTGGGCGAGGGCACGACGGCCTCGGTTGTCACCTCGATCACCGTGGTAATTCTGGTGGACGCCCTGTTCGCGGTGGTGTTCAAGAACGTCGGCAACTGATGCAGCCGCTGGTGCAAATTCGCCAACTCTCGACGGTGTTCGAATCACCGGGCAAGCGCTTTGTGGTGCACAAAAACCTCGACTTCAGCGTCCAGCGCGGCGAGGTGGTGTCGATTGTGGGCGGCTCGGGCAGCGGCAAAACGGTGTTGCTGCGCCAAATTCTGGGACTGGAGCAGCCCACCAGCGGCAGCATTGAAGTGCTGGGCCAGCCCGCAGGCCAGTTGGTGCGGCAGGGCGCGGCGGCGTGCATAGGCATGCTGTTCCAGCAAGGCGCGCTGTTTTCGGCCTTCAATGTGCTGGAGAACATTGCGCTGCCGCTGCGCGAGCTCAAAACCCTGCCGCCAAAACTGATTCGCGACGCCGCCATGGTCAAGCTGCAAATGGTGGGCCTGAAAGTCACCGATGCCGGCAAGATGCCGGCCGATCTTTCCGGCGGCATGATCAAGCGGGTGGCGCTGGCGCGCGCGCTCATCATGGACCCGCCGCTGCTGTTGCTCGACGAGCCGACCGCCGGACTCGATCCGGACAGCTCGGACGGTTTCGTCACGCTGCTGCGCTCGCTGCACCGCGATCTGGAGCTCACGGTCATCATGGTCACGCACGATTTGGACACGCTCTACGAGCTGTCAACCCGTATCGCCGTGCTGGCCGACCAAAAAGTCATCGTCAGCGGCGCGCCCAAGGACGTGATTGCGTTTGCGCACCCTTTCATCCACGAATTTTTTCTCGGCGAGCGGGGCCAGCGTGCCATGGAGCTGCTGCGCGAATACCCGTTTGCCGTATAGCTAGCACAAGGAGAAGCCCTTATGGAAAACAAAGCCCACGCCCTGGCGGCCGGGATTTTTCTGCTCGCCATGACAGCGCTGCTGGTGCTGCTGGTGAGCTGGCTGTCCAGCAGCAGCGCGGCGCAGAACAGTTACCAAATTTCAACCCGCGAGAGCATTTCCGGCTTGCAGCCCCAGGCCCCCGTGCGGCTGCGCGGGGTTGCCGTTGGCAAAGTGGCTGCCATCGGTTTTGATGCCGCCGCGCCGGGCAACGTCCTGATTGCGCTGGAAATCGACCCGGCGGCGCCCATCACCCAGGACACCTTTGCCATGTTGGGCTTGCAAGGCGTCACCGGCCTAGCGTATGTGCAGCTCGACGACAAGCTGGCCGCTGGCGGTCAGAGCGCGCCGCGGCTGGTGCCCAACAACGCTGCGCCGCCGCGCATCCCGATGCAGCCCAGCCTGCTGGACAAACTTGCCGCCCGCAGCGAGGTGATCCTGCTGCAGACCGAGCAGGTGACGCAGCGGCTGAACCAGTTGCTGGCCGAGCCCAACCAGCAGCGCCTGGCCAGCGCGCTCGACAACGTCGGCCAGGCGGCCGTCAGCGTGAGCCAGATGTCCACCCAGTTCGCGGCCATCATGAACGCGCAGTTAGGCCCCGACCGGATGAACCTGCCGGCCTTTGTGAGCAACGCAGACGCGGCCGTCGTCTCGCTCAAGGCCACTTCCGGGCTGGCCCAGACGGCCCTGGCCGAGTTGGGCGAAACCGCTCGCCGCCTGAATGCCAAGGACGGCGCCCTCGAGCGCCTGACCGACGGCACGCAGGCCCTGTCGCAAGCCGCGCAGGCCTTCAATGCGACCACGCTGCCGCGCCTGAACCGCGTCACCGACGACGCCTCGCGTGCGGTACGCCAGCTCAGCCGCACCGTCAACGGCATCAACGACAACCCGCAGTCGCTGATTTTTGGCTCCGGCGAGGTCAACCCAGGGCCGGGCGAGCCGGGCTTTACCCCGCCGAAAGCCCCGTGAGGCTTTCCTGTCGGTTTTTTTTGGCTTTGCACACCCAAGGTGATTACTATGCAATTGATAGCTGTACCGGCAATATTTACCTTGGCTAGAGGCCAATTACTCCTTATTTTTGTGCTTTTGGGGCTGATTTCGGCCTGTGGCGTCATCGACAAGCCCGTACGCAGCAGCGTGTACGACTTCGGCCCTGGTCCTGCGCCTGCGCAGGCCGCGCCCATACTGGGGCGGGGCGGCCTGCCGCCGCTGGTACTGGCCGACATTGACGCGGTCGGCACGCTCGACGGCACGGCGGTGCTCTACCGCCTGGCCTATGCCGATTCCAACCTGCTGCGCCCCTACGCTCAGTCACGCTGGAGCGCTCCGCCGCCGCAGCTCGTGCGCCAGCGCCTGCGCGAGCAGTGGGGCCGCGAACGCGTGGTGCTCAGCCCCGGCGAGAACGCGGCACTCTCGCGCAGCGCCCTGCCCGGCACTGCGGCGCCGCGCATGCTGCGCTTGGAGCTGGAGGAGTTCTCGCATTTTTTTGACAGCCCGGCGCAAAGTGCGGGCCTGCTGCGCCTGCGCGCCACGCTGCTGGAAATCACCCCGGCAGGGGAGCAGTTGCTGGCGCAGCGCAGCTTCACCCTGCGCCAAAACGCCGCCAGCAACGACGCGCCAGGCGGCGTGCGCGCGCTGGCCGCCGCCACCGACGCTGCCGCGCAGGAGATCAGTCTGTGGCTGGGCCAGCAGCGCTGATGTCTGCACAGTCCGCCCGAGCCGATACCGCTGCCGCAGACGACGCGGCGGCTACCGCCGATGCCGCCGCGCTGGTCACCCGCGCCGCACCCGGCGGCGGGCCCAAACTCTCAGCATCGCAGCAGCTGGCCGCCGCCGGGCTGGAGTTGCTCGGGCCCTGCCAGCACCTCTCGCAGTGGCCCGGGATCATGGCGCACTCGGCGCTGCTGCATGACTTCACGCCGGCCGAGGCCGACATTCTGGGCCTGGCCATGCTGCGCCTGAAAGCCCAGCCGGGACAAGTGCTGATCGCCGAAAACGAGGCCAGCGACTGGATGATGCTGCTGCTCAGCGGCACGGTGGATATTGGCAAGCGCAAGATTGGCGCAGGCTTGGATGCGCTGGAGAGCGGCGAAATCAGCCGGCTCGCGGTGGTCAAAAGCGGCGCGGTGATCGGCGAGATGTCGATGCTCGACGGCGAGCCGCGCTACGCCAGTTGCTGGGCCTTGTGCGAGGTCGAGGCGGCAGTGCTGACCCGCGCCGGCATTGCCGGGCTGATCACGCAGCACCCCGGCGTGGGGGCCAAGCTGCTGGTCAAGCTGACGCAACTGCTGGCGCAGCGCCTGCGCAACACCAGCAACCAGTTGCTGCGGCAGTTACACAAAAGCACCCTGTAACATTTCCTGCAGCTACGCGCGCGCTCATGCCCGCCAGCCGCGCAGCAGCGCCCACTGCACCGCGCCGCTGCCAAGCACCAAGGCGGCATAGGTGGCCGTCTTGCCGTCGTTGCCAAAGAGCAGCAGCCCGGCCACCAAAATGACCGCGCCCACTATGAATTGAATAGCGGCACTGGCAATAAAACTCGTGGCGAGAGGACGTTTTCGTATAAAAATACGGCCCAGCAGCGGGCTGCAGAGCGCCAAAAACAGTGCCGGGGCAAAGAAGTTTGTCAGGTGGAGCAAAAGCTGGGTTAAATCCATGTCGGGGCGACACTACGGGGCGATTGAAGGTGGGCGCGGCGCATAGAGACCTCAAATTTTATAATTCCAAAAAATGGCAGTCTGGACATTAGGCATCAACCACACCACCGCGCCGCTGGACTTGCGCGGCCGCCTTGCCTTTGCGCAGGAGCAAATCCAGCCGGCCCTGCAAACTTTGCGCGAGACCTTGCAGCGCCTGCACGGCGGCCATCACCCGGCAGAGATCACCCTGCTGTCCACCTGCAACCGCACCGAAATCTACGGCGCTGCCGCTGCCTCGGGCAGTGACCAGGCGCTGGGCCGCAGCCTGGAGTGGCTGGCTGACACCGGCGGCGTGCCCCCCCTGGTGCTGCGCAGCCACGCCTACTGCCTCGAGGGTGGCCAGGCCGCCCGCCATGCATTTAGGGTCGCCAGTGGGCTGGATTCAATGGTACTGGGCGAGCCGCAAATCCTGGGCCAGTTAAAGGGCGCGGTGCGCGCCGCCCAGGAAGCCGGGGCGCTGGGCAGCACCCTCAACCAGCTCTTTCAGCGCAGCTTTGCGGTAGCCAAGGAAGTGCGCACCGCCACCGAAATTGGCGAGCATTCGATCAGCATGGCGGCGGCGGCGGTGCGGCTGGCGGGCCAGTTGTTTGAACGGCTGGACGAGACCCGCGTTCTTTTCGTCGGCGCGGGCGAGATGATTGAACTTGCCGCCATCCACTTCTGCGCCAAAAACCCCAGGCAGGTGGCGATTACCAACCGTACGCTGGCACGTGGGGAGGCGCTGGCGGCGCGCTTTGGCGCGCAGACCTTGCCGCTGGCCGAGTTGCCGGACCGCCTGCACGAATTTGACGTGGTGGTGAGTTGCACCGCCAGCACCCTGCCCATCATCGGCCTGGGCGCGGTCGAACGGGCCATCAAAAAGCGCAAACGCCGGCCGATGTTCATGCTTGACCTGGCCGTGCCGCGCGACATCGAGCCCGAGGTCAAGGCACTCGACGACGTGTACCTCTACACGGTGGACGACCTCGCCGCCCTGGTGCAAACCGGCCAGGCCAGCCGCCAGGCCGCCGTGGCGCAGGCCGAGGTCATCATCGACGCCGGGGTGCAGAGTTTCATGCACTGGGTTGACCAGCGCCACCCCGAGCACGGCGTGGTGCCCCTGATCCAGCAGCTCAGCAGCCAAGCCGATGAATGGCGTCAGGCCGAGCTGGCGCGCGCCGCCAAACGCCTGGCCAAAGGCGAGCCGGTCGAAGCCGTGCTGGAAGCCCTGGCGCGCGGCCTGACGCAAAAAATGCTGCACGGCCCGCTGACCGAACTGGGCACCGGCGACGACGACGCGCGCGAGCAGGCCAGCCGCGCGGTGCAGCGCTTTTTTTTGCGCAAAGAGCGTTAGCGGCATTTATTGCCGCCGTACCCCGCGCTCTGCGGGGATGTTCTTTGAATTTCGCGTCCCCTACAGCATGACGCCAGCACCCCAATCCCAGGTCCATGAAATCTTTTTTCCGTACCCAATTAGAGCGCAGCAGCCAGCGCCTGCAGGATGTCGAGAGCCTGCTGTCGAGTCCCGACATCATGGCCAACATGACGGCCTTTCGCGCGCTGTCCAAGGAGCATGCCGAGCTGACGCCTGCGGCGGGCCGCTTCACCCGCTACTTGCAGCGCGAAGCCGATGCGCTGGCCGCGCAAACCATGCTGGCAGAAGCTCAGGGCGACGCGGAGATGGTGGCGCTGGCACAAGAAGAAATTGAAGCTGCGCAGGCCGAACTGCTGCGGCTGGAGGATGAATTGCAGCGCCTTTTGATTCCCAAAGACCCGGAAGATGCGCGCAATGCCTTTGTCGAAATCCGCGCCGGCACCGGCGGCGACGAATCCGCCCTGTTTGCCGCCGACCTGCTGCGCATGTATACCCGCTATGCCGAGCGCTGCGGATGGCGCGTCGAGGTCATCAGCGAGAGCATGAGCGAGCTTGGCGGCTACAAAGAGGTCGTCATCAAGCTGGAAGCCGAAGGAGCCTACGGGCAACTGCGTTTTGAGTCCGGCGGCCACCGTGTGCAGCGCGTGCCCAGCACCGAGACGCAGGGCCGCATCCATACCAGCGCCTGCACGGTAGCGGTGCTGGCCGAGCCCGACGAGCAAGAAGCCATTACGCTCAACCCGGCCGAACTGCGCATTGACACCTACCGCGCCAGTGGCGCTGGCGGCCAGCATATCAACAAAACCGACAGCGCCGTGCGCGTGACCCACCTGCCCACCGGCATCGTCGCCGAGTGCCAGGATGGCCGCAGCCAGCACAGCAACAAGGCCCAGGCGCTGAAGGTGCTGACCGCCCGCATCCGCGAGAAAGACCGCAGCGAGCGCGCCGCCAAAGACGCTGCCGAGCGCAAGGGTTTGATCGGCAGCGGCGACCGCTCAGACCGCATCCGCACCTACAACTTTCCGCAGGGGCGCTTGACCGACCACCGCATCAACTTGACCTTGTACAAGCTGGCGTACGTGATGGAGGGCGACTTGGCCGAGATCGTGCAGGCGCTGCGCTCGGCGCGCGATGCCGAGCAGTTGCAAGAGCTGGAGTCTTTGATTGGCAATTAAACCGCCGGCAGACGGCTTGCTGCCCACCACCCTGGCCGACGCCCTGCGCAGCGCGGCAGCGCTGGGGCTGGACCGGCTTGACGCGCAGTGGCTGTTGCTGCACGCCTTGGGACGCGGCGCAGCAGACCGGGCCTGGCTGGTGGGCCACGAGCGCGACCCCTTGCCCGCGCACCAGATGCCGCAGCTGGCGCAGGCGCTGCGCTTGTTTGCCCGCCGCGCCAACGGCGAGCCGCTGGCGTATCTGGTCGGGCACCAGGCGTTTTTCGGGCTGGATCTGATGGTCGACGCCCGCGTGCTGATTCCCCGTGCCGATACCGAGGTGCTGGTGCAGTGGGCGCTGGACCTGTTGCCGGGCTTGCCTGCGCCTCCTGCCGTGCTCGATCTGGGCACCGGCAGCGGCGCGGTGGCGCTGGCAATTCAAAAAAATTACCCGCAAGCCTTGGTCACTGCGCTGGACGCCAGCCCGGACGCGCTGGCGGTAGCCCAGACCAATGCCCAGCGCCTGGGCGTGCCGGTGGCGTTCCTGCGCAGCGACTGGATGGACCAGGTCAGCGCTGAATTTCACCTCATCACGGCCAACCCGCCCTACATCGCCGAAGGCGACGCGCACCTGGCTGCGCTGTGCTGCGAGCCCGCGCAAGCCTTGGTGGCCGGGGCCGATGGCCTGGATGATTTGCGCCGCATCGCGCAGCAGGCCCCCGCACACTTGCACACTGGGGGTTGGCTGCTGCTGGAACACGGCTTTGACCAGGCCGCAGCCGTGGTGAGTTTGCTGGCACAGCACGGGTTCACGCAAGTGCAAAGCCGCCGCGATTTGGCCGGACATCAGCGCTGCACGGGCGGGCAGTGGCGGCCTTTGGGCAGCCCGGTGGCAACAGTGAAATAATCGGTATCCGCACAACCGTTTCTGCCAGCAAGGAGTCTCCGATGAACACGCCCAACCCCATGACCCCCGCCACCGATACCGGCGCGCAGCAGCGCATTGACGAATTGGTCAAGTCCAACCAAGTGCTGCTGTTCATGAAAGGCAACGCCAGCTTTCCGCAGTGCGGCTTTTCGGGCCGCGCCATCCAGATTCTGAAAGCCTGCGGCGTGGAGCCGAAAAACGTGGCCACCGTCAATGTGCTGGAAGACCCGGGCATTCGCAACGGCATCAAGGAATACTCCAACTGGCCAACGATTCCGCAGCTTTATGTCCAGGGCGAATTCATTGGCGGATCGGACATCATGATGGAAATGTACGAGTCGGGCGAAATGCAACAGCTGCTTTCCGCGCTGAAGTAAGCGCGCGGGTCACCGCTGACCCGGCGCACACGCCATCGCTTTGCGCGGCACCAAAATACTATTAATTAAATAGCACTACCGGCAGAATCTGCCTTGGCCAGCGCCTTGTTTGATGCATAAAATTGGGGTTTGTCTCAAAAAACAGGCTTTTTGAAGCCTTTGGCAGGCGACCAAGGCGGGTTGCTGGCGTGCAGCTTCAAGGCTGGTTTTCAGCCGAATCTTCTGCAGCAGGGCCCGGTTCGACGCGAAATGCTTCGCTGGCCCACGCTCCAAAATCAATGTTTTTGCAACGCTCGCTGCAAAACGGGCGAAACGCGTTGTGCGGGCTGTACACGCTCGGCCCCCGGCAAGTGGGGCAAGGCACGGTGCGCGGCTGCGGGGCTTGAGGCTCGTTCACAGACAAGGCCAGGTTCTGCGGACTGGGCGAACCCTCAGGCGCAGAGCGTGAGCTCAAAACCCGCGTCTTCGCCGCTGGCCTGCAGGCGGTCGTCGGCTTGCTGGCGCATCAGGCGCACGGTGGCAATCAGGCGGTTGCAGCTGATTTCGGGAATCAGGCCCAGCGCGGGGTTGATGCGCAGGCGCAGCAACTGGAAAGCGCGGCCCTGCGGCAGGTTTTGCTCGTACTTGCCGCCCTTGGCCATGACTTTTTGCGCGTTGCCGGAGTCGCGCAGCAAGCGCAGCAGCAAGGCCACCGAGTCGGCCAGTGGCTGCAGCGGCTGGCGCCAGCGCTGCAAGTCCTTGATGCGCTCGGCCGGGCTGTGGTGCTGCCAGGCGAAATAGGCCGGCAGGTCAAACTCGCAGGTGCCGCCGGGGATGCCAATGCGGCTGCGAATGGCGCTGAGCCAGTCGTTCTCGGACAGTGACTGGCCCGCCTTGCCGGGCAAGGCGCTGAGCTGGGCAAAGCAGGTCTCGAGCTGGTGGGTGACGTGGTCCAGCACGCTCACGGCAATCGCGGGATTGCCGCGAAAGCCGTTCAGGATGTTTTTTTGCTTGTCCAGGTCTTTGAGCACGTCAGACTTCAAATCGGCGCGCAGCGCCACATCAATCACCTCAAAAATAGTGGTCAGCGCGTAGTGGTGGTCCACCACCGACTCGCGCGCAGCCAGCTCGGACAAGCGCAAAAACAGGTGCTGCAGCCGCAAATAGGTGCGAATGCGCTCGTTAAAGGGGTATTCGTAGAGTATCAAAGCAAGACTTCCTCGGACGCAATGATAAGCGTGCGCCGTCAGTGCGCCAGGCAGAGGCGGCCGACCAAGAGCGCCACCTCTGCCCGCAGTGCCTCTAGCGAAATACCGTCGTTGTAGAGTACCAGGTCAGCCGCTGCCAGGCGCTTGCTGCGGCTGGCTTGGGCCGCAATGATTTGCCGTACCGCATTGCTGTCCAGGCCGCTGCGCGCTTGGGCCCGTGCCGTCTGGGTTTCAGGTTCGCAGTCCACCACCAGCACCGCGTGCAACTGGCTGCGCCAGTGCGCCGACTCGACCAGCAGCGGCACGTCAAACACCAGCAGCGCCGCACCAGCGGCGGTGGCCTGCTCTGACTGCAGCGTAGCCAGACGGCTGACCCAGGGATGAACAATGGCCTGCAAGCGATCGCGTGCTGTGCCATCGGCAAACGCCAGGGCACGCATTTTGTCCCTGTCCAACGCGCCACCCTGCGTGACGAAGGCCGTGCCAAATTCCGCTGCCAGTGCGGCCATGGCCTGGCCACCCGGCCCGGTGACCTGGCGCGCGATCGCGTCGGCATCGATCAAGGCGGCACCGTGCGCGGCCAGCATTTGCGCCACCGTGCTTTTGCCGCTGGCGATGCCGCCCGTGAGGCCCAGGCGAAATGGCAATCGTTTTGGCGATGGCGCTTGCAGTGATAGGTCAGGCTGCGTCACAGCCCCACGCTCCGCAGCACCGCCTGCGGACCAAAAAACATGGCGGTAAAACCCGCAGCGGCCAGAAAAGGGCCAAACGGCACATAGCCGCCCTCACGCAGGCCTGGCCCGAATTTCAGCGCAATCCCCACCACCGCGCCAATGACCGAGGCCATCAAGATTATCGGCACCAGCGCGCTCCAGCCAAACCAGGCCCCCAGGGCGGCAAAGAGTTTGAAATCACCAAAACCCATGCCTTCTTTGCCTGTGAGCAGTTTGAAGGCCCAGTACACCAGCCACAGCGACATGTAACCCGCCGCTGCGCCGTACAGCGCGCCAGGCAAAGCCGTCCCGCTCAGGCCGAAAGCGGCGGCGAGCAGGCCCGCCCAAAGCAGCGGCAGGGTAAGGCTGTCAGGCAGCAAGGTGGTGTCCCAGTCAATCAGCGCCAGCGCCAGCAGCGCGGCGCTGAAGCCGCACCAAAGTGCTGCTGTCGGCGTCCAGCCCCAGCGCCAGACACAGAAGGCAAACAGCACACCAGTGGTGAGTTCCACCAGCGGATAGCGCAAACCAATGGGTACGCCGCAAGAAGAGCATTTGCCGCGCAGAAAAGCGTAGCTCAGCAGCGGCAGGTTTTCGTACCAGGCGATCGCATGGTTGCACTGGCGGCAGCGCGACGCAGGGCGCAACAAGTCAAGTTGCGCGGCATCGACCAGGACCGGGGCTTTTGCGCCGGAGGATTGCAGGGTTTTGCGCAGGGCGGTTTCAGGCAAGCCCAATTCACCTAAATAGTCTACGCAATCTTGCCACCACTGGCGCGCCAACATCTGGGGCAGGCGGTACACCACGACATTCAGGAAGCTGCCAATCAGAAGCCCCAGGCCCGCGCCCGCCAAGGCGTCAAACCACGCACCGAACCCCATCAAACAACCTGGCCGAGCTTGAAGATAGGCAGGTACATCGACACCACGATGCCGCCAATCAGGCTGCCAAGGAACACGATGATGATGGGCTCCATCAGGCTCGACAGGCCGGCCACCATGTCGTCTACTTCGGCTTCATAAAAGTCGGCGGCTTTGCCGAGCATGTGGTCGATCGAGCCGGATTCTTCGCCGATGGCGCACATCTGCAAGACCATGGTGGGGAACAAATTGGCATTGCCCATGGCCGCCGTCAGGCTGGTACCGGTGGAGACTTCCTGCTGGATTTTTTCGGTAGCCATCGAATACACCGAATTGCCCGAAGCGCCGCCAACCGAGTCCAGCGCTTCCACCAGCGGCACACCGGCAGCAAACATGGTCGATAAGGTGCGCGTCCAACGGGCGATGCAGGACTTTTCCACCAGCACGCCGAACACCGGCACTTTAAGCATGACGCGGTCCATCACCTGCTGCATTTTCTCGCTGCGCTGCCAGGCTTGCATGAAAAAATAAAAGCCACCGCCGATACCGCCGAAAATCAGCCACCAGTAGGCGACAAACACCTCGCTCACGGCGATCACAAACAAGGTCGGCGCCGGCAAATCGGCACCGAAAGAAGAGAACACCTCCTTGAACGCCGGGATCACAAAAATCATGATCACCGCCACCACCACAAAGGCCACGATCACCACCGAAATCGGATACATCAGCGCCGATTTGATCTTGGATTTGATGGCCTCGGTCTTCTCCATATAGACCGCCAGGCGGTCAAGCAACTGCTCCAAAATACCGGCGGCTTCACCAGCCTCGACCAGGTTGCAATACAAATTGTCAAAGTACAGCGGGTATTTGCGGAAAGCGGCCGACAGCGACGTGCCGGTTTCGACATCGGAGCGCACGTCATTGAGCAGGCGCGTCACAGCGGCATTGGCATTGCCGCGGCCCACGATGTCAAACGCCTGCAGCAAGGGCACACCGGCTTTCATCATCGTGGCGAGCTGGCGCGTGAAGATGGCAATATCCTTGGCCCGGATTTTGCCGCCGCCCGAAGTCCGGCGTTTTTTGATCTTGCCCGGCAGCACGCCTTGGCGCCGCAACGAGGCGATGACCTGGTTTTCTCCGGCAGCGCGGGTTTCGCCGCGAACCTGTTTGCCATTGCGGTCCTTGCCTTCCCATTCGAAGACATATTCCTTGATGTCTTTGGATGCTGTTGCCATGGTGATCTGGGCTCCTGGGGTAGGGACGGACTATTGAATTGGGGCTGAAGTTACGTGGCGTTGGTGCAACCGAGCACTTCTTCGAGCGATGTCAAACCAATTTTGACTTTGTACAGACCAAACTGGCGCAGGCTGCGCACACCTTCGGATTCCGCTTGCTTGGCAATTTCAAGGGAGCTGCCATCACGCAAGATGATGCGCTGGATTTCTTCCGAGATCGGCATCACCTGGTAGATGCCGACGCGGCCTTTGTAGCCGTTGTTGCAGGCGCTGCAACCAACCGGGCGGTATGGTGTCCACGTGCCATCGACCTGCTCTTCGGTGTAGCCGGCTTCGAGCAGGGTGTCGCGCGGAATGTCGGCCGGCGCTTTGCACGTCGGGCACAACCTGCGGGCCAAACGCTGCGCGGTGATCAAAATCACGCTGGAAGCGATATTAAAGGGCGCAATGCCCATGTTACGCATTCGTGTGAGGGTCGTCGGTGCGTCGTTGGTGTGCAGAGTGGACATCACCATGTGGCCGGTTTGCGCGGCCTTGATGGCAATGTCAGCGGTTTCCAGGTCGCGAATCTCCCCCACCATGATGACGTCCGGGTCCTGGCGCAGAAATGACTTGAGCGCGGCGGCAAATGTCAGGCCGGCCTTTTCATTCACATTGACCTGGTTGACGCCGGGCAGGTTGATCTCGGACGGGTCTTCTGCAGTGGAAATATTCACGCCCGGCTTGTTGAGCAAATTCAGGCAGGTATAGAGCGACACCGTTTTGCCCGAACCCGTCGGCCCGGTCACCAGCACCATGCCGTAAGGCCGGGCTATCGCCTCCAGCAGGCGCGCTTTTTCTTCGGGTTCATAGCCCAGCGCATCAATGCCCAACTTGGCACTGCTCGGATCCAGAATACGGATCACGATCTTCTCGCCGAACAAGGTGGGCAGCGTGCTGACGCGGAAATCAATCACGCGGTCGGCGGCCACCTTGAGTTTCATGCGGCCATCTTGAGGCACGCGCTTCTCGGAGATATCCATGCGCGAGATGACTTTGATGCGCGAGGCCAGCTTGTCTTTGATCGACACCGGCGGCGAGGCAATTTCACGCAGTTCGCCGTCAATCCTAAAGCGTACACGGTAGGTGTGCTCGTAAGGCTCAAAGTGCAGGTCAGAAGCGCGCATCCCAAAAGCGTCGAGCAGCATTTTGTGCAAGAACTTGACGACTGGCGCGTCGTCCACCTCAGCCACGGCTGAGTCATTGGACTCGGCGGTGGCGTTGTCGAGCGCGCTGTCACCGAATTCAAAGTCATCGCCAATGATGCTGTCCATGGCTTCGGACGCGGTGGCGGTGCTGGTCTCGACCAATTTGGACAGCTTGTTGAACTCGGCAATCACCCAGTCCACGCCCATCTGGGTGGCGAACTTGATTTTCTCCGCAGCTTCCTGGTCTGACGGGTCGGCGGTGGCCACGATCAGGCGGTTGCCGCGCTTGCTCAGCACTACGATCCGGTAAGCCTGACAAATCTTGCTGTCCAGCAGGCCTTTGGGCAGGCGTTGCGCATCGACCGCGTCCAAATCCAAAAGGGGCGCTGCAAAGGCGGTGGACATGGTATGCGCCAAGTCGGCGGCGGAAACTGTGCCGGATCCCGTCAATTCGGCAATGAAATTTGTTTTGCCCAGCTGCGATTTACGGTAGATGTCTTCGGCTGCTTTTTGCCCCAGCTTGCCCGCCGCCACCAAGGCACGGCCAAGCCCAGGCAGTGCCAGTGTGGGAGCTTCTTTGATTGCGGATTCAACAGCAGCCATGACAGGGACTTAGCGAGCGATCGTGTGAAACAAGATGATGTTGCATCATCGCCGATTGTCCGCTGGCTGTAAATGTTCGGCTTGAAGCCCCCAGCGGGTCGGGGTGAGAGGATTCGAACCTCCGGCCTCTACGTCCCGAACGTAGCGCTCTACCTGGCTAAGCTACACCCCGCCACACCCAATTTTGCCAGGCGGTTTTCAGGCACGGCGGCCTGTCAACTGGCTGGCAAATTCCAGCAAACCGGCCTGGTGCGCATTGACCGGCAACTGTTCTGCGGCGCGCACCGCGCGAAGCGCTTCAGCTTGCGCCGCGCTCCTGGCCGCCTCCAGTGCGCCCGTCTCGCGCACGATGGCAATAATCTCGCCGAGTGCGGCGGCATCGCCGGTTTCAATGGCAAGTCTGACGGTTTGTGCCTGGCTTGCGCTACCGCGCTGCATGGCGGCGATCAAGGGCAAGGTGGCCTTGCCCTCACGCAAGTCGTCGCCCAGGTTTTTGCCCATTTCGGCGCTGTTGCCGTCGTAATCCAGCACATCGTCAATGACCTGAAAGGCTGTGCCCAGCGCTTGGCCGTAATCGGCGCAAGCCTGTTCAACCGCCGGCGTGCTGCCCGCCAACACCGCGCCAAGCCGGGCACTGGCTTCAAACAATTTCGCGGTTTTGGAGCGGATCACCCGCAAGTAAGTCGCTTCGTCCAGGCTGGCATCGTGCATGTTCATGAGTTGCAGCACCTCGCCCTCGGCGATCACGTTGGTGGCATCCGCCAGGATTTCCATCACCCGCGGGTTGTGCGCATCGAGCATCATCTGAAATGCGCGCGAGTACAAAAAGTCGCCGACCAGCACGCTGGCCGGGTTGCCGAAGGTGGCGTTGGCGGTGGCGAGGTTGCGGCGCAGGCTGGAGCCATCGACCACATCATCGTGTAACAAAGTGGCAGTGTGTATGAATTCCACCACGGCGGCGAGGTTCAGGCGCTGCTCGCCGCGGTAGCCCAAAGCACCGCAAATCAGCAACAAGATGGCCGGGCGCAAGCGCTTTCCGCCCGCCGAGATGATGTAGCGGCACACCTGGGCAACCAGCGGCACACTCGAGTCGAGCCGACGGGCGATGACGGCGTCCATGGCCAGCATGTCTGGAGCAATCAATGCCAATGCAGCCGTGTAGTCCGCGGCCACCGGTGCAGCAGCGTAGTTTGGCTCGGAGGGCATGCGTTCAGCGCGGTGCATGGTAGAATCTTTGGCTCTGCGAAAATGGGTTCGCAATAATCACGAAATCACGTGGAAGGTCATTATGTACGCGGTCATAAAAACCGGAGGCAAGCAATACCGGGTTGCTTCTGGCGAAAAAATTAAAGTAGAACAGATCGCTGCGGACGTAGGCCAGGAAATTGTGTTTGACCAAGTACTGGCTGTCGGCAACGGCAGTGAAATCAAGGTTGGCACGCCCCTGGTGTCCGGAGCGAGCGTTACGGTGACTGTGCTCTCGCACGGTCTGCACGACAAAGTGCGCATCTTCAAAATGCGCCGTCGCAAGCATTATCAAAAGCGCCAAGGGCATCGCCAGCAGTTCACAGAACTGCAAATTGGCGTGATTGCTGGCTAAGGCGGCTCTATCAGGACACACCGAGGACACCAGTCATGGCACAGAAAAAAGGCGGCGGCTCAACGCGAAACGGGCGCGATTCCAAGCCCAAAATGCTCGGCGTGAAAGCGTTTGGCAGTGAATTGGTCACGGCGGGCGCGATCATCGTGCGCCAGCGCGGTACGCGCTTTCATCCCGGCACCAATGTCGGTATCGGCAAGGACCACACCTTGTTTGCGCTGGTGGACGGGCATGTGGGCTTTGCCATCAAAGGCGCGCTGAGCAAGCACACCGTGAGCGTTACCCCGGCATAAGCGCCATTTCGCTTGTGCCCGCGAAGCCCCGACTTGTCGGGGCTTTGTTTTTTTATACTGTTTTTCCTATGAAGTTCGTTGACGAAGCCTACATTGACATCGCCGCTGGCGATGGCGGCAACGGCTGCGTCTCGTTCCGGCACGAAAAGTACAAGGAATTCGGCGGCCCCAACGGTGGCGACGGCGGGCGCGGCGGCCATGTGTTTGCGGTGGCCGATGTCAACCTCAACACGCTGGTGGACTTTCGCTTCTCGCGCCGCCACGACGCCAAGCGCGGCCAGCACGGCATGGGCTCGGACATGTTTGGCGCAGCAGGTGACGACATCACACTGAAAATGCCGGTGGGCACCATCATCACCGACGCCGAGACGGGTGAGGTGCTGTATGAATTGCTCACGCCCGGCGAGGTCATCACCATCGCCAAAGGCGGTGACGGCGGCTTTGGCAACATGCGTTTCAAAAGCGCGATCAACCGCGCGCCGCGGCAGAAAACGCCGGGCTGGCCTGGCGAAGCCAAGAAGCTCAAGCTCGAACTCAAGGTGCTGGCCGATGTGGGCCTGCTGGGCTTGCCCAACGCCGGCAAGTCCACGCTGATTACAGCGATTTCCAATGCCCGTCCGCGCATCGCCGACTACCCCTTCACCACGCTGCATCCGAATCTGGGCGTGGTGCGGGTCGGGCCCGAGCAGAGTTTTGTGGTGGCCGATTTGCCCGGTTTGATTGAGGGTGCGTCGCAAGGCGCTGGCCTGGGCCATTTGTTTTTGCGGCACTTGCAGCGCACCCGCTTGCTGCTGCACGTGGTGGATTTGGCGCCGTTTGACGCATCCGCCGACCCGGTGGCACTGGCCAAAGGCATTGTGAAAGAACTCAAGCAATACGACGAGGCGCTGCACAAAAAACCGCGCTGGCTGGTGCTCAACAAGCTCGACATGCTGGGCGCAGACGAGCGCGCGGCGGCAGTCAAAGATTTCATCAAGCGCTACAAATACAAAGGCCCGGTATTTGAGATTTCAGCCCTCACACACGAAGGCTGCCAGCCGCTGATTCAAGCCGTATTCCAGCATTTGAAAGCGCAGCAAATCGCCGCCCAGCCCGCCCTTGAGACCGACCCGCGCTTTGACCCCCTGCCCTCAGAATGAAGTTGCGTTCGGCTTGTGGATGAGTTTTAAAACCGCATCGTTACTATTGAAAATATAGCTACACCGGCAATATTTACCTTGGCTAGAAGCCAAAATGACTCAAAAAACCGCTTCAGAACTGCTCCAGAAGGCCCGCCGCGTCGTGGTGAAGGTGGGCTCCAGTTTGGTCACCAACGAAGGGCGCGGCCTGGACGCAGCGGCGATTGCGCAGTGGTGCCGCCAATTGGCACTGCTGGTGCAGGGCGGCGGCGACGGCCACGAGCCGCCGCGCGAACTGCTGCTGGTCTCCAGCGGCGCGATTGCCGAGGGCATGAAACGCCTGGGCTGGGCCAGCCGGCCGCACGAGCTCAACAAGCTGCAAGCGGCGGCGGCCGTCGGCCAGATGGGCCTGGTGCAAATGTACGAGACGCAATTGCGCACGCACGGCCTGGGCAGTGCGCAGGTGCTGCTGACACATGCCGACCTGGCCGACCGCGAGCGCTACCTGAACGCCCGCTCCACCCTGCTGACCTTGCTGCAGCACGGCGTGGTGCCGGTCATCAACGAAAACGACACCGTGGTCACCGACGAGATCAAATTTGGCGACAACGACACCCTGGGCGCGCTGGTCGCCAACCTGGTCGAAGCCGACGTGCTCATCATCCTGACCGACCAGCGCGGTCTGTATGCCAGCGACCCCCGGCGCGACCCTGCAGCCGCTTTTGTACATGAGGCCAAGGCCGGCGACCCGGCGCTCGAAGCCATGGCGGGCGGTGCAGGCTCCAGCATCGGCCGCGGCGGCATGATCACCAAAATCCTGGCGGCCAAGCGCGCGGCGGGCTCGGGCGCCAGCACCGTCATCGCCTGGGGCCGCGAACCCGATGTGTTGCTGCGCTTGTGCCGGGGCGAAGCCGTGGGCACGCTGCTGGTGGCGCAAACGCATAAAAATCAGGCGCGCAAACAGTGGATGGTTGACCACTTGCAACTGCGCGGCGCGGTCACGGTCGATGCCGGCGCGGTCAGCCGTTTGCAGAGCGGCGGCTCCAGCCTGCTGCCGGTGGGCATGACGCAAATACACGGTGATTTCTCGCGCGGCGAGGTGATTGCCATCCGCGATGCGCAAGGCGCGGAAATTGCCCGCGGCCTGGCCAATTACGCCAGCACCGAAGCCGCGCTGCTGTGCGGCAAGGCGTCGTCGGTCATTGAAGTGCTGCTGGGCTATGCGGGCGAGCCCGAGATGGTGCACCGAACCAACATGGTCCTGACGCGCTGAGCGTCGGCGCACTCGGCGCGGGGCTCAAGGCAGCGACAGATTTTCGACGCCGCGCAAGTCGGCAATCATGCGGCGCACCGAGGTGTTGGCCGACGCGCTGGCGCAAATCCCGCCGCGCGCCAGCAGCAAGGCGTGCCGGGACGGCACCGGGTCAAACAGGGAGCGCCACGGCGGATCTTGGACCAGACTCCAGCCGCTGTCTTCATTGAAGCGGCCATACACCTTGGTCTCGGCTGAGCGGCAGCGGATGCCCTCGTATTGCGCACTGGGCGGGCCTGAGGGTTTGAGCGAGACCACCACATAGCGCACGATGTCGTCCTTGCCAATGGACAAGGTGTCGGGGTCCACGCCAATACGCAGGCTGGAATTGGTGCGGTAGCCCAGAAAAATCAGTTTTTCGGTGCTGAAGGACGGCGGCGGCGGGGTGGTCAGCTCGGGGGCCAGCTCTTCCGAACCAAGAACTTGCGCGTGTGCAGACGCCGCGCAGATCAGCCCCGCCAACGCCAGGACCCCGTGAGCTGCCAATGCAGAAAATGAGCGGCGCGGGATGTCAGTGTGTTTCATTCGGATGAGATGGGTTGTCCGCAGCCAGGGTGCCCGGCGCGGTGTCATGCGGCACACTGGCATGGTGCTCGGGTTCAAATACCGCGCCGGGTGGCAGGTTAAAGCTGGCCCCCGGCATGGTGTCATGCGGTAAGTAGTCAGCGGCTTCATTCTCACGCTGGCGCATGCCGCTGCGCAAATAGCGGTTGCGCTGCTCGTGGCGCGGCAAAAAGCGAGAGAGTTCGGTCAGCGCCAACTCGTACACACCGCGCTTGAACTCGACCACCACGTCCAGCGGCACCCAATAGTCGTTCCAGCGCCAGGCGTCAAACTCGGGGTGGTTGGTGGCACGCAGGTTCAAGTCCCAGTCGTGCCCCACCAGCTGGAGGAGGTACCAGATTTGCTTTTGGCCCTTGTAATGGCCGCGCGCCTCACGCCGGATATAACGGTCGGGCACCTCGTAGCGCAACCAGTCGCGGGTGCGGGCAAGAATTTGCACATGCTGCGGCAGCAAACCCACTTCTTCCTGCAGCTCGCGGAACATGGCTTGCTCAGGGGTTTCGCCCCGGTCAATGCCGCCTTGCGGAAACTGCCAACTGTGGGTGCGGATGCGCTTGCCCCAAAACACCTGGTTCTTCTGGTTCACCAAGATGATGCCGACGTTGGGCCGAAAACCGTCCCTGTCAAGCATAATCAAACCTCAAATTTTTCAACTGAATCCATTATGCACAGCAGGCGCGCCGACTCAATAGGCTTGTGCCCTTCTTCCAGGCGCCCAAGCCGCCTGCATCCTCCCCGAATGACTGCCCAGCCCGCATGAAAGCCTCCCAATTCCTCGTCTCCACCCTCAAAGAAGCCCCCGCCGATGCCGAAGTGGTGAGCCACCAGCTCATGATGCGCGCCGGCCTGATCAAAAAACTCGGTGCCGGGATTTACAGCTACATGCCGATGGGTTTGCGGGTGATTCGCAAAGTCGAAGCCATCGTGCGCGAGGAAATGAACCGCGCCGGGGCCATTGAACTCAGCATGCCGGTAGTGCAGCCCGCCGAGCTGTGGCAGGAAACCGGGCGCTTTGGCAAGATGGGGCCGGAGCTGCTGCGCATCAAAGACCGGCACGAGCGTGACTACGTGATTCAGCCGACCAGCGAGGAAGTGGTTACTGACATCGCGCGGCAAGAATTGCGCAGCTACAAGCAGTTGCCGAAGAATTTCTACCAGATTCAAACCAAGTTTCGCGACGAGCGGCGGCCGCGTTTTGGCCTGATGCGCGGGCGCGAGTTCACCATGAAAGACGCCTACAGTTTTGACCGCTCGCCCGAAGCGGCTAAAGCCAGCTACGCGGTCATGGCACAGGCCTACCGGCGGATTTTTGACCGCTTTGGCCTCTCCTACCGCGCCGTGGCAGCCGACAGCGGCGCGATTGGCGGCGACTTGAGCGAAGAGTTCCAGGTGATTGCCGCCACGGGTGAGGACGCCATCGTTTACTGCCCCGGCAGCGATTACGCGGCGAACATGGAAAAGGCTGAGGCATTGGCCCCCCCTGCACCGCGGCCAGCGCCCGCCCTGGCCATGACGACGCTGGCCACGCCGGGCAAGAGCACCTGCGCCGAGGTGGCGGCTTTGCTGGGGGTGCCTTTGCAGACCACCGTCAAATCATTGGTGCTGGCCACCGATGTGCTGGATGAAAAAGGCGCGCTTGCGAAAGTCCAAGTCTGGCTGCTGCTCTTGCGCGGCGACCACGACATGAATGAAATCAAGGTTTCCAAATTGCCCGGCTTAAACGCTGGCTTTCGCTTTGCCACCGCCGCCGAGATTGAGGCCCACTTTGGCTGCAAGCCTGGCTACCTCGGGCCTGTGGGCATGAAGCTGCCGCTCAACATCGTGGCCGACCGTGATGTGGCCGTGATGGCCGACTGGATTTGCGGTGCGAACCAAGAAGGCTTTCACACCACCGGCGTGAATTGGGGCCGCGACCTGCCCGAGCCCGATGTGATTGCAGATATCCGCAATGTGGTGGCGGGCGACGCCTCGCCCGACGGCCAGGGCCTGCTGGCGATTGAGCGCGGCATCGAGGTCGGCCATATCTTTTACTTGGGCACCAAATACAGCCAGGCCATGAATGCGACGTTTCTGGACGAAAACGGCAAGCCCCAATGCCTGGAGATGGGCTGCTACGGCATTGGCATCACGCGGCTGCCGGCGGCGGCCATCGAGCAAAACCATGACGCCAGAGGCATCATCTGGCCCGACGCGCTGGCCCCGTTCACGGTGGTGATTTGCCTGGTCTTGCAAGGCAAGAATGAAGAACGCAACGCCCCGGTCATGGCCGCTGGCGAGGCCTTGCTGAAAACGCTGCTGGGCGCGGGCGTCGATGCCATCCTCGACGAGCGCGGCGAGCGCCCCGGTGCGATGTTTGCCGACTGGGAGCTCATAGGCGTACCGCACCGGGTGGTGATTTCCGAGCGCGGCCTGGCCGAAGGGCAATGGGAATACCAGCACCGGCGCGACGCGCAAGCCAGCAAGGTGCTGGCCACCGAGATGGCGAGTTTTCTGCTTGGCAAGCTGGGTCTGCCGGGCTGAGGCCTGGCGGCTTGAAAACGGCTCAAAACCATGGTTTTTCGCCAAATTTCAAGAAGAATGTGCCTGCAGCCAATATATATCCTGCCTGCACTGCTATTTTTTGGTGAGCATTCAGCAGCCGGTACGCAGCTTGAAGAACCGCTCGCCGATTCGGTCCGCACCGCCCTGGGCTCGGCCATTGCCGACCAAGCCCCGCCCGTGCCCGAGTTCAATGACACCGAGTCGCGCCTGGCCTATCTGCGCTGGCTGGGGAAAATGAGTGCGCTGCTCAAAACCAAAAAAGCCGATTGGCAAACCCGCAAGGAATTCCTTCAAACCGTGTGGTACGAGTCGCGCCGGGCCGGCCTGGACGTGTCGCTGGTGCTGGGCTTGATTCAAGTCGAGAGCAATTTCCGCAAATTCGCGGTCTCATCGGCTGGGGCGCGCGGCTACATGCAAGTCATGCCGTTTTGGGCGCGGGTGATAGGCGACGGTGACGCCAGCAAACTGTTTCACATGCAAACCAACCTGCGCTTTGGCTGCGTGATATTGCGCCACTACCTGGACCGCGAGCGCGGCGACTTGTTCTACGGCCTGGGCCGCTACAACGGCAGCCGCGGCAAGGCCGAGTACCCTAACCTGGTGCTGGGGGCGCAAAAGCGCTGGGTTTAGCGAGCCTGGGGCAGGTTCTCCCGCAGTCATCCACCTTGATTTGGAGCATTCATGTTGATCTTCCGCGCACTTCTGGTCGTTCTCTGGGTCGTTCTGATGGCCTACACCGGCGTCGTCATTTCAAACCATGGCATGGGCCTGCTTCCGATTTTCTTCGGTGACATGGCGGCCATGACATGGCCGGGCCAGTTCAACCTAGACTTCATGTTCATGCTGATTTTGTCGGCCTTGTGGGTCGCCTGGCGGCATCAGTTCTCAGGGCTTGGCTTGGCGCTGGGCTTACTGGCACTGATCGGCGGGGCTTCTTTTCTCACGGTCTACCTGTTAGTGCTGAGCCTTCGGTCAAATGGCAATGTGAAAGTGATCCTGCTGGGCATGCGCACCTGACAGGGCGTGCAGCAACTGGTTTCCGCTAGAGTGGAATCATGCGAAATCTTGTACATCAATCCAATTCCGTTAGACCCAGCTTGATACGCGTCAAAACGGCTTTGTCAAGCACGTCTTTTTCGCGGTAATCGGTTTTGGTTTTGAGCAGCCCGTCGATATTGATGACCCGGATTGATACACCGTCCAGCACCAGTTCCTGGACAAACTCCTGCACTGCGGCGTAGTCCTGGCCATTGGCGGCAAACAGCAAGTCCACCAGCAGGTCGTCGGCAACCCGGATGTTTTGCACTTCGCCTTCGGGATCAGGCTCAAACCAGGCGGCATCCAGTTCTTTAGCCGAGGTCAAAAAACTCAAGGCCCGGATCACCCTTTCGCCATTGGCCCTGGTCTGCCGCAGCAGCACATCCACATCTTCGGTGGCGCGCAAGTAGCCATTTAGTCGCACCGCCTGGCCGCCAATCAACACGTATTCCACGTCTTCCTGTGCGAAGCGCTGCAACAGGTGCAGTACGGGATCGCCAGCGTCTTCGGCCATGCTTTGCAAGGGTTCAGCGCGAATTCAGTCGCCGCGCTATCTCAATCCGGCGCAGCGCATCCTGCTGCATCAGCGCAGCATGGCCGGCGCGGAAAACGCCGCGCACAAGCGCCGGTTGCGCCGCCTTGAACATGCCGTCCATGGCTCTGGCGCGTTGCCACGCCTTGGCTGGATCCAGCTCGATTTCGCAGCGGTTTTTCTGACCTACAACGCGCATGGGATGACACTTTTAAATTGGAAAGCTCTGAATTGCCATTATGCGCAGGTAGCAGCAGTCACATATTCCTCCGGTACTGCCCGCCCACCTCAAACAGTGCATTGGTAATCTGCCCCAGTGAGCAGCAGCGCACGGCGTCCATCAGCACATCAAACACATTGGCGTTGTCGATCACGGCTTGTTGCAGGCGCTTCAGCATGGCGGGTGCCTCGGCGGCGTGGCGGGTGTGGAAGTCTTGTAGGCGCTGCAGTTGCGATTGCTTTTCTTCGTCGGTTGAGCGAGCCAACTCCAGCTTGTCGGGCATTGCATCCCCATGCGGGTTGCGGAAGGTGTTGACACCCACTATCGGCAGCTCGCCAGTGTGTTTGAGCATTTCGTAGTGCATGGATTCGTCTTGAATGCGACCACGCTGGTAGCCGGTTTCCATGGCGCCGAGCACGCCGCCGCGCTCGGCGATGCGCTCAAATTCTTGTAGCACGGCTTCTTCCAGCAACTCGGTGAGTTC
>JBJXED010000015.1:0-34242 GCA_046155225.1 Burkholderiaceae bacterium
AGTTCGGCCCCTTGTGCGGCGGCTTCTTCCAGCAGCCCGCGGGCGGCCAGCAGGTTGTCCTGCACACGGCCGCAGGAAACCATCTGAATGGCCGCGACTTTCATTGGACAGCCCGCTCCTCAGCAGCGGCTTTGGCGGGTTCATTGGCTGCACCCACTCTGGCCCGGCGGTCCACCTTGACGATTTTCGGATCGGCCCAGGAACCGCTGATTTGAAACTCTTGCGTGGCCGCCTCAATCAGCGGCTGGCGGAAAAACAGTTGCGCCAAAAATGTGCCCAAACCCACTGCCGGGTTGATGATGGTCGTGATCAGCGAGGCCGTGCCGGCATTCAGCTCGGGCACGACCACAGCCCGCACGTCCTGGGTTTCACGCGCAATGTCAGCCGAGCCGGCCATGAGCACGGCGGCATTCACGCCCTTCATTTGCAGGTTGTTGGTACTGGCCAAGCCGCGGTCAATCAGGACATCACCGCGCACAAAATCAAAGGCAAAGCCTTCGCTGAATACGTCACGGAAATCCAGCGTCAGGCGGCGCGGCAGCGACTGCAGGCTCAGCACGCCCAAAAGCTTGGCCAAGCCCGGATCGGCCTGCAAAAACTGGCCCGCATTGACACTGACATTGAACTGCCCGGTCAGGCTCGGGTAGTCCAGCGCCAGCGGTGAGCCAAGCCAGCCGATCTGGCCCTGCATTTTTCCCGCGCCACCGCGGATCAAGTCGTTCATGCCAAAGCGCGCCAGCAGCTTGCCGGAGTCGGCAATGTCCAGCGTGAAGTTCATCACCGTGCGGCGTTTGTCGCCCTGGGCAGCAGGCGCAGGGCTAGCGCCGTCACCGGGAGCGGCCTGCGCACCGCGCACTGCCCAATTGCCGCTGGCGGTGAGCCTGGCTTCAGGCAAGGTGAGGTTGAATTTATTCAGCCGCCATTCGCGAACCGTGTCCGGCGCAGTGGGGTCGCGACCGGCGGTGCGCCCGCCGCGATTCACCGCGTCAATCTCGATGCGGCCCAGTTTTCTGCCGCGCAGCTCAAAGTCCTCGACCACGATGTCGAGCGCGGGAATGCTTGCGGGCTGCTGCTCCAGCAGGTCTTCCACGTCAGCAGCGGTGCTGGAAGCCACGGTCAGGCGGGCCAGGCGGGCATAGACCCGGCCGGCACCACTGGCAGCGGGCTGGCGGTATTCCAAATACCCGCTGAGCTCGCTGGCGTCGATATTGGCGCGCCAGGTGGTGCCCTCGCGCGAGCCGCCCAGCACCATATTGCTGAGTTTGCGGCCGTCCAGCGTCAATTCGGCGGCGCGTACCGCCAGCCGCGTAGGCAAATAGTCTGGCGCAACACTGACGGCGGCCGTCGCCGGCCCAACGCCGCCTGGCGGCAGGCGCACTGTGGATTGCGACAGTGCTGCCGCCTCACGGACACTGGCATCGCCGAGACGCGCAAGCACGGCACTCCAGGCGTCCGCATCGATTTTTTGCAGCCGCACATTGGCGACCACCCCCTGCGCTGCGGGCCCGGGCGACTCGCCTGGCTGCAAGCCCACCGCGATTTGGCCGCGCAAGACCCTGGGCTGCGGCCCTGAAATATCGCGCACATAAGACAACGCGGCCACTGCGCCCAACTCCAGTGCCAACAGGTCTTGCGGCCGCACCGTGCCGGCTGTGTCGGGCGCGAGTGACTCACGCAGCAGCACGTTGTCCAGCCGCACGGGCAGCACCGATTCGGCCGTTTTGGCCAGAGGTGCAGGCAAACCAAGCGCCATGCCTTGCAGCGAAGTGGCCACGGAGTATTCCGTCAGGCCCTGGCGAACCGCCAGCCACGCCGTGTAGGGCGTGCTGCCAGTGGCATAACTGGCAAGTTGCGACACGAACCCCAACTCGCTGGCCGCACGCAGCCCTTCGGCACTCGCCAGGCCTTGCGCACGAAAGGCAATGCTAGGCTCGCTGGCACCGGCACCCCAGGCCATGGTGCTGCTGGAAGCCGAGGGCTGCAGGCCATTGAAGGCGGTATTGCCGAGCAGCGCCCGGCTGCCACCTTCGAGCCGAACATCGCCGCCCACGGCGCGCGCTTGGACCCCGGCCAGGGCAACGCCGTTTTCGGAGAATTGCACCCCGCCGCGGACCTGGCTGAATGCCGGCGTTTGCGGCGTGATTTGCACGTCGTTGCCCGCGAGCAGCACCGTCCCGTTGACGCGGCTTTTGTCAATCGTGTTGATCGGCAAATTGAGCTGGACTTTGTACTCGGCCGGTCCGCTCAGGGCAGCGCTGCCCAGCGCGGGTGCCAGCTTGGGTTGCAAGGGCGAGGCCAGCAAGGCTCGCGCCATTTCATTGAGCGGGCCGCGGGCTTCGGCTTGGACGTTGACTACGGTGGTTTTGCTCAAGTCGGCAATTTCCGCCTCGATGCGCTGGATTTGCACCCCTGCCGTTCCCGCAAGCCGGGCACTGGCCCCTTTGATCTGCATCTGGTTGCCATTGAACAGCAGTTCGCCCGACAGCTGAGCCAAAGCAGGCCAGACCAGTGGCGCACCCCCTGCCACCGGCAGAGCGACGGGCGAATAGGCATAGGTGACGTTGTCCATCCGCGCAGCAATGCGGAATTCGGCGGTTTTGCCGGCCCGGGCGGGCATGTCATTCAAATCGCCCTTCAAGACAAACTTGACCGCGCTCAAATCGCCTTGGCCAATGGCCCCACGGACATAGTCCCGGGCCTCTTGCGAAACCGTGGTGGGCAAGTAGTAGTGGACGCGGTTGCCGATGCCGCGGCTGAGCTGAACCTGTGCATCGATGATGCCGGGAAAGCGCGAAGCACTGGAAGAGACCGCCGGGTCGCTGGTGCGCCAGCGCACCTCGCCCTCGCCCTGGGCATCGGCATTGGCAAATTTGAGCTGCGTCAGCTCGGCCGAAAGTTTGCTGCCATTGACCAGCCACTTCGCGTTGACCGACAACTCGTCGATTTCGACCAGTGGGTCGGCCAGGACGCCGGGCAACTCGACGCTGCCTTTTTTAATTCCCAGCGTTGCCTGGCCGCCCGACTGCGTTGCCGAGAAGTCCACCCGTAAGCCCTTGACGCCGGGTACCCCTGCAGCCTGTGCTTGCAACTCAAGATCGGCTACGCGGCCTTGGGCGGTGAATTTTGCGGGGGCCTGCAGCGGCCCCTGCCAAGTCACGGCCAAGCTCTCGACCAGGCCCTTGGGCGCATGGGCTTGCAGCAGCGCGTGGGTGGTGCTGGCCAGTGGCAACCTGCTGGCAATTTGCGACAAGGCTTGCAAGCTCAAGCGGTCGGCGCGCAATTCGCCCTGGGCCAAAGCGCTGCCGCCCTGCACCGCTGGCGGCTCGCTATGGCGCACAAACACATTGCCGCCAGGCCAGTGCAGGCCGTCGGTGGTGTCAAATTGCAAGGCTTGGGTGGAGAATTCCAGCCCGCCCGGCAACGCTTTGCCAGCCAGTCGCCCGGTCATGTTGCGCAGGCCAAGAACCTCCAGCTCGGGCCGCAGCCGCAACTGCACACCGGCCAGCGCGACATCGGCCGTGACTTCCGTGATCTGGCCCTGCCGTACAGCCGCCCAAGCGCGCAAAGCGCCGTGGCCCTCGGTCAAGTCAACGCCTGGGGTGACAAAGCGCTGCAGCTGCGAAATGTCAACGTTGGAAAAGTCAGCATGCACTTCGCCCATCCAATCCTGCCAGCGCGAGCCCGAAGCCCATACCGGCTGGCGAAACAAGGCGCTGACTTGAAAAGCGGTGCCCCACTCTGGCGGCGGTGTGGCATGCAAGCGCAGCGCATGGCGGCGGCTGCGGTTGCGCACAACAAAATCCACACCGCTCAGGGCCACGGTGGCACCGCCGCGCTGCTCATCGGTCCAGCGCACGCTGCCGCCCTGGATGGCAAATTCGGCTTGCGAGAAAAACCAGTCAAGCCCGGCGTTGCTGTCAGCGGTTTTGCCCGCAGAGAGGTCCAGCCCAGCGATGGTGATGCGCCCGTCTTTCATGCGCCGGATATCAAGTTCGGGCTTGTCAATGTACAGCTGCTCAAACCCCATGCCCCACAGTGAGCGCGGCGAAACCGCAATCACCACGCGCGGCAAAAGCAGCGCGTCCCGTCCTTGCGCGTCGAGCAGGCGCACGCCGTGCAGCTCAAATGAGGGGATCCACCCTGTCGAGCGGGCCTGGATTTCGCCAATTCTCACCGGGGCACCTACTGCCAAACTGGCCTGCGCTTCCAGCGCTGGGCGGTATTGTTCGATTCGCGGCACAATCCAGCCGTGCAATACGACCCAAGCCAGCACAGAAATTGCAAATGCCGCTACCAGCAACCACCAAACGGTGCCAATTGCAGCAGCTCCCAGGCGAAACAGTCGGTGCGGGGCATGAGAAATTTGATTCATTGAGTACCTGAAGCGAGCAAGAATTATGACCCGCACGGCAGCCACGGGTTCAACCTTAGAGGATGCACGGTCACCGCCTGCATCGGCTGCGCACGGGGCGCTCTCTGCACTGCCTTATTCCCGTGTGGCACAACGACTCAGCCGCCGGTATGGCCGTGTTTTTTCCGGCCTGCCGCCATGGGCTGCGACGGGCCCCATCACACGCGCACAGCTACAAACTGCCTATGCCTATTTGCTGGCGCTGGAGCCCAATCCTGCGGCGGCGCTGCGGATGCTGCGCAGCGGCTTGCTGCTGCGTGTCATGGCGATGGACTGTGATCGCCATGCGGCCTTGTCCGTGGTGTGCGAGAGCATGACCGAGCTGGCCGAGTTTGCCCTGGATGTGGCATGCAACCTGAGCCTGCAACAACTCGACGCACAGCACGGCGCGCCGCTGGCGGCGGGCGGGCAGCGGGCGCAGTTGTGGGTGCTGGGCATGGGCAAGCTGGGCGCACGCGAGTTGAATGTCTCCAGCGACATTGACCTGATTTATGTCTATGACGACGACGGCGAAACCGCCGGCCTTGCGCATGGCCGGGGCAAGATTTCCAACCAGGAATATTTCGGCAAAGTGGTCAAAGCTATCTACAGCCTGATTGCCGAGAGCAGCGAACACGGCTTTGTGTTCCGTATCGACACGGCCTTGCGCCCCAATGGCAACTCGGGACTGCCCGCCGTCTCGCTGGCCTCCCTGGAGACCTACTTTTCAGCGCAGGGCCGTGAATGGGAACGCTTTGCCTGGCTCAAAAGCCGCGTGGTGGCACCGCTGTCAAGCTTGCAAGACAGCTCGGCCCAGCGCCTGGGCGCGGTGGTGTTGCCATTTGTATTCAGACGCTACCTCGACTACAGCGTGTTTGACGCCCTTCGCCAGTTGCACCGCCAGATTCGGGAACATGCCTTGCGCCGCAGCGCGGGTCGGCCAGAGCGCGCCAACGATGTCAAGCTCTCGCGCGGCGGCATTCGGGAAATTGAATTCACGGTGCAACTGCTGCAGCTGGTGCGCGGCGGGCAGTTTCCTGAGTTGCGCACGCGCGCAACCCTCGCCGCGTTGCCGCTATTGGCACAAGCCGGTTTGATTCCGCCCGATGTGGCCGACGCGCTGGCACAGGCCTATGTGTTCCTGCGCCGCACCGAGCACCGCATCCAGTACCTGGATGACCAGCAAACCCATGTGCTGCCCACCCAGGACGACGACCTGACCTGGATCGCGCAGACGCTGGGCTACCCTGCCTGCTGCCCGTTTTTGCACGACCTGGACGCCCACCGCGAACGGGTGGCGCAGGAATTTGACCGGCTGCTCGGCGGCAGCAAACCCCTGGGCTGCAAACCCTGCCAGACTGCTTGCGGCCAAACGGGGGCCCTGTCACAAGAAGCAGATACCCCCTGGCTGCCCGCGACCACTGGCGCATTTGGGCAAGCACTGGTGCCTTGGCTGGCCCATCCACGGCTGCTGGCCATGCGCGAGGATGCCAAAACCCGCCTGCAGCAACTGCTGACCCGGACGCAGCGCTGGGTCGATGAAGGCCGCGTCACGCCGCGTGCCGCCCTCGCCAGCCTGGCCTGGATGGAGCCGCTGCTGCGGCGCGAAAGCTATCTGGCACTGCTGCTGGAGCGCCCGGCCGTGCACGAGCGCTTGCTTCGGCTGCTGGGACTCGCGCAGTGGCCCGCCCATTACCTGATGCGCCACCCCGGAGTGATCGACGAATTGGCCGGTGGCGCTTTGCTGGGTGAGCGTTTTGATGCGCCGACTTTTGTGCAAGAGCTGCACTACCGCCACGAAGCACTTCGCCACACCCGCGAAGACAACGACGAAGCGTTGCTGAATCTGCTGCGCCGCGCCCACCATGCCGAGCTGTTTCGTATTTTGGCGCGCGATGTAGAGGGCCTGCTCACGGTAGAAGAAGTGGCCGACGACCTCAGCGCGCTGGCCGATGCGGTGCTGGCCACCACCGCCGAGTGGTGTTGGCAGCGGCTGGCCTCGCGCCCTGCCGGCCCGGCGCGGTTTGCCATCATTGCGTACGGCAAGCTGGGCGGCAAGGAGCTTGGCTACGGCAGTGACCTTGACATCGTGTTTGTCTATGACCCAGAGCCCGGCAGTGACACCGATGCCGCTGCCGTGACCTACACCGCACTGGCGCGCAAGCTGATCCATTGGCTCACGCTCAAGACCGGCGAGGGCGATTTGTTCGAGATCGACACCGCCCTGCGGCCCAATGGCAATTCGGGCCTGCTGGTCAGCCGCTTTGATGCCTACGCCAACTACCAGCAGCAGCGCGGCAGCAGCACGGCCTGGACCTGGGAACACCAGGCCATGACGCGGGCGCGTTTTTGTGTCGGCTGGGCACCGCTGAAATCGCGCTTTGATGCGGTGCGCGAAGCCGTCATCCATGCCCCGCGCGACTTGCCCGCGCTGCGCCGCGAAGTACTGACGATGCGCCAGAAGGTCGCGCAGTCGCGCCCGGTCAAGCCTGGCTGCTTTGACGTCAAGCACAGCCCCGGCGGCATGCTCGACGCCGAATTTGCCGTGCAGTACCTGGTACTGGCGCAAGGCCAGCGCCACCCTGGCATGAGCGAAAACGCAGGCAATATTGCGCTGCTGCTGCGCGCCGAATCGCTGGGCCTGTTGCCGGCGGGTTGTGGCCAAGCGGCGGCGGCGGCCTACCGCGAACTGCGCAAAATTCAGCACCAGGCGCGCCTGGACCAGCAGCCCACGCAAGTGCTGTTGCCAGCACTGCTGGTACAGCGCCAGGCTATTGAAAGGCTGTGGCAAGCGGTGTTTGAGACCGCCCGCAATTTTGAATAGCCTGTCGCAATCCTAAATTGATAGCGCTACGGGCAGCATTCACTTTGGCTAGCGGTCATTTTTGCTTGTAATTTGTCGATTTTGACGGTTTTCAGGCTGTTTGGAGCGCAACCCAGGAGGCTCAGAGCCGCCGCGCAATGTCTGGAGCGGGTTCAGCCCAGCGCGTTACTTTGCCGAATTTTTTGCACCAGCGCCGTGGTGGAATAGCCGCGCACAAACGGCATCGCCAAAGCGCGGCCGCCCCAGCTTTGCACCGCCGCGCTTTCCGCCAAGGTGGCCATGTCGTAGTCACCGCCTTTGACCAAGATGTCCGGGCGGATCTCATGCACCAATGCGAGCGGGGTGTCCTCGTCAAACCAGGTCACCAGGCTGACCGATGCCAGCGCCGCCACCATGCAGGCGCGGTCTTGCTCGGTGTTGAGCGGGCGGTCCGCGCCTTTGCCCAGACGCCGGGCCGAGGCATCCGTGTTCAGCGCCACCAGCAAACTGGCCCCCAGGGCCCGCGCCGCCTCCAGGTAGGTGACGTGGCCAGGATGCAGCAAGTCAAAGACGCCGTTGGTAAAGACCAGCGGCCGGGGCAGCGCGGCCAATCGCGTGGGCAATTGCCCACGCGGCGTGAGTTTGTCCAAGAAGGCGGTCACAGAGAGGTTCGGGCCGAGTGGGCCGTGCGGCCCTAGCGCTGCAGGCTTAGGCCACGGCCGGGGCAATTTGGGCAGGCACGGCCGCCTCCAGCTCGCCCGCAATGTCTTTGATCAGGTCTTTGCGGTAGCGGTTGAGCTCCTGCACGGTTTTGAAGCTCTGGTCCATCAGCAAGCTCATGTTGTGCAGGATACGGTCAATGACTTTGTTTTCCCAGACAGCGTCAAACTTGATTTGCGTGTCAAGCCAATGCTCCAGCCACTCAGGGTTGGGCAGGCGGCTCTGGATAGTGTCGCGCGGAAACAGGGTTTTGTTGACATGCAGGTTGGTCGGGTGCAGCGCCTGCGCCGTGCGGCGCGCACTGGCCATCAGCACGCCGACTTTGGCAAACGCCTGGCGCGCCTCGTTGCCGCAGTTGTTGATCGCCCGCTTCATGTAGCGCAGGTAGGCACCGCCATGGCGGGCTTCATCATGGCTCAGGATGGTGTAGATGTGCTTGATGACCGGCTCGGTATGCCATTCTGCCGCTCGGCGGTACCAGTGGTTCAGGCGGATTTCGCCGCAAAAGTGCAGCATGAGAGTCTCGAGTGCCGGCGCGGGCTCAAACTCAAAGCGCACCTCGTGCAATTCGTCTTCGGTGGGGGCCAACTCCGGCCGGAAGCGGCGCAGGTATTCCATCAGCACCAAAGAATGCTTTTGCTCTTCGAAAAACCAGATGGATATAAAAGCGGAAAAGTCGCTGTCGTCACGGTTGTCGCGCAAGAACATTTCCGTCGCCGGCAGGGCGGACCACTCGGTGATCGCGTTCATCTTGATGGTCTGGGCCTGCTCATCTGTCAACTGCGAGGCATCGAAACTGGCCCAAGGAATGTCCTTGTCCATGTCCCAACGGACGGACTCAAGCTGTTTGAAAAGTTCTGGATAGAGCATGTCGTCCTTCAAAATCTGCTTATATTTTAAGCAGTCTAGATGTCAAACAAATTACATTTGCCGCGGGGCTCCTTGCAGATACGCCGCCTACCAAAGCGTGGAGCTATTTTGCCCCCGTCTCGTGACCGTCCTCATGGCGTAGCCTGTAGCAATCCTTTTTCTTGCTTCCATCTCACTCTACGCCATCCGTTCATGCCAAGCAAACACCAATCACACAGCGCCTGCGGGGTCATCACCTGAGGGGTAGCTGACCGCGCCATCAGAGATCGCACCGCAAATTAAAACTCTTGAGTAATAATGTGACTGAACAGTTTTCACTTTAATCATGCCCAAATCAATTTGCTTCTGCATGTGGCCGATGAATTCGGCACTTATGAGGAACTTCGGCTTGATTAAAAGCTTCTTAAGTAAGCTGGCTGAATGGATCAGCCCAAGTTTTGTGCTGCGAAGTCTGCCCCGCCTAGATGGTTGGGCAGCAATCCCGAAGCGGTTTACCTCCTCCCTCCCTACCTGCTTCGCTTCGGGGCACTTCGCAGCCGCTTTACACGGCGCGCCCTGATATGGCTGCCCCTTTGCGAGTGGCCATCATCGGGTCGGGGATTTCTGGCTTGGCCGTGGCCCATGCGCTTCGCGACTATGCTGACATCACCTTGTACGAGTCAGAGCACTATTTTGGTGGCCACACGCACACGGTGGACGTCACCTTGCCCTCCTCTGAGGACGCGGCCCGCAGTGTCAGCTTCGGCGTAGATACCGGTTTCTTGGTCTACAACGAACGAACTTACCCCCAATTAATTCGCTTCTTGGCTGAGCTTGGCGTTGCTACTGCCGCGTCCGATATGTCGTTTTCAGTCCAGGTACCCAACGCTTTGCGTGGCCGCACGCTGGAATGGAGCGGCACCAGCCTCTCCAGCGTATTTGTTCAGCGCAGCAATCTGATTAGCCGCGATTTTCTCGGCATGCTCGCCGATCTCATCCGCTTCAATGCTTTGGCCAGACGCATCGCAGAGTCTGGGCAAGACGCACAGTGGATGCAGCCCTTAGGCGATTTCCTGGACCAGCACCGCCTTGGTCGGGCATTCCGAGACTGGTATTTACTGCCTATGCTGGGCTGCATCTGGAGCTGCCCGACCCAACAAATGCTGCAGTTCCCTGTAGCCACCATGGTTCGCTTTTGCCACAACCACGGTCTGATCCAGATCATGAACCGTCCGCAGTGGTTTACTGTGCGCGGCGGTGCGCGGCAGTATGTGGAAAAAGTCGTTGCGCGCATAGCCGACAAACGGCTCAGCAGCCCGGTGAAGTTCATTGAGCGCCAAGCAAGCGGCGTGCGCATCGCCACAGAGACCGCTGGCATTGGCCGCATTGAGCAGTTTGACAAAGTCGTTATCGCGACCCACTCTGACCAAGCCCTACGGCTGCTGCAGAGCCCAACAGCGGAAGAAGCAGCGGCCTTGTCGGCCATCAAATACCAGCAAAACCGCGCGGTCTTGCATACCGACAGCCGGGTGCTGCCCAGCCAGCGCCGTGCCTGGGCTTCTTGGAACTATGAACGCGCAGCCCATGCCAATGACGAGTCAGCACGCGTGTGCTTGCACTACTACGTTAATCAACTGCAGCCATTGCCCGTGACCACACCTGTCGTGGTCACACTGAATCCGCTGCGGGAAATAGACCGTAAATGGGTGATGGGCGAATACGACTACGCGCATCCGGTATTCGATTTGGCCGCCATCCAAGCGCAGCCTAAGGTTGCCGCCTTGCAAGGACAGCAACACACCTATTTTTGCGGTGCCTGGATGGGCTATGGATTTCACGAAGATGGTTTGACTTCGGGCCTGGCCGTAGCGCGCAGCCTGCTGGCCTTGCCACCTGCTCCAGCAGCCCCAGCCTGAGCCATTTGTGATCATGCGTCCACCAGCCTTGCCCGCCGCCCCGCAAGCCCTGATCGGCTTTGGACAAGTCCGGCATACCCGGCTGCGACCTGCACGCCATGCTTTCGCCTACCGCACCTTCTTTTTGATGCTGCCCATGCGGGCGCTGGAACGCCTGCCAAGCCCGAATTTGGCCCGCAACCGCCACAGTACCCTGAGTTTCTTCGATGCCGATCACGGCGATGGCCGCAGCGCCGCAAAGGGCGGTGCCTTGGCCTGGCTCGATGAGTTGTTGCAAAGCCAAGGTATCGCCGACGCCTGCGGGGAAGTCTGGCTGCATTGCTATCCCCGTGTACTCGGCTACGCCTTCAAGCCCGTGAGTTTTTGGTATTGCTACAAGTCCGCCATGGACGGCAAGCCCGCAGAAGATTTGCGCGCCATTGTCGTCGAGGTCAACAACACATTTGGCGAGCGCCATTGTTATGTGCTGGACGCGCCCCGCTTTGGCGAAGAGCTGTCAGCCAGCAAAGTACTGCATGTGTCCCCGTTTTGCAAGGTAGAAGGTGGCTACCGTTTTCGGTTCATGCAGAGTACGCGCAGCGGTACGTCCCGAACGGTAGCGCGCATTGACTACCACGATACCAACGGACTGTTGTTGCAAACCAGTGTCAGCGGAGACTTGCAACCATTGACTGCACAAACCCGGCGAAAAGCTCTGTGGCAGTACCCGGCCATGACTTGGGGAGTGATAGCCCGCATTCACTGGCAAGCGCTGCGGCTGTGGCTCAAGCGCGTGCCTTTTCATGGAAAGGCAGCGGCACCCGCACAGTCCGCCAGCCTTCCGCCCGCCGTGCCCCGGCAAACTCCATCTCCTCTATCCCATAGACCATGAACACGACCGTTGTCCCTGGAATTCAAATACCGCGCTGCGCACCCATGGCAGCACGCAGCGCACTCAAATTGCTGCAACGTTTGTCGCATGGCACGCTGATCGCGCAATTGCCCGACGGCTCGGTGCAACATTTTGGCCAGCAGGATGCGCAGCACCCCGGGGTTGCTGCCCGCATGACTTTGCACAACTGGAATGTGTGTGCTGCGGCACTGAAATCAGGTGATATTGGCTTTGCAGAGACCTATATCGCGGGTGACTGGAGCAGCCCTGACTTGGTCGAATTACTCCAGCTTTTTGTGCGCAACCGCCAGCATATTGAGTCTGTGGTGTACGGCACTTGGAGCGGGCGTTTGGTTTACTGGATTCGCCACCTGCTGAACCGCAACACGCGCAGCAACAGCCAAAAGAATATCCACGCGCACTACGATTTAGGCAACCCTTTTTACGCGCTGTGGCTGGACGACACCTGGAACTACTCCAGTGCCTGGTTTGATGGCGACCGCAGCCAGACGCTGGTGGCGGCGCAGCACGCCAAAGTACGCCGTGCGCTGCGCATGGCACGGGTTCAGCCTGGCCAGCGCGTACTGGAAATTGGTTGCGGCTGGGGTGCTTTGGCCGAAATGGCGACAACCGAGTTTGGCGCGCACCTGACTGGCGTTACGCTTAGTCAAGAACAGCTAAGCCACGCGCAGGGCCGCTTAGCCCGCCTGAACTCGCCGCAGCGCAGCGAACTGCGGCTGCAAGACTACCGCGACATTCAAGGTGCGCCATTTGACGCCATTTGCTCCATAGAGATGGTCGAGGCGGTGGGCCGTGAATTTTGGCCGCAGTACTTTCAAACCGTAAGCCGTCTGCTTAAACCAGGCGGCCATGCCTGCATTCAAAGCATCGTGATTGACGACGCCTTGTTTGAGCGCTACATCCGGTCCACTGACTTTATTCAGCAGTACATTTTCCCTGGCGGTTGCCTGCCCAGTCCAAGCGCCTTCCGGGCGCAGGCCAATGCAGCGGGTTTGGAAGTGGTGGACGAATTGGCTTTCGGCCTTGATTACGCTGAAACCTTGAAGCAATGGCGCGCACGCTTTTGCGCCGAGCGGCAAGCCGTATTGGCCCTGGGATTTGACGAGAAATTCATGCGCACATGGGAGTTTTATTTGGCCTACTGCGAAGCGGCATTTGCGGGCGCAAATACCGATGTGATCCAGTTCACCCTGCGGAAAAAGTGATGTCACATCCGTTGACGTCATTTGCTGTGCTACTGCGCTTTTGCGTCTCGGGCCTGCTGCCGATTGGGCTGTTGGTCGCGGCGTCCCTCGCTTGGGCGCAGTCACAACCCGATGAAACCAAAGCACTGCTGCCTCAAGCCCAACTGAGCGGCACCGCCAAGCTCACTTTTTGGGGCTTCGATGTCTACAACGCCGAGCTGTGGGTGGGTCCTGGTTTTCGCCGCGACCAGTATGAGCAACACGAGTTTTGCCTGGAGTTGAGCTACTTGCGGGCTTTTAGCAATGCCGCCATCGCCGAGCGCTCCATCGACGAGATGCGGCGGCATGGCAACTTTACCGAAAGCCAGGCCCAGCGCTGGGAAAAGCAACTCAAATCCGCCTACCCCAGCGTCAAAAAAGGGGACCGTATTGTGGGTGTGAACCTGCCCGGCAAAGGGGTAGTTTTCTTCACCAATGGCAAAAAAACGGGTGAGGTTTTGGACCCCGAATTGGCTCGCCTTTTCTTTGGCATTTGGTTGGCACCGACCACGTCCGAGCCGCAACTGCGCAAGGCATTGCTGGCGCGCACCGAACCCTGACCCGCTTGCGGCTAACCTGTGCAGCGTATCCCAGACCCGCCCAGCGCGACTTCCGCCCGCCAAGCGTTTTGCTACGGCTTGCTGGGATCGCCGCTGGCATTTGTCGCGCTTCCGCTCTACGTCATCTTGCCCAACCATTACGCCCGCGAATTTGGCATGCCGCTGGCTACATTGGGAACCATGCTGCTCGCTGCCCGCCTGCTGGATGCCTTGATTGACCCGCTGATTGGCCGCTGGAGCGATGCCCAGTTCGCCCACTCGCTGCGCAAGGTGCTGGCCTGGGGCGCAGCAGCGGCCGTGGGTTTAGCCCTTGGCTTCACCGGCCTGTTTTTTCCGCTAACGCAAGAACCCGCCGGTTTAATCACTTGGGCCAGTCTGATGCTGGTGCTGACCTATCTGGCCTACAGCTCGCTGAGTGTTGCCCACCAATCCTGGGGAGCCCGGCTGGGCGGCGGGGAGGTGGTGCAAAGCCGCCTGGTGGGCTGGCGCGAAGCCTTGGGTTTGGCGGGTGTCGTCACCGCCTCGGTTACGCCGCAGCTGCTCGGTTTGCCTGCCACAGCCGCCTTGTTTGCCGTACTGCTTGCCGCAGGCTGGTGGGCCTGGTGCCTGGGACCCCGCCCATCCTTTGCTGCAGCAGCCGCAACACTCAGCACGGCACCAGCGCATGGACCAGCGCATTCCAAGCCGCCGCTGTGGCAGCCTTTAACTCAGCCCGCCTTCCAGCGACTGCTCGGTGTTTTCATGTTCAATGGCATTGCCAGCGCCATACCAGCCACGTTGGTATTGTTTTTTGTTCAAGATCGCCTGCAGGCACCTGCCGCGATGGAACCCCTGTTCCTTGGGAGCTATTTCCTCAGCGCCGCGCTCTCGATTGCATTGTGGCTGCGTTTGGTCAAGTATTGGGGCCTGGCACGCACCTGGCTGTGCGGCATGGCTTTGGCTACGGCGGTTTTTGTCTGGGCCAGCGCACTGGGGCCGGGCGATGCGATGGCGTTTTTGGTGCTTTGCGCGCTCTCGGGCGTCGCTTTGGGAACCGACTTGGCGCTACCCGGTGCCATGTTGGCGGGCTTGATTGCCGCTTCGCCCCGGCCCGACCTGGCTGGCAGTTATTTTGGCTGGTGGAACTTTGCCACCAAACTCAACCTTGCCCTGGCGGCCGGTATCAGCCTGCCATTGCTCGCCCTGTTTGGCTATGTGCCTGGCAGCCGGGACGCAGCCGGCCTGCAGGCATTGGCCTTGGCGTATTGCGTACTGCCGTGCTTGTTGAAAATCATCTCGGCGTGGCTGCTCTACACACTCATCATCCGGCCCGATGCTACGGCCAGGCCATCTCCACCGAACGAGGACTCCGCATGAAAAGACGCCTGCTTTTAAGCGCTGGGGGTGCCTTGTCGGCCAGCGCATTGACCGGGCTTGCCGGTTGCGCCAGCCAAGCTATTGAGGACTACGCCAGCGAAAAGCCGGTGCTTGACTTGGCCACTTATTTCAATGGCCAAGTCGATGCCTGGGGCATTTTTACCGACCGTTCGGGCAAGGTCGTGCGACGCTTTACGGTGCTGATGAATTGCCGCTGGGAGGGCTCGCAGGGGGTGCTGGACGAAGACTTCATGTTCTCGGACGGGACGCGCGAGAAGCGAATCTGGACCCTGACCAAGCACGGCGGTGGCCGCTACACTGGCCGCGCTGCCGACGTAGTGGGCGAAGCCAGCGGCCAGACCAGGGGCAATGCATTTTTTTGGACCTATACCTTGGCTTTGCCGGTGGACGGCAAAGTCATTGAAGTTCAACTCGACGACTGGATGTACTTGGTCAGCGACAAAGTCATGCTCAACAAGGCCGTCATGCGCAAATTTGGGCTGCAAGTCGGCGAGTTAACCCTTTCATTCACCAAGCGATGAGCTGGGCCTTGACCCTGCACACACCATGCCGCACAACCCGCTACTGACCGACTGGCAAGGCAAGCGCGTCTGGCTGCTGGGTGCTTCTACCGGCATAGGCCAGGCCACGGCCGCGGCATTGCACGCGCGCGGAGCCAAGGTGGTGCTGACGGCGCGCAATGCCGCGAACCTGCAGTCTATGGCAGCGCAATATCCGGGCATGCAGGCGCTACCCTTGGACTGTGCCGACGCCGACGCAGTACAGACTGCGGCAGCGCAGTTGTTGGCTGAGGGCGAACTGGATTTGGTCATGTATTGCGCTGGCTACTACAAGGCACTGCGCGCGACCGAATACGACTTGGACGAAATGCTGCGGCACCAGGAGGTCAACTACCTGGGTGCCTTGTATTTGCTGCATGCGGTATTGCCGCGTTTCATTCAGCGCGGCAAAGGGCATATCAGCTTGGTCAGCAGCGTGGCGGGCTACAGCGGGCTGCCCAAAAGTCTGGCTTACGGCCCGACCAAAGCGGCATTGATCAACCTGGCCGAAACGCTCTACCTGGACTTGCATGACAAAGGCATTGGCGTTTCGCTGATCTGCCCCGGCTTTGTGCAGACGCCGTTGACGGCGCAAAACGACTTTCATATGCCCGGCCTGCTCACGCCCGCCCAGGCTGCCGACGCGATCTTGCGCGGCTGGGGCAAGGGCCGCTTTGAGATTCATTTCCCCAAACGCTTTACCCTGGTCATGAAGGCACTGAGCGCGCTGCCCTACTGGGCCTACTTTGCCGCCGTCCGGCGCATGACCGGGCTATGAACCCTGCGCCCGATTTGCACGCGCAAAGCCAACGTTTGGTGGATTTTTTCCAGGCCCTGTCGCCCAGGACGCTGCAAAACCTGGGTGATTTCTACAGCCCGGACGCGTTTTTCAAAGACCCGTACCAGGAAGTCCGCGGCTTGGCGCCAATCGGTCGTGTGTTTGCCCATATGTACGAGGTGCTCGACGAGCCGCGCTTTGTCATCGTTGACCAGCTTGCCAGCCGCAGCCCGGAGGGCGTGGTGCAGTGTTTTTTCAACTGGGACTTTCACTTTCGCTTCAAACGTTTTCAGCCGCAGCAAGCGCAGTGGATTCATGGCAGCTCGCACCTGAAATTAACGCCGGCAGGCTTGGTCCACTACCACCGCGATTACTGGGACACCTCCGAAGAGGTGTATGAAAAGTTGCCCCTGCTGGGCAGCCTGATGCGCTGGCTGAAAAAACAGGCGCGCGCAGCTTGAATTGCGCAACGTCGCGCGTATTGTCACCCCAGCCGAACTATCTAAAAACATAGCACTACTGGCAAGTAATACACTGGCCAGAGCGTCTTTTTATATATAAACGCCTGCTTTCAGGCTCCGTCAAACCCCCTGGAGGCTTGCTGGCCTGCTGCTGCGTTTGAGAGGGCCTGGCGCCCCATGTATCAGGTGTAAGTGTGCGTTAGGGGGGCTTGCCGCGCCTGACGCAGCCGACTAAGGTGGGAGCATGAATGCACCCCTGCCCAATACGCTCCAGTTTGACGTGGCCGGTTTGGCCCAAGCCATCGCCGCTAGTGAGTCCAACGACAGTTTTCACAGCAAGCTCAGCGCCAGCCAGTGGCAAATTTTGGGCAGCTTCATTCAGCCGTTTGCCTGCATGAAAGGGCAACTGGTGATTGAGCAAGGGGCCAAAGACTCAAGCGTGTATTTTGTCGAGTCGGGCATGCTCAGCGTGCATTTCAAGGACAGAAAAGACGTGGTCAAGCTGGCCATGCTTGGCGCTGGCGCGGTGGTGGGTGAGGGGGCTTTTTTCTCGCATCAGCCGCGCAGCGCCACGGTACAAGCCATCAGTGATTGCAAGCTCTGGTGCCTGACACCCACCCGCTTTATTGAACTCTCCAATCGCCAAAGCGCCATTGCGCTGGAACTCAGCATGGGTTTGGGCGGTGTGCTGGCCAAACGGCTGGCCATCCGGCCCAAACGCATCGCCATCACCTGAGCCGCACTGCGACTGCCTTGCCGGTGCCGCACCTCAAAGGGGCGCGCTGGAATTAATACACGAAATACTCACCAGCCGACTTGCATTGGCTTGGGTTTGCCGCTGAAAACGTTGGCGCGCCCACCCCCCTGCCCATATACTGCTAGGCATCGTTGGGCTTCCCTAAAGGCGTTTTATGTCCTTATTTGGCTGGTTATTCAGCAAAAAACAGGCTAAGTCCATGCCGATGGCTGAAAGTTCAGGCCTGTCGCGCATGGAAGCCACCCGGCCGGTCAAGTCATCCAAAGACCCGGCCAGAGCCGCCACACCCGCGCAGCATGCGGCCAACCGCAAATCCGAGCGCATGGCACGGCGCGAGTTGCTTTATGTGGTCGTCCGCGAGGCGATGGCCAGGGTCGGGGTCTTGTCATCTACCTACAAGTTCAAAGTGCTGTCACTGGACTCCCGAGGTCGCCAGTTTTTGGTCATGATGGACGTTGCCCTGGAGTTTGGCAATGACGCCGGGCGCCTGGCCGAGATCGAAGCCCTGATTGCGCAAAGCTCCAAGTCGCGCCACGACATTGTGGTCACAGCGGTGTACTGGCGTGTTAACGAGTACGTGGCGACCGGCCTTCCCGTGAAGTCAACGCCGATATCGGCGCACAGAAAGCCTGCGGCTGGCGTAGCCTCTCCTGCGCCAGAGATCGCCTTGCCTTTGGCGGCGGCGGCGGCAGTCGCTGCACTCCCGGTTTCGCGCCATGACCCGATTGACGATGCTGAAGTCGCGGCCTTTAAACAAGCCCTGGCCAATGCCTCTGCGACGCCACAAGTACCTGTGCCGGCGAAAGACAAAACCAACACCAGTTACGGCTTGCTTAACGGCTACGAAGATACCGAAATGCCTGAACAAGACAATGAAGCACAGGCGCTCAGTGCCACGCAATACGGCGGTCTTTAAAGCTGGTTGATTGCAGTTGTCAATTGCCTTCGGCTAGCCAAGTTGCAGCTTGTCTTGCGCTTTGGAAAGATCCGAAGGCTTTCCAGAAAGCACCAGGGTATCGGCGACATTCAACATCAAGTCGGCCGAAGGGGGCAGCGGCTTGCCATTGCCCCGACGCACGTTGATCACCCGAACGCCATAAGTCGCTAGCGCGAGTTGCCCCAACGACTTGCCCAGTGCTTTTGCGCCCAACGTAAGCGTAAATGTCGCCAAGCGCTCGTGGTCCATCTCGTCAGCGGTGTCATCGTCTGAGCCATGAAAATAGCCGCGTAGCAAGTTATAGCGTGCATCTCTCTGCTGCTGCACACGCCGGATCACGCGCCGCATAGGCACCCCGACAAGCGCTAGCGCATGGCTGGCCAGCATGAGCGAGCCTTCAATCGCTTCGGGCACCACCTCGGTGGCACCCGCACCCTTGAGTTTTTCCAGGTCGTGGTCGTCATGGGTGCGCACAATCACGGGGACCTGCGGCGCGTGGGTCTTGGTATTGGCCAGTACTTTCAGCGCACTGCTGACATCCAAATAAGTCACCACCACGGCGCTGGCACGGGCAAGCCCTGCAGCCATCAACGCCTGCAAACGCACCGCATCACCAAACACGACCGAGTCGCCGGCCGCTGCCGCTTGCCTGACACGGTCAGGGTCCAGATCCAGCGCCATGTAGGGAATGCCTTCGGCCTCCAGCAACCTGGCCAAATTCTGGCCGCAACGCCCATAGCCGCAAATAATGACATGCTGGTTGGCGTTTATCGAAGCTCGTGCAATGCGGGTCATCTGCACTGATTGCTGCAGCCACTCGTTTCGCACCAGCAGCAAAACCAACGAGTTGCTGTACATCAGAATGAATGGTGTGAGCAGCATGGAAAGCACCATGCTGGCCAAAATGGGGTTAAGCAGTTGCGGCGGCACCAGCGCGTTATCAGCGGCCAGCGTCAACAAAACGAAACCAAACTCCCCCGCTTGTGCCAAGTACAGGCCCGTGCGCAGCGCCACGCCCGCGGTTGCCCCTAAAAGCTTGGCCAGTGCAGTCACCAGCAGCAGCTTGAACAGCACCGGCAAGGTCACGAGCAGCAACACCAGTGGCCAGCGCTCCAGTACAAGCCGCCAGTCCAGCATCATGCCGATAGTGATGAAAAACAAGCCCAGCAGCACATCATGGAATGGGCGGATATCAAGTTCCACTTGGTGCTTGTATTCCGTTTCAGAAATCAGCATCCCGGCAATGAAAGCGCCCAAAGCCAGGCTTAAACCCGCCAGTTCGGTCAACCAAGCCAGCCCAAGCGTGATGAGCAGCAAGTTCAGCACAAACAGCTCTTCACTTTTGCGCCGGGCAACCAGTGTCAGCCACCACCGCATAGCGCGTTGACCGCCCGTCAGCAGCACGGTGATTAACAATGCCGCCTTCAGCCCGGCCAAGGCCAAGGCCACGAACAAGGCCTCACCACTGGTACCGAGTGCAGGAATCAAGACCAGCAAAGGAACCACCGCCAAATCCTGAAACAGCAGCACGCCCATGATGCGCTGGCCATGTTCAGAATCCAGCTCCAAGCGCTCAGTCATCAGTTTGACCAAGATGGCGGTGCTGCTCATGGCAAGCGCACCCGAGAGCGCCAAGGCCGTTTGCCAAGGAACCGACAAAAAAGTTGGCAGCAGCGCCGACAATCCGAGCATCGCCAATGTAGCAAGCAGCATGGTGATTGCTACCTGAAATAGTCCCAAGCCGAATACATGCCTTCGCATCGCACGCAACTTGGGCAGGTTGAACTCCAAGCCAATCACAAACATCAAAAAGACCACGCCAAACTCTGCCAGATGCCCAATCGCTGCTGAGTTTTGCGCCAGTGCCAACGCATTGGGCCCAATCACAACGCCCACGGCCAGATAGCCCAACATGGGCGGCACTTTGATGAGGCGGCAAACCACCACACCCAGCACGGCGGCAAAGAGATACAGCAAGGTGATTTCAAGGACGCTCATAACCAATACTATCAAGTTGCCCTCTAGCGACCCCACTTGGTAGTGGGCGTCGATAGAATGCCAGCATGGGATTTCAGGCACACCACAGCAAGCGTTTTGATGCTGCACAAGCCATCCACTTGGCGCAAGAGACGTTTGATATCGAAGCCAATGCCATCTTGGGACTTAAACAACGCGTCAACGCGGGTTTTGCACAAGCTGTGGAAATGATGCTGGCCGTGCGCGGCAGGGTCGTGGTGATGGGCATGGGCAAGAGTGGTCACATCGGGCGCAAAGTGGCCGCCACACTCGCCTCTACGGGCACGCCAGCCATGTTTGTACACCCCGGCGAAGCCAGTCATGGTGATCTTGGCATGATCCAGGCGATTGATCTGGTCCTTGCCATTTCCTACAGCGGCGAGTCTGAAGAATTGATGGTGATCTTGCCCATGCTCAAGCGCCTGGGTGCACCACTGATAGCGATTACGGGCAACTTGCAGTCAGCGCTGGCGCAGCATGCTGCGATTCTTTTGGACTGCAGTGTTGAGAAAGAGGCTTGCCCCTTAAACTTGGCACCCACAGCAAGCACCACCACACAGTTGGCTTTGGGAGACGCCCTTGCAGTGGCATTGCTGGATGCCAGGGGATTCAAAGCAGAAGATTTTGCCCGCTCGCATCCTGGGGGTGCACTGGGTCGCAAGTTACTCACCCATGTCAGCGACGTGATGCGAACGGGAAATGACATTCCCAAAGTCCATGCCAACAGCAGCTTTTCTGACTTGATGCGAGAGATGAGCGCCAAAGGCCTGGGCGCCTCAGCAGTGGTGGACGACCAGCATCGCCTCAAGGGAATTTTCACTGATGGTGACTTGCGGCGGTTGATTGAAAAGGGGGCTGATTTGCGCACTGCCCTTGCCGCTGATGTGATGCGTTCCGATCCGCGAACCACCAAGGCCAATGCACTGGCGGTTGAAGCCGCTGAAATGATGGAGCGGCATCACATCACCTGCGTGCTTGTTGTCGATGCGACAGGCCATTTGGTTGGCGCTGTCAGCAGTAACGACTTGATGCGCGCCAAAGTAATCTGACCGTGATGAATTTGACTGCGCCCATGTTTACTGCAGACATACTGCATTTAGCCGCACAAACAAAGATGGTTTTCTTTGATGTAGATGGCGTTCTAACCGACGGCGGCATCTATATAGGCGAGCATGGCGAGGTGATCAAACGCTTTCATGTACTCGATGGTCACGGCATCCAGCAGCTCCAACGTGCGGGCTTGTTGCTGGTGGTCATCAGTGGAAGAGACAGTGCCGCACTGCGCGTTCGCTTGTCTGCTCTTGGCTTGTCAAATTGCCACCTCGGTGCTGAAAACAAGTACCCAGCGGCACAACGCGCTCTGGATGAGGCTGGTTTTACGTGGGCGCAAGCGGCCGCCATCGGTGATGACTGGCCCGACTTGCCTGTTCTGCGCCGCTGCGGCTTTTCATGTGCTCCGCCGAATGCCCACAGTGAGGTTATTGCCCAAGTAGATTACGTCACTGCGAAAAAGGGCGGCGAAGGCGCTGCACGTGAATTTTGTGACTTGCTCTTGCATGCAACAGGACACTATGAAGCGCTCCTGCAACAGGCAAGCGCATGATGGATTTGCTGCGCGCCGCTTGGGACAGGGTTTCAATTTACCTGCCCGTCTTGCTGATGGCAGTGATGGCCTTGGGCAGCTACCTTGTACTGACACGTGACCCTGCAGCTTTGGTTTCTGCCAGCAAGAAATCCGTTGCACACGAGGTGGACTATTTCATGCGCCTGTTTTCCATCAAGGTATTTGACGTCAGTGGGCGCTTGAAAAACGAAGTGAGCGGCGCGTATGCAAGGCATTTCCAGGATGATGAGAGCACCGAGATTGACAAAGTCAGCATACGCAGTGTGAGCCCACAAGGGCGACCCATGCAAGCGGTGGCGGACAGGGCATTGACAAATTCAGACGCTACGGAAATTGAGCTGTTTAATAACGTCGTGGTGATACGCTTGGCTTCGCCGCTGAGTGACAAGCATTCTGGCCAACAACTCGAATTTCGCGGCAATTATTTACGGGTGTTAAACGAGGGCAAACAACTGTCGTCGAACATGCCCGTCCTGCTGGTTCGCGGCTATGACCAATTCACTGCCGACGCCATGGATTACGACGAGGAAACCCGTGTCATCAATCTGCTGGGTCGAGTCAAGGGGGTATTGGCTACCCGCAACCCTTAGTCGGCCTGGATATTGTGATGGCACGCACGCCTGACGCCCAAGCTGGTGCCAGGCTGAGCAATTAAGTTTTAGTGCCCTCCACAATGGGCGATGGCTTTACTTACAACGTATGCAAAAACTGGTTTTTATTACGGGTGCGTCCAGCGGTATCGGTCAAGCGTTGAGCTGGCGCTTCTATGCTGCGGGCTACCAGCTCGCGCTTGTCGCCCGTCGGGTTGATATCGTCGCGTCTTGGGCATCACAAATGGGCATCTCAGAAAGTGCCTACAAGATTTATGGGGCCGATGTCTGTGACGTTGATCGGCTGATCGACGCGGCGAACGCCTGCATACAAATACAAGGCTTGCCCGATGTGGTGATTGCAAACGCTGGGATTAGCGTGGGCATGGACACCGCCATCAGAGCAGACATCAACGTCATGGCCAAAATCTTTGCGACAAACAACGTGGGGATGGCGGCCACATTTCACCCCTTTATTGAACCGCTGCTGCTGCGCTATAAAACCAATGGGAGAAGTGCGCGCTTTGTGGGGATCGCCAGTGTGGCGGGCATTCGCGGCCTACCTGGGCATGGTGCTTACTGCGCTAGCAAGGCCGCAGTCATCAGCTATTGCGAGAGTTTGCGTGGTGAGCTGAGGCACAGCAGCGGGGTCGGCGACGTTAACGTCGTGACAATCTGTCCAGGCTATGTAGACACGCCATTAACGCAAAAGAACCGATATTCGATGCCTTTCCTTATGGCCCCGGACGATTTTGCCGATAAAGCTTTCAAAGCAATTGAGCGCGGCAAGAGTTATGTTGTCATTCCGTGGCAAATGGGGGCCTTAGCCTGTCTGCTGAAATGGTTGCCAAATGCGATTTTTGACCGGCTGCTGGCCAATCGACCGCGTAAAGATCGTACCGCGTCATAATTTAAAGACCAAAAAAAAGAGTCCTAGGACTCTTTTTTCAATGCGCTGAAATTTTAGTAACCGCCGCGACCACCGCCGCCACCGCCGCCGCCGTAACCGCCGCTACGGCCACCGCCGCCACCACCACCACCGCCGCCGCCATAACCGCCAGTACGGGGAGGACGTGCCTCCATCGGACGAGCTTCGTTGACCACGATACCGCGGCCACCCAAGCTTTGACCATTCATTCCGCCGATTGCAGCTTGGGCTTCGGCATCGCTGCCCATTTCCACAAAGCCAAAACCTTTTGAACGCCCAGTGTCACGCTCCATCATCACTTTGGCGCTGGTAACAGAGCCAAACTGACTAAAGGACTGTTGCAAATCCTCATCACGAACGGAATAAGGCAAATTGCCTACGTATAGTTTGTTGCCCATGCAAGGGACTCCTCTTAAACACTAAAAACGCGATGGAGTCCACTCTGCGCAATCAACAAACCAATAACAGAAAGAGACGCGAAACTGACCAATCACCGCAAACATATGTTGCTAAATTGATAGCCACACCCAGACATTATGCTTTGGATTTCGAGAAATGCATAGCTTTTTGCAGCTTATTCGAAGCGGTTGACTACTTTTTAATCGCCGCTATAGTTTCTCCAGCGCTTCAACGCGTTCTGCATAGTCAAAATCTGACGCTCAAAACGCGGGCAGGCTCGGCAAACAAAAAGATGCGTGCGCAATGCCAGTCTGTCAGCAAAACCCAAGCGGCGATCTTGCTTTGCGATTAATAAATGGGCCACCTGCTTGCATGTGCGTCTGAAAAACATAAGCTACCGTTCTAATGTGCAGAAATCCTGCCAAACCAATTCAGCTCCAGGCACTCGCGAAGCCTCAACCTAGCTCGGTGCATCTGAACATACAAATTTGTCGGGCTCAGGTTTAGTTCCTTACAAATGTCGTCACATGACAGCTCTAACCATTCCCGCATCAAGAAAACGCGGCCCATCGCGGGCGGTAATTTTTCTGCGCAGGACTCCAGCATGGACAAAAATTGGTGCGAGCTCAAGTCTTGCTCAGGATTGCCCCACTCGGCAGGCTGTTCGGCAAAGTGCCCATCTTGCTTAAAGGTCAAGGTATCGAGCAGATCGCCCCCGTCGTCATCTCCAGCGATGTCAAAGCTCACTTCGCGCGCGCGCTGACGTATCGAATCGATGATTTTGTGTTTCAAAATACCGACCAGCCAGGTTTTTAGTTGTGACTTGTTGTCAAAGCCCTGCGGTTTAGCCAGCGCGGCCAGCATGGTTTCTGACACCGCATCTTCTGCCCAGGTATCGTTTCTCAGTTGTAATCTCGCATAGCGAAGCAGATAAACACGGTGCTGTGCAATTTGATTTTCAATAGCCATGGTGCTTGGTTGTGTAAGAAATAACACGTTCAAAGGACAAAAATTTATGTTGATTACCTATCGGGGTCGGATTCTTGCGCTGACATGCGCGCTTGGTTTGTTTCTGCCCGGTGCATTTGCTCAAACAACGCCGATCGTTCAAGGTAATACCAGCGAAGGCAAGCCTTTTGAGCTTAGTGCCTTCCGCGGCAAAGTAGTTTTCCTGATGTTTTGGTCCACCAAATGCGCGGTATGCCGCGACAAGATGCCTGAGATCAGGGCCAACCATGACGGTTGGAAAAATCAACCGTTTGAGGTGGTGTTAGTCAATACCGACAAACGCGTTAAGGATTTTGATGATTACGAAAAAGTCATGTCTCGTTTGGTTCCAATCAGCAGTCAGCTGACATCCCTGTGGCAAGGGGATGCCTTCTACAAGGACAACCTGGATTCACATTCGCAGCTGCCTGCCAGCTACGTGATAGACAAGTCCGGAAAAGTGGTTCAGAAATACGTTGGCCGGGTTCCTGCTGAAGCTTGGGACAAAATATCCGAGCTTTTCTAGGCAGTATGGGCCTTGGTCAAGGCGCTATCAAACGAGTCAAATGGGCGGCAAAAGTTGCACGCCCATTTCCGTTTTTTGTTAGCCCGAAAGATTCCATTTTTAACTGTAATGGGTTACGCTAACCGCCGACCTAACCTACATCAGTCTTTTACTGATGTTGTTATCTGGTCTTCTTTCCTTACTTTATTGGAGTTTTAAATGAATCAACGCGCCATGATCGCTGCTGCTGCAGCCACCTTGTTTTCCACGATGCTGATTGCGACCCCAGCAATCGCCCAAGAAAAAGAAAAGTGCTACGGCATTGCCAAAGCCGGTCAAAACGACTGCGCCAACTTGGCAGGCACCCATTCGTGCGCTGGCCAGTCCAAAGTTAGCGACGACAAAGGCGAGTGGAAGTATGTTGCCAAGGGCACCTGCGCCGGCCTCAAAGGCTTGACCGCAGACCAAGCCAAAGAAGCAGCCAAAAAAGGCTGAGTTTTTCTGCGATGGCAGGCATAGGCTGGCGCCACCCCCACTACGCGGAACTGCTGCACAACGCCAGGGGCTTGCAGCAATCCGGGCTTGAGTTTTTAGAAGTTCATTCTGAAAATTTCTTTGCGAGCGGTGGGGCGGCGCTGGCTGTGTTGATGCAGGGCCGGGCCGAGTTTCCGGTCAGCCTTCATGGCGTTGGTTTGGCTTTGGGTTCTGCAGTAGGTATCGACGAATGGCACTTGGACGCGCTGAGCCAACTCGTTAAACGCGTTGAGCCCATCAGGGTCAGCGACCACGCCTGTTTTGCACGCGGGCGCTTTGATGCCGCAGCAGTTGTGCATGCTGCTGACTTGCTCCCAATCCCGCATACCCGCGAATCCCTTGAGAATTTAATTGCCAACGTGCAGCGCGTGCAAGACCGCTTGCAAAGGCCTATTGCGGTTGAAAATCTCTCCGCCTATATCCATTTCGATGCGGCAGACTCCTCAGCCGATTACTCCGAAACCGAGTTTCTAAACACACTGGCCTCCCGCACGGGATGCCAATTGTTGGTAGATGTCAACAACATCTATGTCAATGCGCTGAATACCCTTCACTTACAAGCCCGCACACAAGATAACACTGGCGCGTCTGCGCTGAGCCTGTGCTGCCACTGGCTGGACGCCATTGCGCCTGGCCACGTTGCTGAATTGCATTTGGCGGGCCACCATACAGCAACAGATATCGTGATCGACGACCACGGCAGCCGAGTCTGTGCAGATGTCTGGGCACTGTACGAGCATGCCTTGCTGCGCTTTGGCCCCGTGCCCACCTTGATCGAATGGGACACTGACATCCCCACACTGAATGTTTTGCTGGAAGAAGCCGCCCACGCCGACCGGATTCGCACGGACGCATGTACGGCGGCCAATGGGGTGCCGGCATGAACGGCTTGCTCGCGCAGCAGACGGCGCTCTTGAGGGCAATTCACTATCCCGCCGCAAACGCTCATGATTCAGTAGCATTACTGGCAATGAATACTTTGGCGAGAGGCCTAAAAGTATATAAATCCAATGCCCAGGCACTGGCGGAACGCAGTTTGCAAGCCACCTTCCCTGTCGTCGCCCAACTGCTGAGTTTGGAGAGCTTTGTACCGCTAGCCCATGCGTTCTGGCACGCCCACCCCCCGCAGCGGGGTGACATGGCGCAGTGGGGGGCTGAGTTGCCCCTGTTTCTCGCCACCAGCGAACAGTTGCAGGGCGATCCCTATCTGCCCGACATTGCCCGCGCCGAGTGGGCGCTGCACACCGCCGCCAGTGCAGCCGATAAAAGTGCAGATACCCAGAGTTTTTCCCTGCTGGTGTCGCAGGATCCCGCTGACATCTGCTTGCAGCTGGCGCCAGGCACCGCCCTTGTCGACAGCCTCTACCCGGTGGCGAGTATTTTGTGCGCGCACACAGACGGCACGCCCACCTTGCAGGAGGCTGGCCTGCGCATGCAGCAAGGGGTGGCCGAGACGGCGTTAATCTGGCGCCAAGGTTACAAGCCCTGCGCACGGGAAACCTTGCCCGGCGAGGCGGCGTTGTTGAGCGCCCTGCTCCGAGGCGAGTCTCTCGCAAGTGCGCTGGCATCGGCCAGTGCACTGAATCTCAACGAATGGCTGCCACAAGCTGTCCATACCGGCTTGTTGCTGTCGGCACACCTCATTACAACCAAGGAACTCCATGAATAACGCATTACTTCAGCGCGCGCTTGCGCTTTGGGCCGTACTCAGCAAGGGGCTGGACAGTCTGCAACCGGCCAGCTTGCTGCTGTCGCGGCTGTATGTTGGTCAGGTGTTTTTTCTCTCCGGGCTGACCAAGCTGCGCGATTGGGACATCACCGTGTCCCTATTTACCGACGAATACAAACTGCCGCTGCTGCCACCGGCTGTGGCCGCCTTCATGGGCACAGCCGGCGAGTTGGTATTGCCGGTCATGCTGGTGCTGGGCTTGGGTGGTCGCTTCGCCGCACTGGGCTTGTCGGTCCTCAACGTGGTGGCCGTGATATCTCTGGCCGAGATTGCGCCTGCCGCGCTGGCCTACCACTACCTGTGGGGCGCACTGCTGGGCTATTTGGTGGTGTTTGGGCCAGGCGCATGGTCGGTTGACCGCTTTGTCTGGCCCCAACTCTACAAGCCCAACTGATTGAATTTTGCTGACCGCTTAAAAAACCAAAGTAAAGCACCCTGCGTAATGAGATTGGTTGTAAGAGTTCCTGATGTTTTTACGACTAGCCAATACCGCAGCAGGTAAATGCTTTTTACGGCTTCGGAATTCACCCATCCCCATTTATGGAGTTTTGTCATGACCCAATCTATCGCTTCTTTCGCCCTGGCCGCCGCAACCCTGGCGCTGGCCGCCTCCGCGTTTGCCGCTGACGCCCCCAAAGGCTCCAAAGGCAAAGCCATCGCCGCTGGCGACAAAGTGCATTGCTACAACGTGCATGACTGCAAAGGCAACAGCGCCTGCAAAACCGCCGAGCACAGCTGCAAAGGCCAGAACGCTTGCAAAGGCCATGGCTTCATCGCCGCCACCGCTGCTGAGTGCTTGGCCAAAAAAGGCACCATTGCCGACCTGTAAATCCTGCGGATAGCCTAGGCAATTGCTTGGATTGCAAGCGCCCCGTCTCAGACAGGGGCGCTTTTTCTTTTCTGCATCACAATTTCTGGTTGCCCTACAGCCCACCTAGGTCACACTCAACATGCCCGCAAAGCCATTCACCACCTCCCTGGCCGCACCCCATGCCGGCTTTGGTCTGGGCCTTCGCACACAACATTACCCGGATCTTTTGGCTGCTGGGCAGCCGCTGGATTGGCTGGAAATCATTACCGACAATTTTTTGGTTGAAGGTGGCCGCCCGCTCAAGATGCTGGACACCCTGCGGCGCGATTACCGCATGGTGATGCACGGTGTGGCGATGTCCATTGGCGCGCCGCAAGGTCCGGCGACAGAGTACCTGCTCAAAGTCAAGGCCCTGGCCGACCGGGTTCAGCCACTGTGGGTATCTGACCATCTGTGCTGGATCGGCCCCGGCCCCGAGCAACTGCACGACCTGTACCCCTTGCCCTATACCGAGGAAGCGGCCAACCATGTGATTGCGCAAATCAAGCGTGTGCAAGATGCGCTGCAGCGCCGCTTTGTGCTGGAAAACGTCTCCAGCTACATCGACTTCAAGCATTCGGCCTGCGCCGAGTGGCAGTTTTTAAGCCATATTGCGCAAGAGGCCGACTGCCTGCTGCTGGTAGATATCAACAACATATACGTCAGCAGCGTTAATCACGGCTTTGACCCAATGGACTATTTGCGCGGCCTGCCCACCGCCCGCGTACAGCAATTTCACCTGGCGGGCCACTCGAATATGGGTGACCACATCATTGACACGCATGACCACCCGGTGGCAGCCCCCGTGTGGGATTTGTATGCCAGGGCTTGCCAATTGTTCGGGCCCGTCAGCACCATGATCGAACGCGATGACCATATTCCGCCGCTGCCGGAATTGCTGGCCGAGTTGGACCAAGCGCGCCGCATTGCCCGCGAAGCTGCTGCGCCCAGCCGCCCCACTGGAACAACCCCCAGCGCGGCTGAAGTCAACCGCTTTTGCATTCCTGCAGCGGCATCAGCCCCGGCGCTGGTGCCCCTTCAAACGCTCTTGGCTGATTACATATTGGGCCCAGGCGACCTGCCGATTGCGCACCTGGTGCGCGAGCCTGCGCTGGGCGATGTCCAGCAGCGCCTGGGCATCTACCACCACGCCTACCGCGCCCGCTTGGCCGAGGTGCTGGCGGACACCTTCGCCAAAACCTATTTGTTCATGGGTTCGGACACCTTTGACAGCGACGCAGCGCAGTTTTGCACCAGCCACCCCCCCCTGTCACGCAGCCTCAGTCGCTATGGACAGGACTTGCCCGACTGGTTTGCCCTGCGTTACCCAGCCAATCCCGAACTGCCTGAGCTGGCGCGGCTTGACTTCTTGTTGCGTGCCAGCTTTGATGGTGCCGATGTTCCCGCGCTGGACGCAGCCAGTGCCGCCGCCGATACCGACCAGCGCTGGCTGTTTGGCGAGCAACCGCTCCACCCCGGTGTGCGGCTGCTGGAAGTGACGACCAACGTGGTGCAGCTGTGGAAGGCCATTGACGCCGACCAAGACGTGCCGCCCGCTGTACGCCTGCAGTCCCCTGCCGTGCTGGCGATATGGCGTCAAGACGAACAACCCCATTTCCGAACGCTGGGCAGCGAAGAAGGTGTTTTTTTGCGCCACCTGGCCAGCGGCGCGTCCATCGCCGCTGCTTGCGAGCGCCTTCAATCTGCGGGTCAATTGAGCGACCCCTCGGTGCTGGGCGGCTGGTTGGCACAGTGGTGGGAAGAGGGCATGATGCGCGCCGAGCCTCTGCTGCCCACCGTTACAGCCTGAAGTTTTGGCACTGCGGGCGGCGACGGGCTTGCTATACTTAATTTCAAGCGCCGATTTGCCACAGCTTGCGGGCGCTCAATAAATACCGCTAAAGACCGAACGCTGCGCAGAACATGGATTCCCGGCCTCGCTTCTTTGGCGATGCCGGGTTTTTTATGTTTGCCACACCACAGTTCATGCCATTTTCGCAGCCGCTGCCCTTGCACAGCGGCGCGCAGATTCGCGACTACACCCTGGCCTATGAAACCTACGGCACGCTCAACGCCAACCGCACCAACGCCGTGCTGGTCTGCCATGCGCTGAACGCCTCGCACCATGTCGCTGGCGTCTATGCCGACGCGCAAGGCGGCATTTTGGACAAATCCCAAGGCTGGTGGAGCACCATGATCGGGCCTGGCAAGCCGGTAGATACCGACCAGTTTTTTGTCATTGGCGTGAACAACCTGGGCTCGTGCTTTGGCTCGACCGGACCCATGCATGTCAACCCGGACACGGGCCACATTTACGGTGCGGATTTCCCGGTGGTCACGGTGCAGGACTGGGTGAACGCCCAAGCGCGCCTGTTGGATGCGCTGGGCATTGACACCCTGGCCGCCGTCATGGGCGGCAGCCTGGGCGGCATGCAGGCCTTGAGCTGGGCGCTGCAATACCCCAAGCGGGTTCGCCACGCGGTGGTGGTGGCCAGTGCGCCCTGCCTGAACGCCGAAAACATCGCCTTCAATGAAGTCGCGCGCCGCGCCATCACCACCGACCCCGATTTCTGCGGCGGCCATTTCTACGGCCGCGGCGTGGTGCCCAAACGCGGCTTGCGAATTGCCCGCATGCTCGGCCACATCACGTATTTGAGCGACGACATGATGAACGAAAAATTCGGCCGCAGCCTGCAGAACCCGCCCAGCTACCGCTACAGCACCCAAGACATTGAGTTTGAGATCGAAAGCTATCTGCGTTATCAGGCCGACAAATTTGCTGACTACTTTGATGCCAACACCTATCTGTTGATTACCCGCGCTCTGGACTATTTTGACCCCGCCGCCGCCTGCGGCGGCAGCCTAAGCCAGGCGCTGGCCGTATCCCAGGCCCAATTCCTGCTGGTGAGTTTTTCCACCGACTGGCGCTTTGCCCCGGCCCGCAGCCGCGAGATTGTCAAAGCGCTTTTGGACAACCATGCCGAAGTCAGCTATGCCGAAATTGACGCGCCACACGGGCACGATGCCTTCTTGCTCGATGACGCCCGCTACATGAGCGTGGTGCGCTCGTACTTCAATAACAAGATTGCGCCTTCGCTGGCGGGAGCAAACCCATGAGCGACGCCCTGCTGCACCAGGCCATTGCCGCGCTGGTACCGCAGGGCGCGCGCGTGCTCGACCTGGGCTGCGGCGATGGCGCGCTGCTCGCGCACCTGATCCAGGCGCGCCAGTGCACCGGCTACGGCATCGAAATTGACGATGCCAATGTACTGGCCTGCGTGCAGTGCGGCGTCAACGTCATCCAGCTCAATCTGGAAGAAGGCCTGGCGATGTTTGAAGACGCGTCGTTTGACGTGGTGCTACAAATCGACACCCTGCAGCACCTGCGCAATGCGCAAACCATGCTGCGCGAGACCGCGCGGGTAGGCCGGACAGGCATCGTCGCCTTCCCCAATTTCGGTCACTGGCCAAACCGCCTCGCCGTGCTGCGCGGCCGCATGCCGGTGACGAAGCGGCTGCCTTACGAGTGGTACGACACGCCCAATATCCGCGTTGGTACCTTTGCCGACTTTGCGGCGCTGGCACAAAAAAACGGGTTGCAAGTGCTCGATGCGTTTGGCCTGGAACAAGGCCGCGCCGTGCGCTGGTGGCCCAACGCGCGGGCGGCGACAGCGGTGTTTAAATTTCAGCGGGGTTAAATGCATCCCGCACCAGTCTCGTTTGCGGCGGCCCTGAAATTCTGGCTCAAGCTCGGCTTCATCAGCTTCGGCGGCCCGGCCGGGCAAATTGCCATCATGCACCGCGAGCTGGTAGAGCAAAAGCGCTGGATTTCCGAGAAGCGGTTTTTGCACGCGCTCAACTACTGCATGCTGCTGCCCGGCCCCGAGGCGCAGCAACTCGCCACCTACCTGGGCTGGCTGATGCACCGCACCAGGGGCGGCATTGCGGCGGGAGTGCTCTTTGTCCTGCCCTCGCTGCTGCTTCTGATTGTCCTGTCCTGGATTTACATGGCCTGGGGCAGCCAGCCGCTGGTGGCCGGGTTTTTGTATGGCATCAAGTCGGCGGTGGCGGCGCTGGTGCTGCAGGCGCTGCACCGCATGGGCAGCCGCACGCTGGGCCAGCCGCGCCAGCGCCCGCTACTGTGGGGTATTGCCGCCACCAGTTTTATGGCCATTGTGTTTTTCAGCGTGCCGTTTCCCTGGCTGGTGTTGGGCGCGGCACTGCTGGGCTGGCTCGCGGCCAAAACCGTGCCTGCGCAATTTGCCGTCAGTGCGGCGCACCAGCGTGCCAAAACCGCACTGAGCCCGGCCCTGATTGACGACAACACCCCCACCCCGGAACATGCGCGCTACCGGCCCGCACGGCTGGCGCGTGTGATTGCGGCCGGTGCGGCGCTGTGGCTGCTGCCCATGGCCAGCCTGGCACTGCTGCGCGGCTGGAGCGACACGCTGACGCAAATGGCCTGGTTTTTCACCAAGGCCGCGCTGCTGACCTTTGGGGGCGCGTATGCGGTGCTGCCGTATGTGTACCAGGGCGCGGTGGCCGAGTTCCAGTGGCTCACCGGCCCGCAAATGATGGACGGCCTGGCGCTGGGCGAGTCCACGCCCGGCCCGCTGATCATGGTGGTGGCGTTTGTCGGTTTTGTCGGCGGCTGGGGCCAGGCGGTGCTAGGGCCGGGCAGCTTGTTTTGGGGTGCGGCGCTGGCGGCTTGTGTGGTGACCTGGTTTACTTTTCTGCCGTCGTTTGTGTTCATTCTGGCGGGCGGGCCGCTGGTCGAGTCGACCCACGGCCAGTTGCAATTGACCGCGCCATTGACGGCGATTACCGCCGCCGTGGTCGGTGTCATCGCCAGCCTTGCTTTGTTTTTCATAGCGCATGTGGCAGGATATACGCTGGCTACACCCCTATTTGATACTAAAGTCGACATTTTCGCCCTGTTTTTGGCCGTTTTTGCCCTGTTGGCGCTGATGCGCTGGCGCTGGGGCGTGGTCAGCGTGATCGCCGCTTGCGGTGGCGCAGGCCTGCTGTTTCAAACGCTGGGACGCTGAGCATGCCAAAGTTCTCCGCCAACCTGTCACTGATGTACACCGAGCATGACTTCCTCGACCGCTTTGAGGCGGCGGCGCAAGACGGCTTCAAAGCGGTGGAGTTCTTGTTTCCCTACGCCTGGCCCGCCGCCGAGATCAAGGCGCGGCTGGCTGCGAACGGCTTGCAGCTCGCGTTGTTCAACGCACCGCCCGGCGGCCACAGCGCCGCCGAAGCCGCGTCCGCCTGGGCCAGCGGCGCACGCGGCAGCGCCTGCCTGCCGGGCCGCGAGGCCGAGTTTGCAGCCGGCATCACCCTGGCGCTGCGCTACGCCGACGCGCTGGCCTGCCCGCGCATCCATGCCATGGCGGGCCTGCTGCCGCCTGAGCAACTGCGGGAGGCGCTGCAGCCGCTGTATGTGCGCAACCTGCGCTGGGCCGCGCAGCAAGCCGCGCCGCAGGGCGTGCAGGTGCTGATTGAGCCCATCAACACGCGCGACATGCCGCGCTATTTCCTGAATCGCCAAGACCATGCGCACGAGCTGCTGGACGCCGCCGGTGCGGACAACCTCAAAGTGCAAATGGACCTCTACCACTGCCAGATCAGTGAGGGTGATGTGGCCACCAAGCTGGCGCAGTACTTGCCCACAGGCCGGGTTGCGCACCTGCAAATCGCCGGGGTACCGCAGCGCCAAGAGCCAGGCACCGGCGAGCTGAACTACGCCTACCTGCTGGCGCTGGTCGATACGCTGGCAGCGCAAACCGGCTGGGACGGCTGGGTCGGCTGCGAATACCGTCCCGCACAAGGCACGCGGGCGGGTCTGGGCTGGCGCGAACCTTGGCTTTTCAGTGAT
>JBJXED010000016.1:0-5220 GCA_046155225.1 Burkholderiaceae bacterium
CCATGCCCCGCCCGTCTCAGCAGCTCTACCCCCCGCATCACGCCGCCCCGCCCCGCGCCGCCGCCACCATGCTGCTGCTGCGCGAGGCGCCGCAGGGTTTGGAAGTGCTCATGACGCGGCGCTCGGACAGCGCCCGGTTTGCCCCCGGCGCGCATGTGTTTCCGGGCGGCGTGCTGGAGCCTGAAGACGCCGCCAGCCCGGCGCAGCCGCGCCCCGGCCAGGCCCCCGCGCAAGTCACGCAAGCTGCGGCCGCGATCCGCGAGACTTTTGAGGAGCTGGGCGTGCTGCTGGCACGCCGACCCGACGGCACGCTGGTGCAGGACACCGACATCGCCGGGCTTGACCGCGCTGCGCCGTTGGCCGAGCAATGCCGCGCCCTCGGCCTGACACTGGCGACCGACCAGGTCTTCGTGCTGGCGCACTGGACCACCGACCGCGATCTGCCGCGCCGCTACGGCGTGCCCTTTCTGGTGGCGCGCATGCCGCCCGGCCAAACGCCAGTGGCCGACGAGACCGAGCAGTTCGCCGCGCAGTGGGTGCGTCCGGCAGATGCGCTGGCGCGCCATGCGGCGGGCGATTTCTCCATGATTTTTCCTACCATCCGCACGCTGGAGCGTCTGCAAGCGTTTGCCACCGTCGATGCGGTACTGGCCGCTTGCCGCAGCGGCACACCGCTGTGGACCTCATGCCCGCGCGCGGGCTGGATGGACGGCGAAGCGTCGCGCCACATGGAAGGCGACCCGCCCTTTGGCGAGCTGCAAATGGTCTGCCCCGACGGACAAATCGTGCATGCGCTGGACTGGCAGAGCGAAAAACCTGTACCGCTTTTGAAAAACCTGCTGCGCCTGACGGCTCCCAACCCCGGCATGATGACCGGCCCCGGCACCAACAGCTACTTGGTGGGCGACGCTGCCAGCGGCTACATCGCCATCGACCCCGGCCCGGTGGATGCAGGCCACCAGCAGCGGCTTTTTGAGGCTGCGGGTGGTGACCTGCGCGCCATTGTGTGCACCCACTCGCACCCCGACCATTCGCCTGGCGCGCGGCCCTTGCAGCGGCTGTGCGAAGCGCAGGGGAAACGCCCGCCAATTTTGGGCCTGCCCAGCGCCGCCAGCGCACGGCCCGCCAGCCAGTTCAGCCCCGACCGGACGCTGCTGGACGGCGAGGTGCTGGCCCTGTCGGGTGCGGGGCACACGCACAGCCTGCAAGTGATCTGCACCCCGGGCCACGCCGCCAACCACCTGTGCCTGCTGCTGCTGGAAGACGGCGTGCTGCTGTCGGGCGACCACATCCTGAACGGCAGCACCCCCGTGATTGACCCGCCCGACGGCCACATGGGCGACTACCTGCATTCGCTGGATGTGCTGGCCGCCGCCTGCCAGCAGCATGCGGCCGAATACATCGCGCCGGCGCACGGCTATGTCATGGGCCATGCGGTGCAAGCCATCGCCCAGCTCAAGGCCCACCGCTTGCAACGCGAGGCCAAGATCGCCCGCGCCATGCAGGCCGCACCGCAAGCCGCGCCTGAAGCGTGGCTGCCGCTGGCGTATGACGATGTGCCGCGCTCGCTGTGGCCGATAGCGATGCGCTCGCTGCTGGCGCATGTGGCGCATATCCAGGCGCCGGGACCGCAAAGGCCCGCCGCACTCTGATTTTTTTCAATCCTTGCGCCATGAACGCCAACACCCCATACCCTCAAAACCCCTCGATCGAAGCCTTTTCCCTCGAATTTTCCGGCCGCGGCGGCGAGTTCTTCCGAGTCTGGCTGGTGAATTTGCTGCTCACCATCGTCACCCTGGGCCTCTACACCCCGCTGGCGCGGCGGCGCACCGCGCAGTATTTTTTCAGCCACACGCAGGTGGCCGGCAGCCCGCTCGAATTCACCGCCGAAAAACGCAAGATGCTGATGGGTTTTTTGCTGCTGGTGGTGCTCTACATCGCTTTCAAACTTGCGGCAGACACCGGCCAGGACGTGGCGGTGTCGCTGTTTTTGCTCGGCGGCGCGTTGCTGGCGCCTTACTTTTGGGGCAGCGCCATGCGGTTTCGGCTGGCGTCCACCCGCTGGCGCGGTGTGCGCCTGCAGTTCACCGCCCGCTGGGGCACCGTTTACAAGGCCAGTTGGCCGGTGTTTGTGTTCGCCCTGGTGTGGATTGCGTTTGCGTTTTTGGCGCTGGCCGATGCGCCAGCCAGCGCCGTTGACCTGGCGGCGAAAAACCCGCGTCCGGCCCTGCCCACGCTCACCACCTGGGGGCCGGTGCTGCTGCTGCTGGCCTTGGTGGCCAGCATGCTGTGCATCATCCGGCTGGAGTTCAACTACAAAAGTCTGATGGTGGCCAAAGCCCGCATCGGCAGCCAGCTCGGGCATTGGAAGCCGGTGTATGGCGACTTTGTGCGCATCTGGCTGGCCACCTTGGGGGTGTTTTTGGCCTGCGTGCTGCTGGTGGGCCTGTTGCTGGGTGCCTTGGTGGGCGGCTCGGCGGGCTTGCTGGCGGGCGACGGCGGGTTTGGTTTGGTCAAGCTGCTGCTGATTCTGGGATTGGTGGTGGCGTTTGTTTTTGTCTTGCTGTTCGCGTCGGCCCCGGCGCGCGCCTACCGCGAGGCGCGCATGTTCCAGCTGGTGTGGAACAACGTCGGCGTGAGCCAGATCGCGCGTTTTCGCTGCGCGCTGGGCACCCGTGCCTATGTGTTGCTGCGCGTCAAAAACCTGCTGCTGACGCTGCTGACTTTGGGGTTCTACAGGCCGTTCGCGATGGTCAGCGAGTACCGCATGAAGGCCGAATCGGTGACGCTGCATGTCAAGGGCGGGCTGGACCAACTGGTCGGCCAGCTGGTGCGCCAGCAGGACGCGCTGGGCGACGCCGTGGCCGATGTGCTGGGGCTGGATTTTGTCGGCTGAGACGCTGGAGGCACTCGCAGCTGATGCGGCGGCTGCGGCGGCTGCGCCCATCCACGCGCGCTGGTATGACGGGCGCAGCAGCCAGGCGCAGGCCGTGCGCGTGCGCTTGCAGCGCTCGGCGCAGGGGCCTGATTTGCAGCTTGCGCCTGCGCCGCCGCAGCCCCAGCTGACCGTGCCCAACCGCCAGATCGGCTGGCCAGAGACCTGGGGCAGCGGCCCCGCGCCGCGCACGCTGACGGTGGATTTAGGCCCGCACGGCAGCCTGGAGATTGACGATGCCGCCGCCTGGCAAGAGGCACTGCGGCGCGCCGGGCAACGCTTGCCGCTGGCGCAGCGCATGCAAACCCGCTGGCCGGCCTTTCTGGGGGTGCTGGTGCTGGCCGCCTGCGGGCTGTGGGCGTTCTACGCCTTTGGCACGCCCTGGGCGGCGGCGCAACTCAGCGCCCATGTGCCGCTGGCCTGGGAAACCGAATTGTCCGAACGCGCTTTGCAGGACATGGACCAAAGTGTGCTGAAACCCAGCCAGTTACCGCCCGAGCGGCAGGCGCAGTTGCAAGCGCGCTTTGACGCGCTGACAGCGCAAGTGCAACCAGCGCTGCAGCGCTACCGCGGCTATGCGCCGCGCCTGGTGCTGGCGTTTCGCGCGGGTCTGGGCGCGAACGCCTTTGCCCTGCCCGGCGGCACCATCGTCATGACCGACGGCATGGTGGCCGCCGCCGCCAAAGCGGGCCTGAACGACGACGCGCTGGTGGGCGTGCTGGCGCACGAAATCGGCCACGTACTGCACCGCCATACCACCCGCATGGTGGTCGAGCAAGGTGTACTCAACATCGGCCTGGGCCTGGCGCTGGGCGATGTGTCGGTGCTGGTGTCGGCGGGCAGCTCCTTGCTCACCGGCCTGGCCTATCGCCGCAGCCACGAAGCCGAGGCCGACTGCTTTGCCATCGGCCTGATGCGGCAAGCCAAGCTGCCCACCGCGCCGATGGCCGATTTGCTGCTGGGGCTGGAGGCCGGCCGCAGCAGCAAGGCAGCGCCGGCAGAACCTGCGGCATCGCGCAGCTCAATCGCCAGCCTGCTGTCCAGCCACCCGCAAACGGCCGAGCGGGCTGCCAAGCTGAAAAAGGGCATTTTTGACGGCTGTTAAGTCAATTTTTAGATCAAATTGACCTCTAGCCAAGGTAAATACTGCCGGCAACGCTATGGATTTAGGAGTTTCCCAGGCTTCTGAAAAGCCGTTTGCCAAAGCACCCTTCGGCAAACTGACAGCCGCAGCGGCTGCCGTGCTGGCATGGACAGCGCCTGCGCGCTGCCGCAGAATCGCACGCAGCAGAACAATTATTAACCACCCTGTTTTAGCGGAGACACGCCATGCAAAAACCCACCCTCTTGTCGACTGCGGCCTTGTACTTGGCGGCCTGCGTCCTGGCCAGCAGCGCGCTGGCGCAAGACGCCTACCCCAGCAAGCCCATCACGCTGATCGTGCCGAATCCGCCGGGCGGACTGGTCGACACCTCGGCGCGGCTTTTGAACGAGCCGCTCTCGCGCCTCCTCGGCCAGCCGGTGGTCATTGAAAACCGCAGCGGCGGCAGCGGCAATGTGGCCTACAGCGGCGTCGCCAAGTCCAAGGCCGATGGCTATACGCTCTTGATTTCCTACTCGGCCTACCACGTCGGCAACCCGGCGCTCACGCCCAACCTGCCTTGGGCACCGAAAGACTTTGCGCCAGTAGCCCTGCTCACCGTGGCCACCAACGTCATCACCACCCACCCATCGGTGCCCGGCAGCAGCCTCAAAGAATTCACCCGCTATGCGCTAGCCAATCCCGGCAAGCTCAACTACGCCTCGCAAGGCAACGGCTCGCTGTCGCACATCGGCACCGAAATCTTCAAGCAGCAAACCGGCAGCTTCATCACCCACATCCCGTACCGCGGCTCCGGCGCAGCGATAGCCGACGTGCTGGCCGGCCAGGTGCAGGTCTTCATCACCACCCCGCCCTCGGTGCTGGGCCATGTGCAAACGGGCAAGCTCAAAGCCCACGCCGTGACCGGCAGCAGCCGCCACCCCGGCCTGCCAAACGTGCCCACCACCAAAGAAGCCGGCCTGCCCGAGTTCCAGCTCGAGTCCTGGGTCGGCCTGTTTGCCCCCGCCGGCACCCCGCCCGCCGTGATCGCCAAACTCACTGCCGAGGTGAAAAAAGCCATGGAAGCGCCCGAGACCAAAACCCGTGCTGATGCCGCCGGCATCGAAGTGCGCTACCTCGGGCCTGACGCGCTGGCCAAGCAAGTGGCCAGCGAGTTGGTGTACTGGGACAAGACCATCAAGGC
>JBJXED010000017.1:0-33754 GCA_046155225.1 Burkholderiaceae bacterium
CCTTTGTTAGAAGGCGGCCTTGAATTGCACGCCGAAAGTGCGCGGTTCGTTCACAAAACCGACGTTGGTGAAGTCAATCGCTCCGGTGATGCGCTCGGTGTTGGTGATGTTGCGGCCAAAAGCGGCCACCTCATACTTGCCATCGGCCCAGGTGTAGCCCACGCGCAGTCCGCCTTCGAGCAGTGACTTGCCGGTGAATTCAACCGACTCGTACAAGAAGAAGTTGACTTTGCTGCGGTAAGCCCAGTCGGTGTAGATGTAGTACTCGCCGCGGTTGTCATGCGGTATGCCGTAACGCAGGGTGAAGTTGGCAATGTATTTGGGTGCATTGGGCAAGGGGTTGCCGTCAATGACTGCGCGTCCCGCCGCATTGATCGGGTTCGTGACGGTGCAGCCGCCGCAGGGCGTGACTGACAGGCTGGGGTCTTTGATCTTCGTCTGGTTGTAGCTGCCGCTCAGGCTGAACAACAAGTTGGGCGTCAGGTAGGCGTCAAAGCTCAGCTCCAGGCCTTGTCCGGTGGCTTTCTGGGCGCTCACCAGGCTGGTCGCGTTGCTGTTGCCGCCTACCGCGCTCAGTTGCAGGTCTTTAACTTCGTAGAAGAAGCCACCGAATGCGATGCGCGCTTTTTTGTCGAACAGGTCGGCTTTCACGCCGGCCTCATAAGACGTGACAGTTTCAGGCGGTGCCGAGCTCAACGCGCCGAATGCGCTCGGCGGCAAGATGCTGGAGCCGCGGTAGCCCGTGGCCAAACGCCCGTACAGATTGGTGTCGGGATTGAGTTTGTAGGTGCCGCTCAGGTCAAAGCTGGGTTGTGAGTCTTTGGTGCTTCTCGACAACCCGTTGCTGGCGTCAATCGGGAAAAAACCGGCTTGAACCGTGGTGGTGGAAAGCGACTTTTTATCGTTGGTAAAGCGCAAACCGCCGCGCAAGTTGAAGGCGTCGGTGAATTGGTAGCCTACCGAGCCAAACAAGGCGTAGGAGTCATTGGTTTGGGTGGTTGGAATGTGCTCGGACTGCGCGCCACCCCCTAGCGAGTCAAAGCTGCGGTTGTCAATGGTGTATTTTTCGGAAAAAGAGTAAAAACCGGCTTGCCATTTGAAGGGCCCCGGGTCTTTGGACTCGAGCCGGAATTCTTGAGTGACTTGGCTGTGGCCGCGAATGCCATCCGAGGTTTCAATGGGGAATGGGGGAAATCCGTAAGGACCTGCAGTGCCGTCCACATCACCACGCGAATCGGTTTTGACCGTCTCGTAACCGGTGATGGAATACAAGTCCGCAAAACCCACGTTGATTTTGAGTTTGAGGCTCGCCCCGGTGCTGGTCAACTCCTGGAAGTTTTGGCCGTCGATGGCCACCCGATCGCGGTCAAAGCCCCCAATCAGGTTATTCGAGCCTGGCTGAACGATGTTGCCGCGGAACACGCGCGAGCTGCCGCTCAGGTCACGGTTGTGCACATTGATCAAGGCACTGAAGTTCTTGCTGGGCTCGTACAGCGCTTGCACGCGCAAGGCACGGTCCCGGTAGCCTTCGAACTCGGGGGTGGGACCGCCATTGGTGTTGGTGACATAGTCGTCACGGTTTTGCGTCAAGCCCGACAGGCGAACGGACCAGTCGCCCGTCAGCGGTAGATTGACAGCACCTTCCAGGTTGATGGTGTTGTAGGTGCCATACGTCGCATTGAAGTAAGCGTCTTGTTTCTGCGAGGGTTTCACAGAGTCAAACTTCACCACACCGCCGGGGGTGTTGCGGCCCAGCAGCGTGCCTTGCGGACCCGCCAACACTTCAATGCGGTTTAAGTCGAACGCCGGAAAGCCTTTAAGAATGGGGTTCTCTTGCACGATATCGTCATAAATCAGTGAGATGGGCTGCGATGCGTTCAAGCGGAAGTCGGTATTCCCGTAGCCGCGGATATAAAAACGCGGAAAGGCCCGGCCAAAAGACGACTCGATATTCAAGCTGGGTACGCGTCCCGAGAGGGCCCGTATGTCGTCGCCAGCAGAGTTGATTACGTCGAGTTTTTCGCCCTGCAAAGTAAACACGGCGCTAGGCACGTCTTTGATGTTCTCGGCCCGGCGCTCGGCCGTGACGGTCACGCTCTCGAGCTTGCCCGCTTCGGTGGCCGGGGTCTGCTGGGCATACACCAAGGACGCTGGGCCACAAGCCACGGCGACCGCCAGTGCAACGCGGTGAAGTTTTTTTGTCGGGAATATGCTGCTGCTTGGCATGGGAAGGTCCTCTTGGGTGGGTGGGTGGGGAAAGGGTGTAAACAGTATGTCTATTTTGCAAAAAAAATAGGGCCGGGACAGTTGTTTTTTTGCAAGTGTTAGCGGTCAACCGGGACACCCAGCTGCCACTGGCTCCAGTTTTTCACGATGTCGCGCACCACGATGCCGCCGACCACCACCAGGTTTTGCGTGGCCGGCACAAAGCCGCCCGTGCCGCCGTTGCCCGAGGCCAGCAGCGAGGCATGGGCACTCTGGCCGGGGTAGGGCCGGTCAAAGTTGGAGCCGGTGCGCAGCACCATCAGCCGCTTGAGATCGGCCTTGCCGGCTGCTGCGGCGCGTTCGAGCGCGTTGTAGGTGGCGTTGTCTTCCTGCTGCGTGGTGCAATAGGTGGCCTGGCCATCGGTCATGAGTTTGGCCCAGTCGCGCGCATGTTGGCCCAGGCGGTGGCCGTGCCACCAGGTGTCGCCGCCCAGCGTGTCGCATTGCATGACTTTAGGCGCAGCCCGTGCCGCCGCCTCGCGGTAGCGTGCCCGGTAGGCTTGGGCTTCTTTGCTGTCGGCAAGCGGCGCGTCTTTGGTCAGCGCCAATACTTTTTGCACCAACGGCTCGTGCAGGCGCGCGGCTTCGGTGCGGTACTCGAACTTTGGCTTTTCGCCAGGGCCCTTGGTCAGGATGCCGTAGTAGCCGTTTTTCCAGTGTTTGGGCATTTCGCGCGCGTCAATCTCGTGGGCGATACCGAAGTTGACGAGCCAGCGCGCCCAGGTGGCCGCACCGAGGGTGCCCTGCATCGGGTCAATGCCCGAAATGCCGGCCACCAGAAAATAGGTGCGGCGCAGGTCGAATTGCGGGTCGAGCGTGAGCGCCAGGGTCGAGGCGGCGGCGTTGGTGTGGCCCATGCCGACGGTCATCTGGCACACGTCGTCGGTGTTGCAGCGCAATTCGGGGTGGTCGGGGGACAAACCCGGCACGCGGATTTTTTCAGTCAGGGCAAAGGGCGCAATCCACGGCGCGGCCTCGGGCTCGAACATCGAAATCACCACCACCTTCAGCGCACGTGGAGTCGGGGTGGGGGCGGCGGCGGGAGCTGTAGTTTGCGCGAGCGCATGCGCGGCGCAGCACGCCAGCGCAGCCAGCAACGCAGCCCCCCGCAGACTCGGGCGGCGCGTCATGGCTTGCTCCCTTGGGCCTTCCAGGCCTCTAAAAATGCCAGGGTGACCGCCGCTTCATTGGCTTCGGCCAGGCCACTGGTGAACAAGGCCACCACGTCGGCGTCAAATTCCTCACCGCCTGCCAAATCGCTCAGGCTGCGAAAGGCGATGTAGGGCACGCCATTGGCGTGTGCGACATGTGCCAGGCCCGCCGTTTCCATCTCAAAGGTATTGGCTTTGAGATGTTCAAAAAGGTATTTGCGGTAGTCGGCATTGGCTAAAAACGTGGTGCCAGTCACGCCCACGCCGCCCACGACCATGCGCGGCTGCTGGCGCACGCAGGCACGCGGGTCATGCGGGGCGCCCGCGGGCACCGACGGCCCGCATTGCAGCAGTTTGGGCTGCAAGCGGCTGGCCACGGCGAACATTTTGGGGTCTACCGGGTACTCGAACATGAACTTGCCCTTGGGGCCGGTTTGCGCGGTGGCAATGAAGTTCTCGCGCATGAACAGGCCGGTAGGCACCTGGCCTTGCGGCCCCGGCAGGGTGAAGGGCGGCGGAAAGGGCTGGCCATTTTTGCCTGTAGCGAGTTTGAGACCCAGGCAGGACACGTCGGTCGGTTTGCCGCAGGGCTGTGGCACGGCGGAGTTCTGGTTCCAGTACAGCTCCATCGACATGACCCAGCGGTCGGGCACTGTGACGTCGCCCACATGCAAGTCGGGGTTGAGACCGCCGGCGATGCCGCTCATCACCAGCCGCTCGACTTTGAAGTGGTCCAGCATGAGCTGCGTCACCATGGTGGCGTTGATCATGCTCACGCCGCTGAGCACAATCACGACCCGGTTGCCGCGCAGCACGCCGGTGGTGAAGCGGTTGCCGTTGAGGGTGTGGGTTTTGCGGGCCTGGGTTTGGGCCACCAGGATGTCGGCCTCGGCACCAAACGCCGAGACGATGCCGATGCGCGGGGTGCAATCGCTCAGGCAGCGCTTGCCGGCCTGCGCAGTGCCGTGACAGGCAAGCAGGCTTAAAACAAGCCACAGAAAAAACCGTTTCATGAAGAAGAATCCTTTGAATTAACCCAGCAAAATTTGTGCCATTGCGGCACAAATCAGTATACGAGCAGGGTTTAATTCAAAAAAGCGGCGCACGCGATGGCGCGCCCTGGGGAAATGCCGATTTACTCGACGCTGAAAATGAACTCTTGCGGCGCAATCACTTCGCCAGCGCCGCCCAGGCACTTGTACTGCAGCACCGCGTCGCGAACGGCCGAGTGAAACACCCTGGGGCCAGACAGGATCACGACGTCCTTGACCACGCCGTTTTGAATAATCACCTGGGCTTTGACGATGCCTCCGGTGCCGTCTTTAAGCGCTTTGCGCGGCATCTCGGGTTTGACCTGCGTCGGGCAGACCACGCCAATTTCGGCGCGGGCAGGGGGTTTGGGCGCTTCAGCCACCACCAGTGGTGGCGGCGGCGGGGCGATCACCGCCGGAGTTTCAGGCGGTGCCGTCACAGCGGCAATGGCCGGCCCGGCTGAGGGCGGTGCGGCAATTTCGGGTGGCGGCACAAACGGCGGTGGGGGCGCTTCAGCTTTGGGCTGGTTAGGCTGCAGCGGCTTGATTTCGGGTGGTGGCGGCGGCGGTGGCGGCGGAATGATGACTTCCTGAATCACCACGGCTTCGAGCGGTTTTTTGAGCAAATCCAGTCCCTTGCGCGCGGTGCCGGAGATCAGCGCGTAGGCAATCAAGGCATGCACGCCGACCACAATGATCCAGCCGGTGGTGCGGCTTTTGGCATTGCCGCTTTCGTATTGTTTGAGGGCGCTGGAAGTCATTGGGTGAATTGCTCGCTGCCGATGACCGCGACCTTGGTCAGGCCGCGGCGTTTCGAGGTGGACAGGACATTCGCGAACACGGCGTACTGGCACTTCTTGTTCGGGCGCAAGTGAATCTCGGGCTGGTTGGCAAGCTGGCCGATGGCCGTCATTTTTTCTTCCAGTTCGGCCGCAGTGACGGGCACGCCCTGCCAATAGACGATGCTTTGCGCATCGATGTCCAGCTGGATTTTCTCTGGCTTCACAAGGCTGTCGGGCGGCGTGCCGACCGGCAGCTCCAGGTTGACGGCGTGCAGCTGGATGGGGATGGTGATGATCAGCATGACCAAGAGCACCAGCATCACATCAATCAGCGGCGTGGTGTTGATGTCCATCATGACTTCGGGGTCGCCGCGCCCGGCGGCGCGTCCGGCCAGGCCACGGAATTTTTTCTTGACTAAAGACATGGTGCGAATCCTCAGCTGCCCAAAGCGGGCGGCTCGGTAATAAAGGCCACTTTGGTGATGCCGGCGCGCTGGCAGGCCGCCAGCACCTTGCCCACGCCTTCATACGAGGCATTGAAGTCACCGCGAATTTGCACCTCGGGCTGCGGCTTCAGGCTCGAGACCGCTTTCAGTTTCACCACCAGCGCGTCAACGTTCTTGATCGACGCGTCATACCAGAAAATGCCGCCCTTGACATCGACCGAGATGATGACGTTGTCAGGCTTGGTTTCGCGTACTTCGACGCGTTCTTTCGGCAGCGTCACCGGGATTGAGGTGGTGACCACCGGGATGGTGATGAGAAAAATAATGAGCAGCACCAGCATCACATCGACCAGCGGCGTGGTGTTGATCTCGGAGATGATGTCGTCATCGCCCTCTGCGGGGCCAACTGCCATGGACATGCGGTTTCCTAGGGTGTGGGGAGCAAATCAGCGGCGCTGGGTTCAGGCCGCTTTGCCCGATGAGCCAATGAGGACGGCGTTGAGTTCTTCGCTGAACTCGCGCACCTCGTCCATCACGACCTTGTTGCGGCGAGCCAGCCAGTTGTAGCCCAGCACGGCGGGAATGGCCACAGCCAAACCGATGGCGGTCATGATCAGCGCCTCACCCACCGGGCCGGCCACCTTGTCAATCGACGCCTGGCCGGAAATGCCAATCGCGGTGAGGGCGTGGTAGATGCCCCACACGGTGCCAAACAAGCCGACGAAAGGCGAGGTCGATCCCACTGTGGCCAGAAAAGCCAGGCCGCCCTGGGCCTTGGCCTGCACTTTGTCCACCGCCGCCTGGATGCTCATCGGCACCCACTCGTTCATCGGGATATGGCCTTTGAGGCCGGTGTGGTTGCCAATGGCGTCGGCGCCCGACTCGGCGATAAAGCGGAAAGGGCTGCCTTTTTCCAGCATGCCGGCACCGTCGCGGACCGATTTCGCCGCCCAGAAGCTTTTGCCCATCGTGGCCGCTTGCTTGCCAATGCGGGATTGTTCCAGCAGCTTGGTAATCATGATGTACCAACTGCCAATGCTCATGATCGCCAGCAGCAGCAGGACAAAGCGGGCGACCAGGTCGGAGCCTTTCCAGAGCGCCTCAATGCCATAAGGATTCTCCAGTGAATCCCCGGCTTTTTTGGCGGCTGCGCCATTGGCTCCTGAATTGGGCGCTGCCGCCGCAGTGGGTGCCTGCGCCGCTGCCGGGGCGGCGCTGCTGACGGCAGGCGAAACAGGCGCTGGCGCTTGCGCCAGCGCCGCCGCGGACAAAAGACTGCCGCAGCTCACCACAAGAGCCGCTGCGAGAGGACGAAAGAGATGGAGTGTTGAGGCTAGCAATTGAAATCCCGTGAAAGTTGGGTGGAGTCAAAAGGTCATGGTGAGTAAACCGAAAAAAATCGCTTTGTCTTTGTACGCCGCACCACATACCCAAAGCACTGAGCGTACGCAATATACATGCCTATGGGCTATTGCCCAAGAGGTCGGTGCCTGGGCTGGCCGGGTGCATAAATTTAAGTCCCAAAAATGTATGAACACGGGTTAACCAAGGGGCTGTAAAAAGACTTCTGCAAGGGTTTGCACAAGGACCGGACCGTTGGCCAAATTCTCCGGTGCGGCGACGCTTTTGTGCAGCGCCATCCAGACATTTTCGGCAGTCGCGGGGGCATTCAGCGCGACGGGCGCGAACTCACCGCGCGCGCGCCTGAACTGCCCGATCGCATCGCGCAGCGCCTCATAGACACTGATGGCCAGCATCAGCGGCGGTTCGCCCACGGCTTTGCTGCCAAACACATTGGCCTCGGGGTTGGCGTGGGGCCACAGCGCCACCTTGAAATGCGCCGGAATGTCGCCGGTGGCGGGGATTTTGTAGGTGCTCGGCGCATGCGTGGCGAGCAGGCCGGTGCCGTTCCAGACCAGTTGCTCGGTGGTGAGCCAGCCCATGCCCTGGACAAAGCCGCCTTCAATTTGCCCGATGTCGATGGCCGGGTTGATCGAGTGACCCACGTCGTGCAGGATGTCGACTTTCAGTACCCGGCTTTCGCCGGTCAGGGTGTCGATAGCCACTTCCGTGCACGCCGCGCCGTAGGCGAAGTAGTAAAACGGGCGGCCTGTCAGCGTGGCTTTGTCGTAGTGGATTTTGGGCGTGGCATAAAAGCCGTCGCTCCAAAGCTGAATGCGTTGGCTGTAGGCCAGCCGCACCACTTCGGCAAAGGGCTGGCGCGCCAGCGGTGTGGTGACCTGACCGCCAGCAAATTGCACCGCCTCGGGCGTGCAGCCGTCGCGTGCTGCCAGCAGCGCCGCCAGCCGCGCGCGCACCCGGCCCGCCGCGATTTGCGCGGCGCGGCCGTTCAAGTCGGTGCCGGCCGAGGCCGCGGTGGCCGAGGTGTTGGGCACTTTGCTGGTGTCGCTGGCGGTGACGCGGACTTGCGCAAAAGCCACGCCCAGTTCGTCGGCCACCAGTTGCGCTACTTTGGTGTGCAGGCCCTGGCCCATCTCGGTGCCGCCGTGGTTGACCTGCACGCTGCCGTCCTGGTACACATGGACCAAGGCACCAGCCTGGTTGAACAGCGTGGCGGTGAACGAAATGCCGAACTTGACCGGCGTGATGGCCAAGCCGCGCTGGAGCACGTTTTGGCTTGAATTCCAAGCCAAAATAGCCGCTTGCCTATGTCGATACTGCGCGGATTGCTCTAGTTGCGATAGCAGTTCCGGCAAGATATTGTCTGTAACCGTCATGCCGTAGTGGGTGGTGTTTCGCCCTGCGCCGCCATACAGGTTGCGCCTGCGCACGTCCAGCGCGTCCAGCCCCAGGTGCCGCGCGATGTCGCCCAGAATGCTTTCGATGACGATCATGCCTTGCGGCCCGCCGAAGCCGCGAAAGGCGGTGTTGCTTTGCAGGTGGGTCTTGCAGCGGTAGGAAGCAATCGCCACGTCTTGCAAAAAATAGGCGTTGTCGACATGGAACACCGCGCGGTCAGCGACCGGGCCCGACAGGTCGGCGCTGAAGCCGCAGTTGACGGCCATCTCCAGCTGCAGGCCGCACAGCAGGCCGGTGCCGTCAAAGCCGACGGCGTAGCGGTAGGCAAACGGATGGCGTTTACCGGTGATGAAAAAGTCGTCATCGCGGTCCAGCCGCAGTTTGACCGGACATTTGAATTTGTGCGCCGCCAGTGCCGCCCACACCGCCACATGCCCGGCCTGCGTTTCCTTGCCGCCAAAGCCGCCGCCCATACGCTTGCATTCGACCCGCACCGCGTGCTGCTCCAGGCCCAGGGCGTGGGCCACCCAGTGCTGCACCTCGGTCGGGTGCTGGGTGCTGGTGTAGATCAGCCATTGCTGTTGCTCCTGCGGCAGCGCATAGGCCACCTGGCCTTCGAGGTAGAAGTGCTCTTGCCCGCCGACTTCGAGGGTGCCGCGCAGCACCTGCGGCGCGCGTGCCAGCGCGGCGGCCGCGTCGCCGCGCTGCACAAAAACTGGCGGCAGCACGTAGCTTTTCGCGGCCAGTGCTGCTGGCAGGCTCAGGATGGCGGGCAGCGGTTCAATCTCGCAAACCACTTTGCGGGCAGCCCGGCGCGCCTGCATGACGCTGCCCGCCACCACCAGGCCGATCACCTGGCCGACGTGTTGCACCAGGTCCGCCGCAAACACCGGCTCATCGCGGGCAAAACTGCCCAGCATCGGGTCGCCGGGGATGTCGCTGGCCAGCACCACGCCATGCACGCCGGGCATGGCCAGCGCGGCGGCGGTATCCACCCTCAGCAGTTTGCCGTGGGCGCAGGTGCTCAGAATCGGTGCGGCGTGCAGCGTGCCGCGCACCTCGGGGATGTCGTCCACATAGGGGGCTGCGCCCTGCACCTGGGCGCGGGCACTTTCGTGAAAGTGGGGCTGACCGGCGGCGCTCATGCGGCTTCGTCCCCGGTCAATGCCGCCAGAGGCATGGCCGACCTGTCTTCGCATTCCAACCAGAACCGCATCAGCAAATTGCCCAGCATGCTGCGGCGGTAGGCCGCAGAAGCACGGTGGTCGCTAAGGGGGGAAAACTCCGCGCGCAAAACCTCGCTGGCCTGCTCCAGGCTGGCCAGCGTCCACGGCCGGCCCTGCAAAGCCGCTTCGGTTTGCAAGGCGCGCACCGGGGTGGCGGCCACCCCGCCGACCCCCAGTGATGCGCGGGTAATGCGGCCAGCGTTCACCTCCAGGTAAACAGCCAGGCAGACGGCGGATATGTCGTCGTCAAAGCGTTTGGAGATTTTGTAGGCCTGAAAAAACGGTGTTGGGCCAGCAGCGGGAGGTTGGGGAATGCGGATGTGGGTCAGCACTTCGTCCGCAGCCATCACGTTCGTGCGGTAGCCGGTGTAGAGCCGCTCCAGCGGCAGCGTGCGGCTGCCGCGCACGCTGGCCAGCACCACCTGCGCCTGCAGTGCAATCAGCAGCGGCATCGAGTCGCCAATCGGTGAGCCGTTGGCCACATTGCCGCCCAGGGTGCCTGAGTTGCGCACCGGCAGCCCGGCAAAGCGGGCGGCAAATGCGGCCAGTTGCGGCCACTGCGCCACCAGCGCGGCAAAGGCATCGTGCAGCGGCACCGCCGCGCCGATGACCAGTTGCTGCGCGTCGCTGTCGATGCGGCGCAGGGCCGCCACCTGGGTGACGTCAATGATGTGCGCGTATTCCTGGTGGCCCTTGGTGATCCACAAGCCGACGTCGGTGCAACCGGCGACCAGTTGCGCCTGCGGTGATGCGGCACGCTGGGTGAGCAAATCGGGCAGTGTTTGGGGCAAAAAATAAGCCGAATCAGCCTCTAGCCAAGGTGTTTCTTGCCGGAGTTGCTCTAGTTTTTGTAGTATGTCAGCGGTGTCCAGACGCTGCGGCGGGTGCGTGCCCAACTGCTGCGCGGCGTCCAGAATCGGCCGGTAGCCGGTGCAGCGGCACAGGTTGCCCGAGAGGGTTTCCTGCGCCATTTCGCGGCTGACCGGCGCGCCCGCCTGCTGTTGGTAGAGCGCAAACAAACTCATCACAAAGCCCGGTGTGCAAAAACCGCATTGCGAGGCGTGGCATTCCAGCAGCGCCTGCTGCACCGGGTGCAGGCCGCCGTCCGCTGCCGTGATGTCTTCGACCGTCCACAACGCCATCCCGGCCACCGAGTGCGCCAGCCGGATGCAACTGTTGACCGCGCGAAAACGCAGTTCGCCGCCCTCTGCCTCGGCCAGCACCACGGTGCAGGCACCGCAGTCGCCCTCGCCGCAACCCTCCTTGGTGCCGGTGGCGGCGAGGTCCTCGCGCAGCAGCTGCAGCAGGGTCCGGCTGGGTGCTACATTGTTCAGGCAGACCACTTGGCCGCGCCGGACAAAGCGCAGGGGGTGGATCGCCAATTCGGCAGGCAAGGCGGCAGACATGGTTGCAGGGTAGGGCGGCGTGCACTTTTAATCATACGGGGCGGCATATCAATCCCATGCGGGAAAGGCTATGAAAGACCAGGCGCTATTGGACAAGATTGATGTCCACCTCATTCGGGTTCTTCACACCGTGCTCACTGAACGCAGCGTTTCGCGCGCCGCCCTGCGCCTGGGCATGTACCAGCCGGCGGTGAGCGCCTCGCTCAAGCGGCTGCGGGCGCTCGCCGGGGACCCGATTCTGGTGCGCTCGGGCGCAGGCATGGTGCCGACGGACGCCGGGCTGCGCATGATCGAGCCGGCCGCCAGCGTGCTGCGCGCGGCGGGCACGCTGTTCAGCAATGCCCGCGGCTTTGACCCGGCGACGGCAGACACCCGCTTTTCGCTGGCGGCGAGCGATTACCTGGACCCTTTGTTCCTGCCGCAACTGGTGGCCAAAATCAAAGCCGAGGCACCGCACTGCCTGATCGAAATTCACCCGCTGTCGGCAGCGTCGGATTACCGTGCCCAGCTGGCGCAGGGGCAAATCGACATGGTGGTCGGCAACTGGCCCAAGCCCCCGGGTGACTTGCACATGGGGCGCTTGTTTGGCGACGAAGTGGTTTGCCTGGTCGCGCAGGGCCACCCGGCGGTGCGGCGCGGCTGGGACGCGGCGTCCTGGCTGGCCGCCGAGCACATTGCGCCGACGCCGCTGCACCCCGGTGCCAAGGGCGTGATCGACGCGCACCTGGACGCGCTGGGGCTCGAGCGCAATATCACCGTGCGCTGCCCCCATTTCGGCTTGATGCCCTCGATGGTGGCATCAAGCTTGCTGGTGATGACCACCGGGCGGCAGTACTGCGAGCGTTTCGCAGCGCAACTGCCCTTGAGAATATTGCCCCCTCCGATTGACTTTCCCCGCATGCTCTACTACCAGCTCTGGCATGAACGCACCCACAGCTCGGCGGCGGCCAAGTGGCTGCGCGAGTGCGTCAGGTCGGTCGCCATGGCGCTACGTAAAGAGTAGCATTATGGGCAGTAAATACCTTGGCTACAGGCCGGAAACATATAAAAAATCGCGTCAACATGGCTAATCCGGCGTTTTCAGGCCCGCCCCGGCTGGCGCTCTCGGGCATCACCAAACACTACCCTGGCGTGGTCGCCAACAGCGCCATCTCGCTGGCGGTGCTGCCTGGTCAAATCCACGCCGTGCTGGGCGAGAACGGCGCGGGCAAATCGACGCTGATGAAGATCATCTACGGCGCGGTGCGGCCCGACGCCGGCCGTATCGCCATGGACGGCAGGCGCGTGAAGGTCGCCAACCCGCAAGCGGCGCGCGCCCTGGGCATCAGCATGGTGTTCCAGCATTTCAGCCTGTTTGAAACCTTGTCGGTTGCAGAAAACGTCTGGCTTGGGCTGGACAAAAGCCTGGGCCTGCCCGAAGTTTCGCGTCGCATTTTGCAGACCACCCAGGAATACGGCCTGCAACTCGACCCGGCGCGGCCGGTGCACAGCCTGAGTGTGGGCGAGCGCCAGCGGGTCGAGATCGTGCGAGCGCTGCTGACGCAGCCGAAGCTGCTGATCCTGGACGAGCCCACCTCGGTGCTGACGCCGCAGGCGGTGGCCAACCTGTTCCTGACGCTGCGCAAGCTCGCCGCGCAGGGTTGCAGTATCTTGTACATCAGCCACAAGCTGCACGAGATTCGCGCGCTGTGCAGCGCCTGCACGGTGCTCCGCGGTGGCCGTGTCACTGGGGTGTGCGATCCGCGCGAAGAGTCCAACGCCTCACTCAGCCGCTTGATGATTGGCAGCGAGCCGCCCGCGCTGGTGCGCAGCAGCACCCGCCCCGGTGAGGTGGTTTTGCAGGTGCGGCAACTGGACTTGCCGCGGCAAGATCCTTTTGGCACGGCTTTGCAGGGCATCGCGCTGCAAGTGCGCGCGGGCCAGGTCGTGGGCATCGCCGGGGTCTCGGGCAACGGGCAAAAAGAGCTGCTGCAGGCGCTGTCGGGCGAGGACCCGCGCGCGCCAGCGGGCAGTATCGAACTTTGCGGCCAGGACGTCAGCAGGGCGGGTCCGCTGCAGCGCCGCGCACTGGGTCTGAATTTTGTGCCCGAGGAGCGTTTGGGGCGCGGCGCTGTGCCCAGCCTGAGCCTGGCGCACAACCTTTTGCTCACCCGCAGCGAGGCGGTGCAAGCCAGCGGCTGGATCAGCCTGGCCGCGCTGCAGGCGCAGGCGGCGGGCATCATTGCGCGCTTTCAGGTCAAGGCGGCGGGGCCGCTGGCGCTGGCGCAATCGCTGTCAGGCGGCAATTTGCAGAAATTCATTGTGGGTCGTGAGACCCTGGCCCAGCCGCGCTTGCTGATCGTCTCGCAGCCGACCTGGGGTGTCGATGTCGGCGCGGCAGCGCAAATCCGTACGCAGTTGCTGGCCCTGGCCGGCGCGGGTTGCGCGGTGCTGCTGGTCAGCGAGGAACTGGAAGAGTTGTTCGCGCTGTGCGGCCGCCTCCACGTCATGGCCAAAGGACAGCTCTCGCCCGGCCTGGCGCGCGAGGAAGCCACCACCGAAGTGGTGGGCCAGTGGATGAGCGGGCTGTGGCCGCAGGCAGCGCAACCGGCGCGGCCCTTGGCCCGGCAGGCGCAGGTGGTGGCCGTATGATTTTTTTTGAAGCCCGCCCGCAGCCTTCGGCCCTCTGGCGCTATGCGTCGCCCTTGCTGGCGTTGCTGATCACGGTTGTCATTGGCGCGCTGCTGCTCGCCGCGTTGGGCAAAGACCCGGTCAAAGGGCTGCTGGTGTTTTTCTGGGAGCCCATCAAATCGCCGTATGCGCTGGGTGAATTGATGGTCAAGGCCACACCACTGCTGTTGATCGCGCTGGGTCTGGCGGTGTGTTTTCGCGCCAATGTGTGGAACATTGGCGCCGAGGGGCAATTTGTCATGGGCGCTGTGGCCGCCGGCGGCGTGGCCCTGCTGGCCGATAAAAGCACCGGTGGCTGGATTGTGCCGGCCATCTTGCTGGCCGGTACCTTGGGCGGCATGGCCTGGGCCGGCATCACCGCGCTGCTGCGTGACCGCTTCAATGCCAACGAAATTCTGGTCAGCCTGATGCTGGTGTATGTCGCCACCCTGGTGCTGGGCTACCTGGTCTATGGCCCGTGGAAAGACCCGGCGGGCTTTAACTTTCCGCAAACCAGAAACTTTGACGCCGTGACGCAAATTCCCCGTCTGGTACAGGGCTCGCGGGTGCATTTGGGGTGGCTGCTGGCGCTGCTGGGGGCGGTGCTTTTGTGGGTATTCTTGTTCCGCACCCGGGCCGGCTTTGCGCTGCAAGTTGGCGGCCTGGCCCCGGCGGCGGCGCGCTACGCAGGGTTTTCGCCGCGCCGCGCCCTGTGGTTGGCCTTGCTCACCTCGGGCGGCGCGGCCGGGCTGGCGGGTGCGCTGGAGGTGGCGGGGCCGCTCGGCCAACTCACCCCGTATGTGCCGGCGGGCTACGGCTTTGCGGCCATCATTGTGGCCTTTGTCGGGCGCTTGCACCCGGTCGGCATGGTGCTGTCAGCGTTGCTGATGAGCATGTTCTACATCGGCGGCGAGCTGGCGCAGTCGCGCCTGGGCCTACCCAAGTCGCTCACGGGCGTGTTCCAGGGCCTGCTGCTGTTTACGCTGCTGGCGGCCGACACATTGATCACCTACCGTGTGCAATGGCGCAGCAACCGCCCAGCGCAAGAGGTCGCTGCGTGATGGACGCCTATGCCTTGCTGTTTGCCAGCATGCTCAGCGCCGGTACGGTGCTGGCGATTGCGGGCCTGGGCCTGCTGATCAATGAAAAAGTCGGCATCGTCAACCTGGGTGCCGAAGGCATGCTGCTGTGCGCCGCGCTGGCGGGTTTTGCTGCTGTGGTGCATACCGGCAGTTACGGTTTGGGCTTGCTGGCGGGCATGGCGGCTGGCGCGGCGCTGGCGGCCTTGTTCGGCGTGCTGGTGATCTGGCTGGGCACCAACCAGTACGCCACGGGCCTGGCGCTCAGCTTGTTTGGCGCGGGCTTTTCCGCGTTTGCCGGCAATGCGTATGTGCAGGCCAAATTGCCCGAGCGCAGCAGCCTGGCGATACCTTATTTGAGCGAGTTGCCGCTGCTCGGCCCGGCGCTGTTCCAGCACCACCCGGTGGTGTATTTGGCGGTGCTGTTGGCACTGGCTTTGGTCTGGTTTTTCTACCGTACCCGTGCCGGCCTGGTGCTGCGTGCCGTGGGTGAGAACCCGGAGTCGGCCCATGCCCTGGGCTACCCGGTGCGGCGCCTGCGGCTGGCGGCGGTGGTGGCAGGCGGCGCGCTGTGCGGGCTCGCCGGGGCGTATATTTCCACGGTGTACACACCGCTGTGGGTCGAGGGCATGGTGGCCGGGCGCGGCTGGATTGCACTGGCGCTGACCACGTTTGCCACTTGGCGGCCGCTGCGGGTGTTGCTGGGGGCGTATTTGTTTGGCGGCGTGACGATGCTGCAATTTCACCTGCAAAGCCAGGGGGTGGACGTGCCCAGCCAGTTCCTCAGCATGCTGCCTTACCTGGCCACCATTGCCGTGCTGGTACTGATCTCGCGCAACCCGCAGTGGATTCGCGCCAATATGCCGGGTTCGCTCGGCAAGCCGTTTTATCCGGGGGGTTGATTTTTGTTTTGCCTACTTGTTTTGTGAATGGAGTTTTCATGATGGATTTGCACCCACGTTCGCTGCGCAGGCTGGTCGCTTGCAGTGCCTTGGCGGCTGCGGCTTTGGCCGGTTGCGGCAAGACTGAGGCCCCTGCCCCCCTGCCTGCGCCCGTAGCGGCTGCGCCCGCCAAGCCTGCGGCATTAAAAATTGCTTTTGCCTACGTCGGGCCGGTGGGCGACGGCGGCTGGTCTTTTGCGCATGACAACGGGCGCAAGGCCATCGAAGCCGAGTTTGGCGACAAGGTCGTGACCAAGTATGTTGAAAGCGTGCCCGAGTCGGCCGATGCCGAGCGCGTCATTCGCGACCTCACGCGGGAGGGCAACACCCTGATTTTTGGCACCACCTATGGCTATATGGAGTCGATGCTCAAAGTCGCTGCCGACCACCCTGGCGTGAAGTTTGAACATGCCACCGGCTTCAAGACCGCGCCGAATATGCGCAACTACGACAGCCGCACCTACGAGGGGGCCTATATGGCGGGCCTGATTGCCGGCAAGATGACGCAGTCAGGCACATTGGGCGTGGTGGGCTCGGTGCCGATTCCCGAAGTCGTGCGCAACATCAACAGCTTTACGCTCGGCGCGCAAAGCGTCAACCCCAACATCAAGACCCGTGTGGTCTGGGTCAACGAATGGTTCAACCCCGGCAAGGAAACCGAGGCGGCCACCGCGTTGATCAACGGCGGCGCGGATGTGCTGTTTCAAAACACCGACTCGCCTGCCGTGCTGAAAACCGCACAGGAAAAAGGCAAGCGCGCCTTCGGCTGGGATTCCGACATGACGGCCTACGGCCCGAAAGCGCACCTGGGCTCGGCCATCATCAACTGGGGGCCCTACTACATCAAGGCTACTCGGGACGCACTCGAAGGCAAGTGGTCCAGCGGCAGCGCCTGGTGGGGTGTGAAAGAAGGCGCGATTGACCTGGTGTCGATAGCGGCGGACGTGCCGGAAGACACCAAAAAACGCGTCGAGCAAGTCAAAGCCGGGTTGAAAGACGGCAGCTTTGTGATCTGGAAGGGGCCGATTAGCGACAACACCGGCAAGGAATTGCTGGCCAAAGACGCGGTGGGTGACGACAAGTTTTTGAGCGGCCTCAAAAGCTATGTCAAAGGCGTTGAAGGCAAGGTACCGGGCAATTGATGCGGCCATTGATCAAACCCGTTGCGCCAGCGCGCCTGCCCGATTTGCTGCGGGCCATGCCCAAGGCCGAACTGCACATGCATATTGAGGGATCGCTCGAGCCCGAACTGATCTTTGCATTGGCGCAGCGCAATGCGGTGGTGCTGCCCTACCGCAATGTGGACGAGTTGCGCAGTGCCTATGCCTTTACCCATTTGCAGAGCTTTCTGGACATTTACTACGCCGGTGCCAGCGTGCTGCGCAAGGAGCAGGACTTCTATGACATGGCGCGGGCCTACCTCAGCAAAGCTGCGGCGGACAACGTAGTCCACACCGAAATGTTCTTCGACCCGCAGACCCACACCGCGCGCGGCGTGGGGATGGACGTGGTGATTGGCGGCCTGCACCGTGCTTGCGTCGATGCGCAGGCGCAGCAGGGCATCAGTGCGTCGCTCATCCTGTGCTTCTTGCGGCATTTAAGCGAGGCCGAGGCGTTTGAAACGCTGGAGCAAGCCCTGCCGTTTCGGCACCAGATTGTTGGCATCGGCCTCGATTCGGGCGAGTTGGGCAACCCGCCCGAAAAGTTTGCGCGTGTTTTTGCGCACTGCCGTGCGCTGGGTTTTCGCCTGGTCGCACATGCCGGAGAAGAAGGCCCGCCCGCGTATGTCTGGGCCGCGCTTGATGTGCTGAAAGTCGAGCGGATCGACCACGGCGTTCAGTCCAGCAAGGACCCCCTTTTGATGGCGCGGCTCGCCAAAGACCGCATACCGCTGACGGTGTGCCCGCTGTCCAACCAGAAGCTTTGCGTGTTTCCTGATTTGCGCGGCCACAACCTCGGCAAATTGCTGGACGCGGGACTGATGGCGACGGTGAATTCAGACGACCCGGCTTACTTTGGCGGCTATATCAACGACAACTTCACGCAGACGTTTGCGGCAGTGAATCTGACGGCAGAGCATGCCTACACGCTGGCGCGAAACAGCTTTGAGGCCAGCTTTATTGACGTACGTTTGCGGCAAAACTTTATCGACAAACTGGACGAAACGTTTGCCACGTTTCAGTAGCGCTCCCATGTGCAGGTCTATTGAATTCAAGTCGCGAAGGGCGAGTTCACCAGCGCGCGAGCGCTCGCCCGGAGCAAGCCCGTGAAAGCTTACCGCGCATCTTTGCTGTATTTCAAACCCAGCGCTGCGCAGGCTGCAGGGGAGGCTGCTTTTGAGCAAGACGGCTTGCTGGTGGTGGGCCCTGACTTGCAGGGGCGGCAGGTGGTTCTGGCGCTGGGCACCTACCAAACCCTGGCCCCGCGTTATGCCCACTTGGCGGTGGAGCATTTGCCCGGCCGTGTGATCGCCCCCGGTTTTATCGACATGCACATCCACTACCCGCAACTGGATGTGATCGGCTCGCCAGCCGACGGTTTGCTGCCCTGGCTCGAAAATTACACGTTTCCGCATGAAAAACGCTTTGTAGCCGAGGAATATGCTGCCCAGACAGCTACTTTTTTCATAGCAGAGTTGCTGCGCAATGGCGTCACCACGGCGCTGACCTTTGCCAGTTCGCACCCTGCGTCGGTCAATGCGCTGCTGGCGCAGGCCCAGCAGGCGGGGCTGCGCATGATGGCCGGCAAGGTGTTGCAAGACCAAAACTCGCCTGACGGCGTTCGCGACGTGACCGAGCAAAGTTTGCGCGACACCGAATCGCTGATCCAGCGCTGGCATGGCGTGGACCGCCTGGGGTACGCCATTACGCCGCGCTTTGTGCCCAGTTGCAGCGCAGCGCAGTTGGACGGCGCGGGTGAGTTGGCGGCCCAATACCCCAGCGTCTGGATTCAATCGCATGTGGCTGAAAACGCCGCTGAAATCGCCTGGGTGCGCCAGCTTTATCCAAAGGCGCGTAGCTACCTGAGCGTGTACGAACAGTTTGGTTTGCTCAGGCCGCGCGCGGTATATGCCCATTGCATCCATCTGGATGATCAAGACCGCGCCCTGCTCCGCGACACCGGCACAGCCGCTGCGGTATGCCCCAGCAGCAATTTGTTTCTGGGCAGCGGCTTCTTTGACTATGCCGCTGCCGACAGCGCAGGGTTTGCTTATGGCCTGGCCAGCGATGTCGGCGGCGGTACTTCGCTGTGTCCGTTTAAAACCATGCTGGCCGCCTATTGCGCAGGTCGCGAAGGACAAACCAAACCTGGCGTGTCGCTCACCCCGCAGCACCTCTGGTGGCAACATACCGCAGGCGCGGCACGGGCACTGGGTTTGCAGGGCGTGGTGGGCAACCTCTTGCCGGGCTGTGAAGCCGATTTTGTGGTGATCAACCCGCAAGCCACACCGCTGCTGGCGCGCAAAACCGCGCAAGCGAGCAGCCTGGACGAGTGGCTTTTTGCGCTGATTGTTTTGGCTGACGACCGGGCGGTAGAGCGCACGGTGATCGCGCAGCCCGCATGATGGCCTATAATTTGCGGCTTCGCGGCTGTAGCTCAGTTGGATAGAGTACTTGGCTACGAACCAAGGGGTCGTGGGTTCAATTCCTGCCAGCCGCACCAGTAATGACAAGGGTTAATAGTTCGCACTATTAACCCTTTTGTCTTTTCTGATCCTTGTGCTTCATACACCTTCTCCGCCAAGTTCCGAGATTTATGCCTCAACGCCCTACCAAATCACTAGGACTTGCACGCAATAGGCCGCATTAAGCCAGGTGCGGAAAGATTATTTTTTGATGCTTGCGGGCACTAAAGTGCAGTCACTTGGCTTACAAGCGGCGCTGCAGCTTTCGCTGTTTAAAGCTACCGCCAAGCAAACCCGGGCTCATCAACAAAATTTAAGTTGTTGATTATCAATAATTAAATGGTCTCTGGTCGGTTTGGCTGGGGCTGGCTCTGAGCACTGATAGCAAAGCAAAAACTTACAAACGGAGCCGTTCCGCGCAGCATAAATTGCGGCATGGTGAGCTGACGTGTTCGGTGCTCGTTTGCCCTGACTTGCCCAAGATGGTGCACGTGGATATATTCATGACGTATGCAGTTCAGTTCCTATCTTGGAACGCCTTTGGAGACAGACCATGAGCCAGCTCAATAGCCAGCCAACCCCAGCGCTCTCGCGTCGCAGACTGTTTGCGGGCGCCAGCACCCTGGGGGCGATAGCCGCCGTCGTAACGGTGGTGCCCGCGCTGCGGCAGACCGAATCTGCGCCATCAGCCGACATCAAAGCCCCGGCCAAGGGCGGCGGCTACAGCGTGACGGAACACGTCAAGCAGTACTACAAAACCACCCTCGTTTAACTCTCAACCTCGGGAGAGTCTCCATGTTGCTCACAAAAAAATCGGGCGCGCACAGTGCCAATGGCACTACAGCCAATCTTTCCCCTTTCGTGCACAGCTTGCGCCGGGGTTTGTCCAACGCCTTGCCCACGGTCGATCGCCGCGCTTTCTTGCGCCGCTCCGGCCTGGGTTTAGGTGTCGGTATTGCAGCGACGCAATTGGTGCTGGTTAAAAAGGCCAAGGCCGCCGAAGGCAAAGTGGCTATTGGCGACGGCAAGATTGAAGTCAAGCGCACCATTTGCACACACTGTTCGGTGGGTTGCGCGGTCGATGCTATTGTAGAAAATGGCGTCTGGGTGCGTCAGGAACCCGTGTTTGACTCACCCATCAATTTGGGCGCGCATTGCGCCAAGGGCGCAGCGTTGCGTGAGCACGGCCACGGTGAGTTCCGCTTGCGCTATCCGATGAAACTGGTTAACGGCAAATACGAGCGTATCAGTTGGGATGTGGCGCTCAAGGAAATCACCGACCGGATGCTCGCACTGAAAAAAGAAAGTGGCCCCGATTCGGTCTATGTGGTGGGCTCGTCCAAACACAACAACGAACAAGCCTATTTGCTGCGTAAATGGATGAGCCTGTGGGGCAGCAATAACTGCGACCACCAAGCGCGTATTTGCCACTCCACCACGGTGGCGGGTGTGGCCAATACCTGGGGTTATGGCGCCATGACCAATTCGTACAACGACATGCAAAACAGCAAGTGCGCGATGTACATCGGCTCCAACGCCGCTGAGGCGCACCCGGTCAGCCTGCTGCACATGCTGCATGCCAAGGAAACCGGCTGCAAGATGATCGTGGTGGATCCGCGCTTCACCCGCACGGCAGCCAAGGCCGACGATTACATCCGTATCCGCTCAGGCTCTGACATCGCCTTCTTGTTTGGCATGTTGCATCACATCTTCAAGAACGGCTGGGAAGACAAGCAGTACATCAATGATCGCGTCTACGGCATGGACAAGATCAAAGAAGAAGTCATGGCCAAGTGGACTCCAGACAAGGTGGAAGAAGTCTGCGGCGTGCCCGAAGCGCAGGTCTACAAAGCCGCCGAAATGATGGCCAAAAACCGGCCATCGACAGTCGTGTGGTGCATGGGCCAGACCCAGCACACTACCGGCAACGCCATCGTGCGTGCCTCTTGCATCTTGCAACTGGCGCTGGGCAATGTGGGCGTCTCAGGCGGCGGCACCAACATCTTCCGCGGCCATGACAACGTGCAAGGCGCTACCGATGTCGGCCCGAATCCTGATTCATTGCCCGGCTACTACGGCCTGGCCGAAGGCTCGTTCAAGCATTTCGCCAAGGTCTGGGGTGTCGACTTTGAGTGGATGAAAAAGCAGTACGCGCCCGGCATGATGGGCAAGTCCGGCATTACGGTGTCGCGCTGGATTGACGGCGTACTCGAGAAAAACGAGCTGATTGACCAAGAGTCCAATTTGCGCGCCGTGTTCTTCTGGGGCCATGCGCCCAACTCGCAGACGCGCGGTCTGGAGATGAAGCGCGCCATGGACAAGCTGGACTTGCTGGTGGTGGTTGACCCGTATCCGTCAGCCACAGCCGCGATGGCTGCCATGCCTGGCAAAGCTGAAGACCAGAACCCCAATCGAGCGGTTTACCTATTGCCCGCTGCTACTCAGTTTGAAACGAGTGGTTCGGCCACAGCGTCGAACCGCTCGATTCAGTGGCGCGAAAAAGTCATCGATCCGCTGTGGGAGAGTCGCAGCGATCACATGATCATGCATCAGATGGCTGAAAAATTGGGTTTTGCCAAAGAGCTGTCCAAAAACTTCAAGATGCAAAAAGTCAGGGGCATGGATGAACCCGTGCCAGAAGATATCCTGCGTGAAATCAATAAGTCGGTATGGACCATCGGCTATACGGGTCAAAGTCCCGAACGGCTGAAAGCGCACATGCGCAATATGCATTTGTTTGACGTGAAAACGCTCAAAGCCAAAGGCGGTAAAGACAAGGAAACCGGCTACGACTTCACCGGTGACTACTTTGGCCTGCCATGGCCTTGTTACGGCACGCCTGAACTCAAGCACCCCGGCTCGCCGAATTTGTACGACACCTCCAAGCACGTCATGGACGGCGGCGGTAACTTCCGCGCCAACTTCGGTGTGGAAAAGGACGGCAAGAGCTTGCTGGCCGAAGACGGTTCCCATTCCATGGGTGCCGATATCACCACCGGCTACCCTGAGTTTGACCATATCCTGCTGAAAAAACTCGGCTGGTGGGAAGAGTTGAGTGACGCCGAAAAAGTCGCTGCCGAAGGGAAGAACTGGAAAACCGATTCTTCCGGCGGCATCATTCGCGTGACGATGAAGAATCATGGGTGCCATGTATTTGGCAATGCCAAAGCACGTGCCGTGGTGTGGAACTTTCCTGACGGTGTGCCGATTCACCGTGAGCCGCTGTATGGCACGCGTCCCGATTTGATGGCCAAGTACCCCACGCACGATGACAGAAAAGCCTTCTGGCGTATGCCCACCTTGTACAAATCGATTCAGCAGAAAAACCTGACCGACAAAGTGCATGAAAAGTACCCGCTGATCATGACCTCGGGCCGTTTGGTCGAGTACGAGGGTGGCGGTGAAGAAACCCGTTCCAATCCCTGGTTGGCCGAATTGCAGCAAGAGATGTTCATTGAGATCAATCCGAAAACAGCCGCCGACCGCAGCATTCGCAACGGCGAGCGGGTCTGGGTGACCACCCCAACCGGGGCGCGCCTGAATGTGCAGGCGCAAGTGACTGAGCGCGTAGGGGCTGACACGGTGTTCATGCCTTTCCATTTCTCGGGTCGTTGGCAAGGCGTGGATATGTTGCCCTACTACCCGGCAGGGGCTGCACCAGTGGTGCGCGGCGAAGCCATCAATACAGCGACCACCTACGGTTATGACAGCGTGACGATGATGCAAGAGACCAAGACGACGATTTGTAACGTCGAGAAAGCATAAGGAGAACCACCATGGCACGGATGAAATTTGTTTGCGACGCTGAGCGTTGTATCGAGTGCAATGGCTGCGTCACTGCCTGCAAGAACGAGCATGAAGTCCCCTGGGGCGTGAACCGCCGCCGGGTCGTCACGCTCAACGACGGTGTGCCAGGCGAGAAGTCGGTGTCGGTGGCGTGCATGCATTGCAGCGATGCCCCATGCATGGCGGTATGTCCGGTCAATTGCTTTTACCGCACAGACGAGGGTGTTGTCTTGCATGACAAGGACGTCTGCATTGGCTGCGGCTACTGCTCCTATGCCTGCCCATTTGGTGCACCGCAATTTCCAAGCGCCGGTACCTTCGGGGTGCGCGGCAAGATGGACAAGTGCACTTTCTGTGCGGGCGGCCCCGAAGCCAACGGCAGCCAGGCTGAATTCGAAAAGTATGGCCGCAACCGCCTTGCCGAAGGCAAATTGCCAGCCTGCGCCGAAATGTGCTCCACCAAAGCCTTGCTCGCCGGTGACGGCGATGTGGTTGCTGACATCTTCCGCAACCGCGTTCTGAAGCGCGGCAAAGGCGCTGAGGTTTGGGGCTGGGGTACCGCTTACGGCACTGCCAAGTCGTCAGCGCAGGCTGCGCCTGCTGGAGCCAAATCATGATCACCGTGGTCAAAAAAATCGGCTGGGCTGTGCCGCTCTTGTTGCTGTTGTCTGCCTGCGGCGACAAGCCCCAGGAACTTGGCGTCAACAAGTCCGATGGTTCGGCTTACCAAGGTGTTGGCGCAAGCAAGTTTGCTTCGCCCGGTTGGAAAGCGGGCGATAAAAATGCGTGGGAGCAGCACCTTAAAGTGCGCGCCCAAAGCGGTCAAAACGAGTACAGCAAATCCAATTGACGCCTGTCAAAACAAGGTATTACTTTATGTTCCGGACTTTGTTCTCCGCGTTGGGCTTGGTGTTCGTGCTGGGTACCGGTGCAATGGCGCAAAACAAATTGCAAGTGGACCCTGCCACTGCAAAACCAGCGCAAGCTGAGCAGGCTCCTGCCGCAAGCCCTGGCGGGATACAAAGCGCCAATATTTTCGACATCAAACCCGATGCCGACAAAGATGCCAATTACGCCAGCCAGACCAACGCCCAGCGTGCTGAGGTGCAACCTGGTAACAACGCGCCAGTGTGGCGCCAGGTCGGTGCGGGTGCAGATGGCTTCACCAGTTACCCGAAAGACCAAGCTCCTGAGGCGGGCAACCTGATTCAGCGATTCGTTCAGTATCCTGGCTCACGCATTACCAATGCGGGCGAGGCTTGGCGTCAGGTGCGTAACAACTTGATCATTCCTTACGGCGGCGCGCTGATGTTGATTGCTGGTCTGGCCATCGCCTTGTTTTATTTCACCAAGGGCGAGATGAAGCTGCATGGCGCTGAGACTGGCAGAAAAATCGAGCGGTTCACTTACTTCGAACGCGCGGCGCACTGGACCAACGCGATTGCTTTTTGTGTGCTGGCGATCTCCGGCATCGTGATGGCGTTTGGCAAATTCTTCCTGCTTCCTGTGATGGGAGGTACGCTGTTTGGCTGGCTCACCTATGCGCTGAAAAATCTGCATAACTTCGTCGGCCCCCTGTTTGCGGTGTCTCTGGTCATTGTGTTTGGCACCTTCCTCAAGGACAACTGGCCCACCAAAGACGACTTGGGTTGGTTGCTCAAAGGCGGCGGCTTGTTGTCAGGCAAAGAAGTTCCCTCGGGACGTTTCAATGCGGGTGAAAAAGTGGTTTTTTGGGGCGGTGTGTTTCTCTTGGGCTTGATTGTGGTCGGCTCTGGTTTGGTCCTGGACAAGTTGATTCCGGGGTTGCTGTACGTTCGCGAAACCATGCAGATTGCTAATATGGTTCACGGCGTTGCCACCGTACTCATGATGGCCATGTTCATGGGCCATATTTACTTGGGCACCATTGGCATGCAAGGTGCCTACCAAGGCATGAAGACGGGTTATGTCGATGAAACCTGGGCCAAAGAGCACCACGAATATTGGTACGACGACATCAAGGCAGGCAAAATCCCGGCGCAGCGCACCCTCAATGCTCCTGCGGGCCAGCCTGCACAAGCCTGAATTTAGAGGAAGCTTATGAAAACCATGATTTCCATTTTGGCGGTGCTGGTGTCTACCGCTGCGTTTGCCAAACTCCCGGCCATGAATGACGAAGCCAAGGTCAAAGCGGCCGAGGCAGCAGCCAAAGCTGCGCACAGCGGCAAAGTTGCCAATTTCCAGCTGTGCAAATCGGTTGAAAAAACAGCGGAGCATTACTACAAGACCGCTAAGGCTGCCGGCAAAGAAACCAAGCCTGCAACAGATACGCCGGCCTGCATTGATCCAGGCGCTTTTGTCTATGTGCCTGCTCCGCCCGCACCTGTAGCCGCTGCCACTGCGGGCAAACCGATTGAAGCCGCCGGTGCCCATTCACCCGCCTCCATCGCGGCCAGCCCACCCAGCGGTAAGCAACCCGCTGCCACCATTTCAGCGCCAGGCGCACCGGCTACCGCGCCTGCAGTGCCCGCCAAAAAATCCTGAGCAGCTACGTCTTCGCGTTCACAGCGCAACACATAGGAAAGGCCGGCGCGTTTGCCCCGGCCTTTTTTTTATACCGCTGCGCCATGCCGGTCGCGCCACCCTCTACTGCTTTGAATGCCATGCAACTCCCCCTATTGACCCACGCCCTTGCCGCTTTGACAGCGCAGGTCACCGTGATAAACGAGCTGGGTGAGCGCACCAGTACCTCGATTCCGGCCGAGCGGGCACTCACCATTTATGTGGACAAAAAAGAATTGGTCACACTGATGACTTTGGGGGCGCATCCCGAGTGGCTGGTGCTGGGCTATTTGCGCAATCAACGGCTGGTGGATTCCGCGTTTGAAATCGAGTCCATTACGGTCGATTGGGACGTTGGCGTGGCAGCTGTCAAAACCCGCCGCGGCATTGATCGCCTGGCCGAGCGTACCGCGCAACGTGTGGTGACCACGGGCTGCGGCCAGGGCAGCATGTTTGGTGATTTGATGGCCAGCGTTGACAATATCCGCTTGCCCGCCACCACGCTCACACAGGGGCAGTTGTATGGGATTGTCAACGCCATCCGGATCAAGGAGAGTACCTACAAATCGGCTGGGTCCGTGCACGGATGCGCGCTGTTTGCCTTGGAGGAGTTGCTGCTGTTCGTGGAGGATGTGGGCCGCCACAATGCCATCGACACCATAGCGGGCTGGATGTGGCTTCAGGCTGCTGAAGTGATGCAGTCCGAGGGCAAAGTTTTCTACACCACTGGCCGATTGACCAGCGAAATGGTCATCAAATCGGCGCAAATGGGTGTCGCAGTCGTGGTCTCGCGAAGCGGCATCACGCAAATGGGGCACCAGTTGGCACAGCAACTGGGTTTGTGTGCGATTGGCCGCGCCACCCACAAGCGCTTTCTTTGCTACAGCGCGCCCGATCGTCTGAAGCTGCAGCCTGAACTGGCAGCCAGCAAGACCGCCGTTTTGCCATAGACACCGATAACGACTGTGTATTGCGCGGCAGTTAGGATGGCAGGCTGATGCACGGCTTGCCAAACCCCTTCAATTCATGACTCCTTCTTTCTTGCAAATGGGTTGGCGCTCGCTTTGGCGCGACCTGCGTTCAGGCGACTTGCGCCTCTTGATTTTATCGGTCACGCTGGCGGTGGCGGCATTGACTGCGGTCGGATTTTTTGCCGATCGCCTCAAGGGCGGCTTGGCACGCGACGCGCGGCAACTGCTTGGCGGCGACGCCATCATTGCCAGTGACAACGCCACGCCGCAAGCCTTCATCGACCAAGCCCACGCCCTCGGCCTGAAAATCACCCGCACGATCGGCTTTCCCACCATGAGCCGCGCCACCGAGGCGCAAGGCGGTGCCAGCAAACTGGTGGCTTTCAAAGCGGTTGAAGCGGGCTACCCGCTGCGCGGCAGCCTGAAGGTGGCATCTCAAGCCGACGAGCCGGGTCAAGCGACCCGCGACATTCCGGCCCCCGGCGAAGCCTGGGTCGATGCGCCGCTACTGGAGGTGCTGGGGCTGAAACTGGGCGACACCTTGCTGCTGGGCGACGCCCAATTTCGCCTGGCCCGCGTCATTGCGCTCGAGCCGGACCGGGGCGGCGGCTTTCTCAACTTTTCGCCGCGTGTCATGGTCAACCAGGCCGACGTGGCTGCCACGCAGCTCATCCAGCCCGCCAGCCGCTTGAACTACCGCTTGGCAGTGGCGGGCGAAGACCCGCAGGTCGCGAAGTTCATCCAGTGGGCGCAGGGCGAAATCCAAAGCGGTAAATTGCGCGGCGTGCGGCTCGAGTCGCTGGAGAGCGGCCGCCCCGAGATGCGCCAGACGCTGGACCGCGCCGAGAAGTTTTTGAACCTGGTCGCGCTGCTCGCCGCGCTGCTCAGCGCCGTAGCGGTGGCGCTGGCGGCGCGCGGTTTTGCCGCCAGCCACTTGGACGATTGCGCCATGCTGCGCGTGCTGGGCCAGCGTCAGCGCACGATTGCGCTGGCCTACAGCTTTGAATTTGTACTGGTCGGCCTGCTGGGGAGTGTTTTGGGCCTGTGCATCGGTTATGCCGTGCACTACGGTTTTGTGTTCTTGCTGGCCGGCTTGGTCGAATCGGCCTTGCCCGCGCCGAGCTTGTGGCCGGTCGGCTTTGGTTTTGGCATGGGTTTGACCTTGCTGCTGGCCTTTGGCTTGCCGCCGGTGTTGCAGCTCGCGCAGGTGCCGCCGCTGCGCGTGATCCGGCGCGATCTGGGCGGCCTGAAACCGGCGTCCATTCTGGTGTTGGTGCTCGGCATGCTGGGTTTTGCCACCTTGCTGCTCGCCGCCAGCAGTGACTTGAAGCTGGGTCTGATCGCCGTGGGCGGCTTTGCCGCTGCGGTATTTTTGTTTGCCGGTTTGAGCTGGCTGGCGGTGAAGCTGCTGCGCCGCAGCGTAAACGACGCGCACGCGCCGCGTTGGCTGGTGCTGGCTTCGCGCCAGATTACCGCGCGCCCGGCCTATGCGGTGGTGCAGGTCAGCGCACTGGCGGTCGGCTTGCTGGCGCTTATATTGCTCGTGCTGCTGCGCACCGATTTGATCGCCAGTTGGCGCCAGGCTTCGCCGCCCGACGCGCCGAACCGCTTTGTCATCAACGTGCTGCCCGAGCAAGGCGAGCCGTTCAAGCAAAACCTGCGCAGCGCCGGGGTGGACAAGTTTGACTGGTACCCGATGATTCGCGGCCGGCTGGTGGCCGTCAACGGCAAGGCCGTGAGCCCCGATAACTACCCCGACGAGCGCGCCAAGCGCCTGCTCGACCGCGAGTTCAACCTCTCGCACAGTGCGCAGCAGCCCGACTACAACACCCTGGTCGAAGGCGAGTGGCAAGCGCAGGCGCAGGGCGTGGTGAGCATGGAGGAAGGCATCGCCAAAACCCTCGGTTTGAAGCTGGGCGACACGCTCAAGTTTGATGTTGCCGGCGCGCAGAGTGAGGCGCGCGTCACGTCGATCCGCAAGGTCGATTGGGCGTCGCTGCGGGTGAACTTTTTCTTCATGTACCCGCTGGCGCAAATGCCTGAGATGCCGATCACCTACATCAGCGCCTTCCGCGCGCCCACCGGGGCGGCGGGGCAGGGCTTTGACAACCAGCTGGTGCGCCAATTCCCCAATATCACCAGTGTCGACACCAGCGCCACAATTTTGCAAGTGCAGCGCGTGCTCGACCAGGTGATTGCCGCCGTGGAGTTTTTGTTTGCCTTCACGCTGGCGGCGGGCATGGTGGTGCTGTTTGCCGCCGTCACCGCCACCCGCGAAGAGCGCGCGCGCGAGTACGCCATCATGCGCGCAGTGGGTGCCCGCGCCAGCCTGCTGCGCCAGGTTCAGCGCGCCGAGCTGATCGGTGTGGGCGTGCTGGCCGGGGTGCTGGCCAGCGTGGTCGCCAGCGCCGTGGGCTGGGCGCTGGCCAATTACGTGTTCCAGTTCACCTGGGCACCGACGCCTTGGGTCGTGCTGCTGGGCGCGCTGGCCGGCGGGCTGCTCGCGCTGGCGGCAGGCTGGTGGGGCCTGCGCGAAGTGCTGCGCCGCCCGGTGGTCGAAACCCTGCGCCGCGCGGCGCAGTAGTCAGAACAGCCGCGCGGCGCAGTAAACCAGACAGCCTGGCGCTGGGCCTGAAATGAACCATCCCGCAAGATACTAAAAACCGTAGCACTACCGGCAATAAATACGCTGGCTACAAGCCATTATTGTATTAAAAAAGCGTTATGGGGCGTCAAAAACGGCACGGCGGCGTGTCAGGGCTTGCTGGCGGGCAGACCAGCGCGTTTGGCCGGTTGCAGCAGCACCAGCAGCGCCCCGGCCCCGCCTTCGGCAGGCTTGGCCTGCACAAACGCCAGCACCTGTTTTTTTTGAATCAGCCAGCTGTGCACCTTGGCTTTGAGCACCGGCGTCTTGCCTGGTGAACCCAAACCCTTGCCGTGCACCACGCGCACGCAGCGCACGCCGTCGCGCTGGGCGCTTCGGATAAATTCGGCCAGTTGCTCACGCGCTTCCTCGGTGCGCAGATTGTGCAAATCGAGTTGTCGCTGAATCGCCCAGTCACCTTTGCGCAGCTTGTGCGTCACGTCGCGGCCAATGCCCGGGCGGCGAAAGCTGAGGGCATCGTCGGTGTCGAGCAGGGTGCTGGCGTCGAAGGCGTCACTCAGTGCCTCGTGCAGCGCGGCCTGTTCGTCGGCCAGGTGCTGGCGCGCAATCGGCGTGGGCGGCTTGGGCGCCAGCGACACCGGTGGCGTTTGGTGCTGGCCGGGCAGCGGCGCGACCCGGCCGACACTGCGGCTGAACAGCTGCTGCTCGGCCTGTGCCTGGCGCTGGGCTGCCAGCGCGGCAGCGGCCTGGGCCTCGGCCAGCGCCTGCTGCGCCAGCAGGCGCTGGCCCATGGCCTTGAGGTCTTGCAGTGAGCGGGCTTTCATGGCGGAGACCGGTTCAGTGCTGGCCTACATCAAACCGCGCTCGGCCATCGACAGCGCCAGCCCCGGCGCGATGATGACATGATCGAGCACGCGCACATCGACCAGCGCCAGCGCGGCTTTCAGGGTCTGCGTCAAAGCTTCATCGGCGCGGCTGGGCTGCACGCTGCCGCTGGGGTGGTTGTGCGCCAGTACCACCGCTGCGGCCTGGTGGTGCAGGGCGCGCAGCACGACTTCGCGCGGGTAGACGCTGGTTTGCGTGAGCGTGCCGCGAAACAGTTCTTCCAGGGCAATCAGGCGGTTTTGCACATCTAAAAACAGCACGGCAAAAACCTCGTAATGGCGAGCTGCCAGGTGCAGTTGCAGGTAGTGTTTGAGCGCGTCGGGCGCGCTGAACACGGCGCGGGTTTGCAACTGCTGCGCCAGCGCGCGGCGCGCCAGCTCCAGCACCGCCACCAGCTCGGCGCGTTTGGCGGGTCCGCCCAGGCCCTTGATGCGCTTCAAATCATCAGCACTGGCGTTGAGCAGCCCGGCGATGCCGCCAAAACTGTCCAGCAGCTCCTGCGCCAGTTGCAGCACCGTTTTGCCTGCGAGGCCGGTGCGCAGCAGGAGTGCCAGCAATTCGACATCGCCCAGCGCCTGCGGCCCGCGAGCGAGCAGCTTCTCGCGCGGGCGCGCGTCGGGGGGCAGGTCTTTGAAGGCCATAGGGGCGAGTTCGGGGCAGGATTTCCTACAATGCAGGCCAGTTTATAGTGACCCCCATGACCACTGCTTCCCCGCATGAGAAGGCCCGCGTCCAGGCCCACTCGTTTTTGACGCTGCACTACCGCTTGGGCGGCCCGCGCGGCGACATCATCAATACCTTTCCTGAAAAAGCCGCCACGCTCACCTTGGGCAGCGGCGAGCTCTCGCCCGCGCTGGAGCGGCATTTGCTGGGCCTGGCCGAAGGCGAGCGGGTGCAGGTGGCGCTGCCCGAAGGTCAGGCGTTTGGCCCGCATAACCCGGACATGCTGCAATGGGTCGCGCGCAGCCTGCTGGCCCAATTTGGCGACTCAGAGGGCGAGTACCAGCCCGGCGACGTGGTGCAATTCCCCGGCCCCGCCGGGCAGGGCGTGTACGCAGGCGCGGTGGTGCAGGTCAAGACTGGTGCTGACGGCGAGTCCATCTTGTTTGACTTCAACCACCCGCTGGCCGGCCAGCCGGTGGATTTTGAAGCGCATGTGATTGGCGTGCTATGAGCGAGGATGAACAAGTCATGAGCACACTTCAAGAAATCGTGTTGGCCGAGCCGCGCGGCTTTTGTGCCGGGGTGGACCGCGCGATTGAAATTGTCGAGCGCGCGATCCTGAAATTCGGCGCGCCCATTTACGTGCGCCATGAAATCGTGCACAACACGTTTGTGGTCGATGCGCTCAAGCAAAAAGGCGCGGTCTTTATTGAAGATTTGGCTGACGTGCCGCCAGGTTCGGTGCTGGTTTTTTCGGCCCACGGCGTGAGCAAAGCGGTGCAGCGCGAGGCGCAGCAGCGCGGTTTTCAGATTTTTGACGCCACCTGCCCGCTGGTGACCAAGGTGCATGTGGAGGTCGCAAAACTCGCCAAAGAAGGCTTTGAATTCATCATGATCGGCCACAAGGGCCACCCCGAAGTCGAGGGTACCGTCGGCCAGCTCGAAGGCGGCATTCACCTGGTCGAAGACGTGGCCGATGTGGCCCGGGTGCAGCCCGCGCAAACCGCCAAGCTCGCGGTGGTGACGCAGACCACGCTCAGCATGGACGACGCCGCCGACATTGCGGCGGCCATCAAGGAGCGCTTTCCCGGCATCCGCGAGCCCAAGCAGCAAGACATTTGCTACGCCACGCAAAACCGCCAGGACGCCGTGAAAATGCTCAGCAGCCAGGTGGACCTGCTGATCGTGGTCGGCAGCCCGACCAGCTCCAACAGCAACCGCCTGCGCGAAGTCGCGCAAAAGCGCGGCACCACCAGCTACATGGTGGACGACGCCTCCGAACTGCAACCTCACTGGTTTGACGGCGTGCAAAGCGTGGGCCTGACGGCCGGCGCCTCGGCGCCTGAGGTGCTGGTGCAAGAGGTGATGCAGCGCATCAAGGCGCTGGGCGGCGTGGCCGTGCGCAAGATGGACGGGATTGTCGAGACCATCAAATTCCCGCTGCCGATGGGCCTGAAGATCGAAAGCGGTGCTGGCGGCAGTGCGGTTCAGCCCGCCCCGGCGCAGGCCAGTGAGGTGCCCGCCAACCCGCCAGTGGACTTGCATGCGGGCTTCTACACCAGCAAGTAAGCCCGGCGTCCCATGCGCTGGGCCCTCGGAGGTGAACAGTGTGAGGCTCAAGAACGCTACTTAAAATATAGCAATATCGGCAAGTAATACGCTGGCTACAACCCTATAAAACCTTATTTTTTAACTAAAAAACCGTTTTGAACGCTGATTTGCCATGTTAGACATCACCCTGCTACGCAAGGACTTGGGCGGCGTGCTCAGCGCCCTGGACACGCGCCGCCAGCCGCAAGCTTTTTTGGACGTGCCGCGGTTCACGGCGCTGGAGACCGAGCGCAAAACCATCCAGGTGCGCACCGAAGCGCTGCAGGCGCAGCGCAACCAACTATCCAAACAAGTGGGGCAGCTTAAAGCCAAAGGCGAGCCGGCCGATGCCGTGATGGCGGAGGTCGGCGGTATAAAAGGCGAGCTGGACGCCTCGGCGCAGCGGCTGGACGCGCTGCAGACCGAGCTGAACCAACTGCTGCTGGCGCTGCCCAATCTGCCGCAGGCCAGCGTACCGGTGGGTGCCGATGAGTCGGCCAATGTCGAGCTGCGCAAATGGAGCCCGGCGGCGGGCCTGGGCGGTGTGCCTGCGCCGCTGAGCTTCACGGCGAAAGACCATGTGGATATTGGCGCGCCGCTGGGGCTTGACTTTGACACGGGTGCCAAGCTTTCGGGCGCGCGCTTTGCCGTGCTCAAAGGCCCTGCGGCTCGGCTGCACCGCGCGCTCGCCGCCTTCATGCTCGATGTGCAAACCCAGCAGCATGGCTACACCGAGTGCTACGTGCCCTACATCGTCAATGCCGAGAGCCTGCGCGGCACCGGGCAGCTGCCCAAGTTCGAGCAGGATTTGTTTGCCGCCCAAAAAGGCGGGCAAGAAGGCGGACAGGAAGGCGCTGGCGAAGCGCTGTATTTGATCCCCACCAGCGAAGTCCCGCTGACCAATTTTGTCCGTGACCAGGTGCTGGCCGAAGCGGACCTGCCGCTCAAGTTCACCGCCCACACGCCGTGCTTTCGCTCCGAGGCCGGCAGCTATGGCCGCGACACGCGCGGGCTGATCCGCCAGCACCAGTTTGACAAGGTCGAGATGGTGCAAATAACCCGCCCCGACCAAAGCGACGAAGCGCTGGCGCAAATGACCGGCCACGCCGAGGCGATTTTGCAAAAGCTCGGCCTGCCCTACCGCGTGGTGCTGCTGTGCACCGGCGACATGGGTTTTGGCGCCGCCAGAACGCATGACCTCGAAGTCTGGCTGCCCGCACAGGGCACCTACCGCGAGATCAGCTCGGTCTCCAACTGCGAGGCGTTTCAGGCGCGGCGCTTGCAGGCGCGCTTTAAAAATGCGCAAGGCAAAAACGAGTGGGTGCACACGCTCAACGGCTCGGGCCTGGCGG
>JBJXED010000018.1:0-25418 GCA_046155225.1 Burkholderiaceae bacterium
AATGGCCCTACTTCCGCGCCGGCGGCAAATCCGTACAACTCCCATGCGCCACCTCAGCCGCCATCCCAATGCTTTCCCCCAGCGTGGGATGCGGGTGAATTGTCTTGCCGATGTCCACCGCATCAGCCCCCATTTCAATCGCCAGCGCCACTTCGCCGATCATGTCGCCCGCATGGGTGCCGACGATGCCGCCGCCCAGGATTTTTCCGTGGCCATGCGCTTCGTCTGAGTCATCAAACAGCAGCTTGGTAAAGCCTTCATCCCGCCCATTGGCAATCGCCCTGCCCGATGCGGTCCAGGGGAACAGGCCTTTTTTGACTTTGATGCCTTGTGCCTTGGCATCGCCTTCGGTCAGGCCAACCCAGGCGATTTCGGGGTCGGTGTAGGCCACGCTGGGGATGACTCTGGCGTTGAAAGCGGCTGCTGCCAGTTCTTTGTTGCCTTGCAGTTCACCAGCGATGACTTCTGCCGCCACATGCGCCTCATGCACCGCCTTGTGCGCCAGCATGGGCTGGCCGACGATGTCGCCGATGGCGAAGATGTGGGGTTGGTTGGTGCGCATTTGAATGTCGACATGAATGAACCCGCGATCTGTCACGGCGACACCTGCTTTCTCCGCAGCCAGCTTTTTGCCATTGGGCGTGCGGCCTACGGCTTGCAGCACCAGGTCGTAGAGCTGTGGTTCTTTCGGCGCATTTTCACCTTCAAAAGTGACTTCTATGCCCTCTGGAAGGGCGCGTGCCGCTACTGTTTTTGTGTTTAGCATGATGCGGTCAAAGCGCGGCGCATTGAGCTTTTGCCAGACTTTGACCAAGTCGCGGTCTGCCCCTTGCATCAGGCCGCTTTGCATTTCCACCACGTCTAGCCGGGCGCCCAAGGTGCTGTAGACGGTGCCCATTTCCAGGCCAATAATGCCGCCGCCCAGAATCAACATGCGCTTGGGCACGCTGGCCAGGCCGAGCGCGCCGGTGGAATCGACCACGCGCGGGACGTTTGGCATAAACGGCAGCCGCACGGCTTGCGAACCGGCGGCAATGATGCAGTTTTTGAATTGAATAGTTTGCTGTTTGCCGGTTTTTTCTTGGGCTTCACCTGCGGTTTCGTGTACTTGCAGCTGGTGGGTGCCGGCAAATTCACCGACGCCGCGCAATACCGTGACTTTGCGCATCTTGGCCATGGCCGCCAGCCCGCCCGTCAGCTTGCCCACTACTTTGGACTTGTGCGCACGCAGCTTGTCAATGTCGAGCACGGGCTTGCCGTAAGCAATGCCCAGCGCCTCGAAATGGCTGACTTCGTCCATCACCGCCGCCACATGCAGCAGCGCTTTGCTGGGGATGCAGCCGACGTTCAGGCAGACGCCGCCCAACGCGGCGTAACGCTCGACCAGAATCACCTTGAGCCCCAGGTCGGCCGCACGAAACGCCGCGCTGTAGCCACCCGGGCCTGCGCCCAGCACCAGCAGGTCACAGTCGGCGTCTGCGGCCGCCAGGGCGGGCGCGACGGGCGCGTTGGACTGGGCCGCTGGAGGCATTTGGCTTACTACATTATCAGTAGCAGCACCGGCATTATTTACCTTGGCTACAGGCTGATTTGACTCTAAATTATCAGTTTTTGAGCCATTTGGGGCCGTTTCGGCCGCCTCCAGCAACAGCAGCGCCGAGCCCTTGCTGATCTTGTCGCCCAGCTTGACGTGCAGCGTCTTGACCACGCCCGCATGGCTCGACGGAATCTCCATTGACGCTTTGTCCGACTCGACCGTCACCAGGCTTTGCTCAGCCTGGATGGTGTCGCCAGGCTGGACCAGCAGCTCAATCACCGCCACTTCGGCGAAGTCGCCAATGTCGGGCACTTGGATTTCAATCAGGCGCATGGCGTGCTTTCTTCAGGCTTTGAGTTTGAGGGTGAATACGTCCAGGGGCCCCGCCGAGTTACGGTCAAACTCGCAGCCAGCTTGCAGACCAAGCTCGGCGACCTCGCGGGCGGTTTTGGCCCTGGCATACACCGCGTGCATCGCGCCCAGCGCAAAGCTGCGGCCCGAGCCAATGCCCCAGAATTCCTTGAATTCAAACACCTCGCGGTAGCTGTAGAGGCCGTAGATGCCGCTGGCGTTGGCTATCACGGTGCTGAACTGGCTGGATTCGTAGGGGTCGTTGTCTTCTTCTTTGGTTTGCAGGAAAAGCTGCTCCTTGAGCAAGGGGTGCAGCTTCAAAAACGTGTCAAACACTTCTTCTTTGCTGTGCAGCTTGAGTGTGTCTGGCGGCAGCGTGGCCAGCGCCTTGCGCAGCGCCGGGAAGTGCGCCACGGTGCCGGCCATGCCGATGTAGCTGGGGCCGCCCACGGCCTGCACAGGAATGATTTTGGCGTTGGCTTCAAAGCGGTGCGACAAGCGCGTGTCGCCAAACGTCACCAGCGTGTCGGCGGCAATGGCGACTTGCCCGGCTTTTTTCACCACGACGACAGTGGTCATGGCTCGCAGCCCCAGCCGGTCATAGCAGCACGCGGCGCATGTCCGCCAGCACCTGCGCCAAATAGGTGTTGAAACGGGCGGCGCTGGCACCGTCAATCACGCGGTGGTCATAGCTCAGGCTGAGCGGCAAAATCAGGCGCGGCGCAAATTGGGTGCCGTCCCAGACCGGCTTGGTCGCGCCCTTGCACACGCCGAGAATCGCCACCTCCGGCGCGTTGATGATCGGCGAAAAATAGGTGCCACCAATACCGCCGAGCGAGGAGATGGAAAAGCAGCCGCCGGTCATCTCGGCCGCAGTCAGCTTGCCGTCGCGCGCCTTGCCGGCCAGCTCGCCCATTTCCTTGGCGATTTGCACAATGCCTTTTTGGTCAGCGTCGCGCAGCACCGGGACCATCAGGCCATTGGGTGTGTCGGCGGCAAAGCCGATGTGGAAGTATTTCTTCAGCACCAGTTGCTCGCCGTCGAGCGAGGCATTGAACTCGGGGAATTTCTTCAGTGCGGCCACGCAGGCTTTGATCAAAAACGCCAGCAGGGTGAACTTGACGCCGGCCTTTTCGTACTCTTTGTTGAGCTGCACGCGCAGCGCTTCGAGCTCCGTGATGTCGGCGTCATCATGGTTGGTGACATGCGGGATCATGACCCAGTTGCGGTGCAGATTGGCGGCGCTGATTTTCTTGATGCGGCTGCGGTCCACCCGCTCGACCGCGCCGAACTTGGCAAAGTCCACCTTGGGCCAGGGCAGCAGGCCCAGGGCCGCACCGTCTGCGGCGCTGCTGGCGGGCGCACCTTTGCTGGCAGCGGCAATCGCTTGCGTTTGCTGGCTGCCCGCCATCACCGATTGGGTGAAGTTTTGAATGTCTTCCTGCGTGATACGGCCTTTGGCACCCGAGCCTTTGACTTCGGCCAGGGGCACGCCGAGCTCGCGGGCGAATTTGCGCACCGAGGGCGAGGCGTGTGGCAAGCTGCCTGCTGGCAGCGCTGCGGGCGCTGCCGCTGGCGCTGCAAGCGCGGAGGCAGCAGCTTGTGTTGCCACTGCCGCTGCAGGCACGTGTGCTGAAGCAGGCGACGCCGCAGCCGTGGTGTCCGCTGCCGCAGGTGCGGAAGCAGCCGCCACAGCAGGCGGTGCCGCTGCGGCCGCTGCCGGGCTTGCCGAGGCTTCGACCAAGGCCAGCAAGTCGCCAATGTTGACCTTGTCGCCCACCTTGATTTTGAGTTCCCTGATAACGCCGGCCACCGAAGAAGGAATCTCCATGGCCGCTTTGTCGGACTCCACCGTAATGAGTGACTGCTCCAGCTTGAGTGTGTCGCCGGGCTTGACCAGCACTTCAATCACCGCCACGTCCTTGAAATCCCCGATGTCGGGGACTTTGACTTCGATCAATGCCATGTGGGTCTCCGTTATCAGGCGTGCAGTGGGTTGATCTTGTCGGCCTGGATGGCGTATTTTTCAATCGCCTCGGCCACCTTGGCCACCGGCAGCGCGCCGTCTTCGCTGAGTGCCTTGAGCGCCGCCAGCACGATGTAATGGCGGTTCACCTCAAAATGCTCGCGCAGCTTGCCGCGGAAGTCGCTGCGGCCAAAGCCGTCGGTGCCCAGCACCTTGTAGATTCGGCCGCCCTTGGCGCCGCCCTGTACATAGGGGCGAATCTGCTCGGCGTAGGCTTTCATGTAGTCGGTGGAGGCGACCACCGGGCCGGGAAAATTCTCCAGCTGCTGCGCCACAAACGAAACCCTGGGCGCGGCCGTGGGGTGCAGCAGATTCCAGCGCTCAGCCGCCTGGCCGTCACGCGTGAGTTCGTTGAAGCTGGGGCAGCTCCAGACATCGGCGGCCACGCCCCAATCTTTGGCCAGCAATTCCTGCGCGGCTATGGCCTCGCGCAGGATGGTGCCGCTGCCCAGCAGTTGCACACGCGGCTTGGCTTCTTTGGTGACCGGTGTGGGCTTGCACAAATACATGCCTTTGATGATGTGCTCTTCGGTGCCAGGCGTCAGGCCCGGCATGGCGTAGTTTTCATTGAGCAAGGTGAGGTAGTAAAACACGTTGTCTTGCTTTTCTACCATGCGCTTCAACCCGTGGTGCAGGATGACGCCGACTTCGTGCGCAAAGGTTGGATCGTATGAAATGCAGTTGGGTATCGTGCCGGCCAGGATGTGGCTGTGGCCGTCTTCGTGCTGCAAGCCTTCGCCATTGAGCGTAGTGCGGCCCGAGGTGCCGCCGAGCAAAAAGCCGCGTGCCTGCATGTCGCCGGCCGCCCAGGCCAGGTCGCCAATGCGCTGGAAACCAAACATGGAGTAGTAGACGTAGAACGGCACCATGATGCGGTTGCTCGTGCTGTAGCTGGTGGCCGCCGCAATCCAGCTGCTCATGCCGCCGGCTTCGTTGATGCCTTCTTGCAGGATCTGGCCTTTCACGTCTTCTTTGTAGTACATGACCTGGTCTTTATCGACCGGGGTGTACTGCTGACCCGCCGGGTTGTAGATGCCGACTTGGCGGAACAGCCCTTCCATGCCAAAGGTGCGCGCTTCGTCGACCAGAATCGGCACCACGCGCGGGCCGAGCGCCTGGTCGCGCAAGAGCTGCGTGAGAAAGCGCACGTAGGCCTGGGTGGTGGAGATTTCGCGGCCGTCGGCGGTGGGCTCCAGCACGGCTTTAAAGACATCCAGCGCAGGTACGGTGAACTGCTCATCAGCTTGGGTGCGGCGGTGCGGGAGGTAGCCGCCGAGGGCCTTACGGCGCTCGTGCAGGTACTGCATTTCGGGGGTGTCATCAGCCGGTTTGTAGAACGGCAGCTTGGACAATTCACTGTCGGGGATGGGAATATTGAAGCGGTCCCGGAAGATTTTGATGTCTTCGTCAGTCAGCTTCTTGGTCTGGTGAACGGTGTTTTTGCCCTCGCCAATCTTGCCCATGCCAAAACCTTTCACGGTTTTGATCAGCAACACGGTCGGTTGGCCTTTGTGATTTACCGCGTGGTGGTAGGCGGCATAGACCTTTTGCGCGTCGTGCCCGCCGCGTTTGAGGTTCCAGATGTCGTCATCGCTCATCTTGGCGACCATGGCGGCGGTGCGCGGGTCGCGGCCAAAGAAGTTCTTGCGTACGTAGGCACCGTCATTGGCCTTCATGGCCTGGTAGTCACCGTCATTGGTGTTCATCATCAGGTTTTTCAACGCGCCGTCATGATCGCGTGCCAGGAGCGGGTCCCAGTTGCTGCCCCACAGCAGCTTGACCACATTCCAGCCGGCCCCGCGGAACTCGCCTTCGAGTTCTTGCACGATCTTGCCGTTGCCGCGCACCGGTCCGTCGAGGCGCTGCAAGTTGCAGTTGATGACGAAAATCAGGTTGTCGAGCTTTTCGCGGGCGGCCAGACCTATGGCACCCAGCGACTCCACCTCGTCCATCTCGCCGTCACCACAAAACACCCAGACTTTGCGGTTTTCGGTGTTGGCAATGCCGCGCGCGTGCAGGTATTTGAGAAAACGTGCCTGGTAAATCGCCATCAGCGGGCCCAAGCCCATCGAGACGGTGGGGAACTGCCAAAAATTCGGCATCAGCTTGGGGTGCGGGTAGCTTGAGAGGCCTTTGCCATCGACTTCCTGGCGGAAATTCAGCAATTGCTCTTCAGTTAGCCGCCCTTCCAGGTAGGCACGGGCATAAACACCGGGCGACACATGGCCCTGTATGTACAGGCAATCACCGCCATGGTTTTCGCTTTCGGCATGCCAGAAGTGGTTGAATCCCGCGCCGAACATATTGGCCAGCGAGGCAAACGAGCCGATATGCCCGCCCAGATCACCGCCATCGGCAGGGTTATGACGGTTGGCTTTGACGACCATCGCCATCGCGTTCCAGCGCATGTAGGCACGCAGGCGCTCTTCGATTTCCAGATTACCGGGGCAGCGCTCCTCTTGCTCGGGCTCGAGCGTATTGACGTAGCCCGTGGTGGCCGAGAAGGGCATGTCTATGCTGTGCTGGCGTGCGTGCTCGAGCAGTTGCTCCAGTAGAAAATGGGCACGCTCTGGGCCTTCGGCAGCGATCACAGCCGACAGTGCGTCGGTCCATTCGCGGGTTTCCCGTGGGTCTTTATCGCCCATGTCGTTGGCTGCGGCGCGAAAATCTTGGCCGGGTTGTGCTGACATGCTTGTCTCCTGTGTTTGTTTCATTGTGCTGAGGATTGGCATAATTTTGCACGATTATTCTCAAAATTTCAAATAACGACTGGCAATTTCTTTATATGAAATTTTGAGCACCTGGTCGCGTTATTGCTCTACCCAGCGAATGGGTCAGATATGTCGCCTTATGGGCGTTCGCTCCTACACTTGAAACATGTCCCCATTTGATTCGCAACTTCAGGAGATGGCCCCAACAAGGTATCAACAGCTTGGCTGGCGCCGCTGGTGGACACGCCTGTCCCCGAGCAGACAAGACCGCTTTGCTTTCATTGCACCACTGGCCTCCGTACTGCTGTTTATGGCGGCGATCGCGTCGGCCTTCTGGTACCTGCGTGCCGAGGAAACCGAGCGTGAGCAGGAAGCCATACGCCGTGACGTGGAGTACACCCAACAACGCGTACGACTGCGCCTGCTGGAGCGGCAAGAGCAATTGATGCGGCTGGCGCGCGACGTGTCAAATGGTGAAATCCAGAATGAAGACTTCGCCGTGCGCTCTGAATCGCTCATCAGCCAATACCCGGAATTGCAAGGGATCACCTGGATCGACGAACGGCGCTTGATTGTTGCAAGCCACGACGCTGCCAGCATCAGCACCGAAATGCAGCGCACGCCGGGCCAAACCCTCGCGGTGGGTGAAACCGAGAGCGCCTTCAGCCTGGCGCGCGACCTGATGCAACCTGTCTATGCCCAACCGGCTTCAAACGGCAAAGGTAGTGGCGCACCTTCGCTGCAACTTCATGTTCCATTGGCCGAGCGTGGGCGCTTTGCGGGTGTCCTGCTGGGCGAATACTCCATCGACGGGCTGCTTCGCTATGGCGTGCCGCCAGAGATTTCGGCCAAATATGCGGTGGCACTCTTGGACAGCAACAGCACGGTGCTGGCCGGAAATTCTGCGCCTGCGCGAAGCAGCAATTCGCTGTGGTCTTGGACCGACCAGACCACAGCGTATGAGGTACCGGTATCCCCTGTTGGCAATGGTTTGCTGATTCGCGCACAGGGCTACCGCGCCTCGCTGGGCCTGGTCGGCAGCGGCCTTTTTTGGCTGGTTGGCGCTTTGAGCGCGCTCACCGTATGGATGCTGATCGGCACTTGGCGTCATACCGGGCGCCGCTTGCAGGCTCAGCGGGACTTGGTCAGGGAGACCAACTTCCGCCGCGCCATGGAAAATTCGATGCCCACTGGCATGCGTGCGCTAGACCTGCAAGGCCGCATCACCTATGTCAATGCCGCCTTCTGCCAGATGACCGGCTGGAGCGAATCCGAGTTGGTGGGCTGCACTGCGCCCTTCCCATATTGGCCCGACGCTGACCATGAGCAGCTCACCGCCCGCCTTAACGAGGAACTGCATGGCCTCGTTAAGGCTTCGGGGTTTCAAATGCATGTCAAGCGCAGTGACGGCACGCACTTTGACGCCCGTATGTATATGTCACCGCTGATTGACGCACGCGGCCGGCAAACTGGCTGGATGGCATCGATGACCGACATCACCGAGCCCAACCGCGTCCGGCAGCAATTATCAGAGTCTTTTCAACGCTTCACCACGGTATTGGAAGCCCTCGATGCTTCTGTTTCAGTAGCGCCACTGGGCAGTGAAGAACTGCTGTTTGCCAACAAAATGTACCGCCTGTGGTTTGAAGGCAATTCGGTGGGCCACCTGCAACTGGTTGCGCAAGCCGGCGTGCCTTCCCAGGTCAGCCATGATGAAGGACTCGACGATGTCGATGCCTACGCCGGTCTGCCCACTGGTACGCTCACGGCGGCGGTGTCCGAAAACGCCGAGATTTATCTGCCGGAGTTGGGCAAATGGCTGGAAGTCCGCTCACGCTACCTGACCTGGGTCGATGGCCGATTAGCGCAGATGGTGATTGCCACCGACATCACCCCTCGGCGTCACGCCGAAGCGCAAGCCGCCGCGCAAGAAGAGCGCTCGCAGACCGCCAGCCGCTTGATCACCATGGGCGAGATGGCATCCAGCGTGGCACACGAACTCAACCAACCGCTCACGGCCATCAACAACTACTGCAACGGCATGGTCTCGCGCATCAAGAGCAAGCAAATTCGTGAAGATGATTTGCTTGCGGCGCTGGAGAAAACCGCGCACCAGGCCCAGCGCGCGGGTCAAATCATTCAGCGCATTCGCAGTTTTGTAAAACGCAGCGAGCCCAACCGCAGCCTGTCCAAGGTGTCGGTCATGGTGAGCGAAGCCGTTGAGCTGGCAGGCATTGAACTCAAGCGCCGCAATGTGCGGCTCAAACCCTATGTGGCAGCACGCCTGCCAGACTTACTGGTGGACCCCATACTGATTGAGCAAGTGCTGGTGAATCTGCTGAAAAATGCGGCAGAGTCGATCGGTCTGGCCAACCGGGCCAGTGCCAACCGCAGCGTCGAATTGCGCGTACTGCCCAAAATGGTGGGTGACCAGTCGGGCGTGGAATTCTCGGTCTCGGACACCGGCAAAGGCTTGGCACCTGAGGTGATGCAGCGCCTGTACGAAGCGTTTTTTTCGACCAAAGCCGAAGGCATGGGCATCGGCCTCAGTCTGTGCCGCAGCATTGTGGAGTCGCATCAGGGAAGGATGCAGGCCGACAACATTTACAATGGGGATGAGGTGGTGGGTTGCTGCTTTAGCTTCTGGATACCGCATATTCACGCTGCGAACACCCTGCCCGCACCCCCAGTACCCGCTGCCGCCAACGCGCAAGCATCGACCCCTTTTCCCAAGGCTACATCATGAGTTTGATTCCCAAAAAAGGCACGGTATACGTTGTTGACGACGACGAAGCCGTGCGCGATTCGTTGCAATGGTTGCTGGAGGGCAAAGACTACCGGGTGCGCTGTTTTGATTCAGCCGAGTCGTTTTTAAGCCGCTATGACCCGCGCGAAGTGGCTTGCCTGATCGTAGATATCCGCATGGGCGGCATGACGGGTCTCGAATTGCAAGACCGCCTGGTCGAGCGCCATTCCCCCCTGCCCATTGTCTTCATCACCGGCCACGGCGACGTGCCCATGGCAGTGAACACCATGAAAAAAGGCGCAATGGATTTCATCCAGAAGCCGTTCAAGGAAGAAGACCTGGTGAATTTGGTCGAGCGCATGCTGGAGACCGCCAAAGCCACTTTTGCCGAGTACCAGCAAGCGGCCAGCCGTGACGCCTTGATGTCGAAACTGACCTCGCGCGAGGCGCAGGTTCTGGAACGCATCGTGGCGGGCAGGTTGAACAAGCAAATTGCCGATGACCTGGGTATCAGCATAAAAACCGTGGAGGCGCACCGCGCCAACATCATGGAAAAACTCAACGCCAACACGGTCGCGGATTTGCTCAAAACTGCCTTGGGCCAAAACGTTCCCAAAGCCTGAGTTGCAGCCCTGCCGTCGCTCCCAACTGCAGCATAGCGCCACCGCAATCGCCAGGCTTGTTTTGTCAGAGCGTTCAGAATGACTGCCCAGATCATTGATGGCCTAGCCCTGTCGCAGCAATTGCGCGGCGATGTCGCACTGCGTGCTGCAAATTTGAAGATCAAGGGTCATGTGCCGGGCTTGGCCGTCATCTTGGTCGGCGACAACCCGGCCAGCCAAGTTTATGTCCGCAATAAAGTCAAAGCCTGCAACGACTGCGGCTTGCATTCCGATTTGGAGCAGTACCCCGCCAGCATGGCCGAGGCCGATTTGCTGGCAAGAATCCACGCGCTCAATCAAGCTCCCCATATTCACGGCATTTTGGTCCAGTTGCCGCTGCCGCCGCACATGGATGCACACAAAGTGATTGAAGCCATCTCTCCCGCCAAAGACGTGGACGGTTTTCACGTGGCCAGCGCCGGCGCCCTCATGACCGGAAGCCCGGGGTTTTGGCCTTGCACACCTTACGGCTGCATGAAAATGCTTGAGTCCATCGCCTACCCCCTGCGCGGCAAACACGCGGTAGTCATTGGCCGCAGCAACATTGTGGGTAAACCGCTGGCGCTGATGCTGCTTGCGCAAAGCGCAACGGTCACGGTGTGTCACAGTGCCACGCCGAATTTGGCAGCGATGACGTCTCAGGGCGATGTGGTGGTGGCTGCGGTCGGCAAAGAAAATCTGCTCACGGCAGACATGGTCAAACCCGGTGCTGTTGTCATTGATGTGGGCATGAACCGCAATGCCCAGGGCAAGCTGTGTGGTGATGTGGATTTTGCCGGTGTCAGCGAAGTGGCCGGCTGGATCACCCCCGTACCCGGTGGGGTTGGGCCAATGACCATCACAATGCTTTTGACCAATACCCTGCAAGCCTGCGAACACGCTGCGCGTGAGCAGCCCCATTCCCCTTGAAACTTCAACATCGCAACGCAAGTTAAGGTTTATGACACTCAACCCTCTCTTGGCCGCGACTGACCTGCCCCTGTTTGATCAAATTGCACCGGAGCATGTTGCGCCTGCCGTAGAAAGCTTGCTACAGCAAGCCAGCGCTGCGCTGGACCACGTGACAGAACCTGATTTCCCTGCCGACTGGAACGAAATCGCCAAAGTTCTGGGCACCTCGATTGACCGCCTGGGCCGCGCCTGGGGCACAGTAGGCCACCTGAACGCCGTCGCGGACACCGCAGACCTGCGCAGCGCCTACAACGCCTCGCTGCCGGCCATCACGGCATTTTGGACCCGACTCGGAGCCGACGAGCGGCTTTATGCCAAGTACAAGGCGATTGATCCTTCTGCATTGAATACGGAGCAACGCCAAGCACTTCAAAACTCCATTCGCGACTTTGTTTTAAGCGGTGCCGAGTTTACTGGCCTGGACAGGACCCGCTTCGCGGCCATCCAGGAGCGGCAGGCCGAGTTGTCGCAAAAGTTCAGCGAAAACACCCTGGATGCCACCGACCGCTATACCTACTTTGCGACCCTGGAAGAGCTTGCCGGGGTGCCTGCTGACGTTGTGCAGGCCGCACAGGCTGCGGCCAGTGCCTACGCAGCAAAAAACCCTGGCAGCGTGACTGCAGCCATTGGCGGCGCTGATGCCGCTCGCCGCTACCTGCTGACGCTGAAAATGCCTTGTTACCTGCCGGTGATGCAGACCGCCACGTCCAGCGCATTGCGCCAGACCCTCTACCGCGCCTACACGACACGCGCCTCTGACATGGCATCAACCGAGGCTGAGCGCGCGCTCGACAACACCACCTTGATCAACGAAATCCTGGCGCTGCGCCTGGAAGAAGCCCAGCTGCTGGGCTACCCGAATTTTGCCGAAGTCTCATTGGCTCCCAAAATGGCCGGTTCAGCGGGCGAAGTGGTGACCTTCCTGCGCGACTTGGCCGCACGCGCCCGGCCTTTTGCCGAGCAAGACCTGACCGAAATGCGCCAATTCGCCGCCGATCATTTGGATCTGCGCGAACCCCAGGCTTGGGACTGGCCCTACATTGCCGAAAAACTCAAGGAAGCGCGCTACGCTTTCAGCGAACAAGAGGTCAAGCTGTATTTCACCGCGCCGAAAGTGCTGGCGGGTTTGTTCAAAATCATTGAAACATTGTTTGAAGTTGAAATTCGTCCCGACACGGCACCCACTTGGCATGCCAGCGTGCAGTTCTACCGGCTGGAGCGCAAAGGCGAGTTGATTGGCCGTTTCTACCTCGACCAGCCCGCCCGCAATGGCAAGCGCGGCGGTGCCTGGATGAACGAGGTCAAGCAGCGTTGGCTGCGGCCCGATACGGGCGCATTGCAGACCCCTGTGGCGCACTTGGTTTGCAACTTCGCCGAGGGCGCCAACGTGGACGGCATTGCCAAACCCGCCCTGCTCACGCACGACGACGTCATCACCTTGTTCCACGAATTCGGCCACGGCCTGCACCATATGCTGACCCAAGTGAGCGAGCGCGAGGTCTCAGGCATCAACGGCGTGGAATGGGACGCCGTGGAATTGCCCAGCCAGTTCATGGAAAACTTTTGCTGGGAATGGGACGTCATCAAGCACATGACGGCCCATGTCGACACGGGCGCGCCATTGCCGCGCGCCTTGTGGGAGAAAATGTTGGCCGCCAAGAATTTTCAGAGTGGCCTGCAAACCTTGCGCCAAATTGAATTCTCGCTGCTGGACATGCTGCTGCACATGCAAACTGACGCTGCCACGCCCTTTAAGCTGATTCACCAGCAGGTGCGCGACGAAGTGGCACTGATTCAGCCGCCCGAATGGAACCGCACTGCGCACACATTCAGTCATATTTTTGCCGGTGGCTATGCCGCCGGCTACTACAGCTACAAATGGGCCGAGGTGCTGTCTGCAGATGCCTATGCGGCCTTTGAGGAAACTGCCGGTGCTGACGGTGCCGCCAATGTAGAAACTGGCAGAAAATACCGCCATGCTATTTTGGAAGCGGGCGGCAGTCGGCCAGCGCTTGAGTCTTTCAAGGCTTTTCGTGGCCGCGAGCCGACCATGGATGCCTTGCTTAGGCACCAAGGGATGACCCCGGCTGCTTCATAATCCCACTGTCAACCGAATGCCTATCGCCCTTGAGGCTACCGGAGAACTGCATGTCAAAAAAGCGCTTCGATTTGATCCGCCATAGCTTGGTACCCCTGGCCGCAGTGGCTTTGCTTGCCGGGCAAGGCACGGGTCTTGCTCAAACCATCTACCGCAGCGTCGGCCCTGACGGCAAAGTCACTTACACCGACAAGGCATCAGCCGATGTCAACGCCACCTCGGGCAAGTCCAGCGCAGCATCGGCAGGCGCAGCAGGCAACCTGCCTTTTGAGTTGCGTCAGGTTGCCGCACGCTATCCGGTAACGCTCTATACCGCTGCCAATTGCGCCCCTTGTGATTCCGCGCGCAGTTTCCTCACAGGCCGGGGCATCCCGATCACTGAAAAAACCGTGAGCACCAACGAAGACATCGCCGCGCTGCAGCGCTTGTTTGGTGACAGTACCCTGCCAGCAGCAAGCATTGGCAGCCAGCAATTGAAAGGGTATCTGGACGCCGAATGGACGCAGTACCTCGATGCGGCGGGCTACCCCAAAACTTCCGCGCTGCCGCCCAGCTACCGCAACACCGCAGCCACCCCGCTAGTTGCCATACAACGCGCGCCAGAGCCCGCGGCCGACGGCAGCGCCAGAGCTGCGGGTGACGGCGGCGAAAGCAATGCCCGGCGCACCACTGCGCCGCCACCCCCAGCGCCACCCCAGAACACCAGCAACCCCGCGGGCATCCGGTTTTAGAAGTTCAGTGTTTGCACGCCTGACTGGGTCGCCAGCAGGCAGACATGCGCTCTCTGCTGAGCAAAAACGCCCACCGTCACCACACCAGGCCATTGATTGACTTGCGTTTCAAAGGCCAGTGGCTGCGTGATGTGCAAGCCACTCACGTCGATGATGTACTGGCCGTTGTCAGTCACCAGTGGTTGCCCTTCTTTCAGGCGCAGCGTGCCGGTGCCACCCAGAGCCGCAAATTGCCGCAAGAGGTGCTGTACAGCAGCCGGGATCACCTCCACTGGCACTGGAAAGCGGCCCAGCACCGCCACCTGTTTGGAAGCATCGGCAATGCAGACAAAGCGCTGCGCCAGCGCCGCCACAATCTTCTCGCGCGTGAGCGCCGCGCCGCCGCCCTTGACCATGCAGCCCTGCGCGTCAATTTCATCGGCACCGTCCACATACAGCGGCAAACTTGTGACTTCATTGGCATCGACCACCGGGATGCCCAAGCGCAGCAAACGATCGGTAGACGCTCTTGAGCTGGAGACAGCTGCCTTGATGCGCGGCGCGCCAGCTGCCAAAGCGTCGATAAATAAATTCACGGTGGAACCACTGCCCACCCCGACCATCTCCCCGGGAACGAGGTATCGCAAAGCCGCTTGCGCTACCTGCGCTTTGAGCTCGTCCTGAGTGAAGTCGGGCATAAAAGTAAATCCGTGTTGAAAAATGCATGGGCGCGGCGCACTGGTCTCGCGCTGGGTCCGCTTGGTTTCAAGCATACTTGCTAATCCCGCCCTCACGCCCACCCACTGCCCTATGCTTTTACCTTACGGTCTGGCACGACCCTTCTTATTCGGCCTGGATGCCGAAGTGGCCCACGAGTTGACGCTGGGCAGCTTGGCCAAGATTCAGCGTACCCCGCTGGCATGGCCCGCCTTGGGCCATGCCGCGCACCGGGTCCAAGACCCGGTCGAAGTCGCTGGGCTGCCCTTTCCCAACCGCGTGGGCCTGGCCGCCGGGCTCGATAAAAACGCCTTGTGCATCGACGCGTTTGCGGCCATGGGGTTCGGCTTTATTGAAGTCGGCACGGTAACGCCGTTGCCGCAAGCGGGCAACCCCAAGCCGCGCATGTTCAGGCTGCCGCAAGCGCAGGCGCTGGTGAACCGGCTGGGTTTCAACAACGGCGGCTTGGCCGCTTTTGTCGCCAACGTACAAAAAAGCAGCGTGCGCCAACCGGGCTGCAAACACCCGGTGCTGCTGGGGCTGAACATTGGCAAAAACGCCGGCACACCGATCGAGCGCGCCGTGGACGACTATCTGCTGTGCCTGGACGCCGTGTTCCCGCACGCCGACTACATCACCATCAACATCTCCAGCCCCAACACCAAAAACCTGCGCGCGCTGCAAAGCGACGACGCGCTGGACGAGTTGCTCGGCACGCTGGCCGAGCGCGCCGCCCAATTGACGCAGCGGCTTCGCCGCCGGGTGCCGCTGTTTGTCAAAATTGCACCCGATCTGGACGAAGACCAAATTGCAGCCATTGCCCACACACTCAAGCGCTACGGCTGCAACGGCAAAGGCAAGCCCAACCAGTCCTGGGGCGTCGTCGCCACCAACACCACGGTCTCGCGCGCAGGCGTTGCGGGCCTGCAGCATGCCGATGAAACTGGCGGTTTGAGTGGCAGCCCCTTGCTGAGTCAAAGCAATGCGGTGGTTCGCCAACTGCGTGAGCTTTTGGGCGCGGGCTTTCCCATCATCGGCGTCGGCGGCATCCTGAGTGCACAAGACGCCGTGAGCAAAATCAAAGCCGGTGCCGACGTTGTGCAGATTTACACCGGCCTGATCTACCAGGGGCCTAAATTGGTCAATTTGGCCGCAAATATGATTAAAAACAGCTTCTAGCCAAGGTAGAAACTGCCTGTACCGCTATCAATTTAAAAGTTCTTTAGATCGACTGCCAACAGCATTTCCAGCAGCGATTGCAAGCTCCGCTGCAACGGCGCAAAACCATCGGTGAGCGCCAGCGACTGCTCGTTCATGTACAGGCGCCGGTTGATCTCGAGTTGAATGCTGTGCCGGCCTTGCGCCGGGTTGCCGTAACGCCGCACCAGTTCCACCCCTTTGTAGGGGTGGTTTACGCTGACGCTGTAGCCCAGTTGCCGCAAATGCGCTGCCACCCGCTGCGTCAATGCGGGGTGTGCCGTGCTGCCGTCGCGGTCACCCACCACAAAGTCGGCATGCACGAGGCCCGGAAACTCGGTGGCATGGCTGCCCGCCACCGCCGGCATCGAATGGCAGTTGAGGTGGATGCAGTGGCCGTGATGCGCATAGGTTTGGTCAATCGCCTGCCGCACCGCATCGTGGTAAGGCTGCCAGCAGCGCGCAATGCGTTGCTGGACTTCGGCCACGGTCAGCTTGCGCTGGTAGATCGGCAAGCCGTCGTCGGTGTAGCGCCAGATCAACCCCTTGCCCAGTTGCAGCTTGGTCAGCGCGGCGGCATCACGGGTGAGCGGGCCGGGCCAGGGCGCGTCGAGCAGGCTGGTATCGAGTTCCAGGGTGTCGCGGTTGGCGTCCAGATAGCTGCGCGGAAAGTGCGCCTCGACCCAGGAAACACCCATGCCGGGCGCAAAGGCATACAGCTTTTCAACATGCGTGTCCTCGGCGCGGCGCAAGTCGGCCAGGTCACATGCATAGCCAAAATCGGTTGGGTAATGTGTGCCGCTGTGCGGTGAATCCAGCACCAGGGCGACCCTGCCTGATACAGCGCTGGTAGTGTTCGATTCCGGGAAATTCTGCCTGACCATGCGGTATTGTGGCGCACTGCCCAAGCTTGCGCCCCCGTAAGGCTGACTGCAATGAAGAGAAGAAATGTTGGTGGGCGGTGGAGGTTTCGAACCTCCGACCCCAGCAGTGTGAATGCTGTGCTCTACCCCTGAGCTAACCGCCCTGTCTGCAAACTTTGCCAACCAAACTTTGTCGTAAATGCCCGCCGTGCGCTGGGGATTGTTTGGCTGGCCAACCCTCTGGGCTGCTGTTTTGACAGCCCGCAATTATGGCACAGCCAGTACCGCCTGCGACTCGGTTTCCACCGGCCAGACGGTTTTGCCGCCGCTGGCTTTGCCAATGTCTTTCAACGCCGCTGCATGGGCCTCCAACTCGGCCGCACTGGGCGTCAGCACAGGCAAATGGAACGCCGCCAGGTCGATCGCCTGGCGCGCCCCATGCACGGCAGACTCGGCGACCGTGTCGATCAGCAGCGCGTCCTGGCCGCGCGTCATCTGGATATACACATCGGCCAGCAGCTCGGCATCGCGCAGCGCGCCGTGCACCTTGCGGCCCGAGTTGTCCACCCCCAGGCGCTGGCACAGGCCGTCCAGGCTGTTGCGTTTGCCGGGGAATTGTTCCTTGGCCATCAGCAAGGTGTCGGTCACGCTGCCCACGCAGTTTTTCAGGGGCACCCTGCCCGCCAGCTCAAGCTCTTTGTTCAAGAACCCCACATCAAACGGCGCGTTGTGGATGATGAGTTCGGCCCCGGCCAGGTACTCCAGCAGCTCGTCTGCAATCGCGGCAAAGGGCGGCTTGTCGCTCAAAAACTCGGTCGTCAAGCCATGCACCTGGAGCGCGCCGGGCTCGCTGTCGCGACCCGGATTGAGGTAGTAGTGCCGGTTGTTGCCGCTGCGCTTGCGTCCCACCAATTCCACGCAACCAATATCAACGATACGGTCACCGCCCTCGGCAGACAGGCCCGTCGTTTCGGTGTCGAGAACGATTTGGCGCATGGCTGAGTTAGTGGTTCTCTTTGGCGTGGTTGATCGAGTACTTGGGAATCTCGACGACCAAATCGGTCTGCGCCACAAACGCCTGGCAGGACAAGCGTGAGTTCGGCTCCAGGCCCCAGGCACGGTCGAGCAAGTCTTCTTCGTTTTCATCGAGCGGATTGAGCGAAGCCAAGCCTTCCCGCACGATGATGTGGCAGGTGGTGCAGGCGCAGCTCATGTCGCAGGCGTGCTCAATGTTGATGTGGTGGTCCAGCAGCGCCTCGCAAATGCTGGTGCCGCCGGGGGCGGTGATTTCCGCGCCTTGCGGGCAGTACTCGGGGTGCGGCAGGATTTTGATAATGGGCATTTAGAGGGTCTCGACGTTTTTTCCGGCCAGCGCGCGCTGGATGCCGTGGTTCATGCGCTGCGCGGCAAAGGCTTCCGTACCGTCTGCCAGCGCTTTGGTAGCCGCTTCGATAGGGGCGGCCTCCTGCCGGGTCAGGGTGCTGCGCAGCGCCGCCATTAAATCGGTGATGGCTTGTAATTCGCCTGCGCTGAGCAAGCCGCCGTCGGCATCCAGCGCCGACTGCGTCGCCAGCAGCATGCGCTCGGCGTCAACCCGCGCCTCCACCAGTGCGCGCGCCTGCATGTCAACCTGTGCGGTGCTGAAGCTGTCTTGCAGCATCTGCGCAATCTGCGCGTCCGACAGGCCGTACGACGGCTTCACATCAATCTGCGCGGCCACGCCCGAGCGCTGCTCCACGGCATTGACGCTGAGCAAGCCGTCGGCATCGACCGTAAAAGTCACGCGGATGCGCGCTGCGCCAGCCGCCATCGGCGGGATGCCGCGCAGCTCAAACCGCGCCAGGCTGCGGCAGTCCGCGACCAAATCCCGTTCGCCCTGCACCACATGCAGCGCCAGCGCGGTTTGGCCGTCTTTGTAGGTGGTGAAGTCCTGCGCCATGGCGGTGGGAATGGTCTGGTTGCGCGGCACGATGCGCTCGACCAGGCCGCCCATGGTTTCCAGCCCCAAGGAAAGGGGAATCACATCGAGCAGCAGCAAATCACCCTGCCCGCTGCGGTGGCCCGCCAACTGGTGGGCAGAAATCGCCGCGCCCAGCGCCACGACCTCGTCGGGGTTCAGATTGGTGAGCGGCTCAAAGCCAAAAAACTGGGCCACGGCGCGGCGGATTTGCGGCATCCGGGTGGCACCGCCGACCAGCACCACGCCTTGCACGTCGGCTGCGCTGAGCTGGGCATCGCGCAGGGTTTTGCGCAGCGCCTGGACGGTGCGGGCCGTCAAAAAGGCGGTAGCCGCCTCAAAATCGGCATTTTTTACATCAAATTCGACTGTAGCCAAGGTAAATTCTGCCTTGAACGCTACGTTATCAGTAGCATTTTCAACGTTGGAAAGGGCTTCCTTGCAGCGCCTGGCGGCCTGCATCAGGGCGGCTTTGTCGTGTGCCGATGTCGCTGCTGTCCCCGTCTGCGCCAGCACCCAGCCCGCCAGCGCGCGGTCGTAGTCGTCACCGCCCAGGGCCGAATCGCCGCCTGTGGCTATGACTTCAAACACGCCGCGTTCAAGGCGCAGCAGCGAGACATCAAAGGTGCCGCCGCCCAGGTCAAAAATGGCGTAGAGACCTTCACTCGCGTTGTCCAGACCGTAGGCGATGGCGGCAGCAGTCGGCTCGCTGAGCAGGCGCAGCACGTTCAGGCCCGCGAGCTGCGCGGCGTCTTTGGTGGCCTGGCGCTGGGCTTCGTCAAAGTAGGCAGGCACGGTGATGACGGCACCAAAGATATCGTCATTGAAGCTGTCTTCAGCGCGCTGGCGCAGCGTTGCCAGGATCTCGGCGCTGACCTCCACCGGCGATTTGATGCCCGCTGCCGTGTGCAGCGCCAGCATGCCCGGCGCGGCCCCCTCTGGGCTGTCCACGAAGCGGTAAGGCAAGCTGTCGCGGTGGCCGATGTCGGCCAGGCTGCGGCCCATGAAACGCTTGGCCGAGACAATCGTGTTTTCAGCGTCGCTGCTTTGCGCGGCCAGCGCGTCGTAGCCGATCTGCCGCCCGGTGCCCGGCAGGTAGCGCACGACCGAAGGCAACAGGACCCTGCCCTGCAGGTCAGGCAGACAATCGGCGACGCCGCTGCGCACCGCCGCGACCAACGAATGCGTGGTGCCCAGGTCAATCCCGACCGCAATGCGGCGCTGGTGCGGCGCGAGCGACTGGCCGGGTTCGGAGATTTGCAAAAGTGCCATGCGTTCTAGCTAGCTGGAAGTTAGGGCTGGAAGTGCGGCGGGGATCGTGAGGGGCCGTGTGCTGCGTCCGCTCAGTGCGCAGGCTGCGCCAGCGGGTTGCTCAAAATCATCATGCCGCTGCGCGATTTCGCTGGCAAAACGCTCAATAAACATCAGTGCCCGGACTTCGTGCACCGCCAGCGCGGGCTGCTGCGTCTGCAGCAACTCGGCGCAGCGCTCAAACCGCAACTGACGCTCTTGCTCGACATCGTGCCGCACCGCGTCCAGTTCAACCGCGCTGCGGGCTTGTGCCAACACCTCGCGCCACTCGATTTGCTGGTGCAAAAACGCAGCGGGCATGGCGGTGCGGGTCTCAGCCTGCACCGGCACACCCGCCAATTCACACAGGTAGGCGGCACGCTTCAAGGGGTCTTTCAGGCGCTGGTGTGCTTCGTTGATGCGCACCGACCACTGCATTGCCAAGCGCTGCGCCGCCGCGCCCTCGGCGCTGAACTGGTCAGGGTGGGCAAAGCGCTGCAAATCGCGCCAGCGTGCGTCCAGCGCGCTGCGGTCCAGCACAAACTGCTGCGGCAGGCCAAAAAGCGCGAAGTCGTCGTCTTGCAGCTTCATATCAACAAAAAGCCGCCCTGGTGGCGGCTCGGCATGGGCTTTTGCACATTCACACCCGAAACGATTCACCGCAACCGCAGCGGTCACGCTCATTCGGATTGCTGAATTTGAAGCCTTCGTTCAGGCCTTCGCGCACAAAATCGAGTTGCGTGCCGTCCACATAAGCCATGCTTTTGGGGTCGACGAGCACCTTGATGCCCTGGTCTTCAAAAATCACGTCTTCGGGCGCGACCTCATCGGCGTATTCCAGCTTGTAGGCCAAGCCCGAGCAGCCCGTGGTTTTGACGCCCAAACGCACGCCCACACCCTTGCCGCGGCGGCTGATGTAGCGCGTGACGTGGCGGGCGGCGGCTTCGGTCAGGGTAACGGGCATGTGCGTTCTCAGTGGGCTGCGGAGTCGGCCACCGCAGCGTGTTTTTGCTTGTAGTCGTTCACGGCGGCTTTGATGGCGTCTTCGGCCAGGATGGAGCAGTGGATTTTTACGGGCGGCAAGGCCAATTCATCAGCGATCTGGCTGTTTTTGATGGCCGCGGCTTCGTCCAGGGTTTTGCCTTTGACCCACTCGGTGACCAGCGACGAAGAAGCGATCGCGGAGCCGCATCCGTAGGTCTTGAAGCGTGCGTCTTCGATCACGCCGGTTTGCGGGTTGACCTTGATTTGCAGCTTCATCACATCGCCGCAGGCGGGTGCGCCGACCATGCCGGTGCCTACCGAGTCGTCGCCCTTGTCGAACGAGCCGACGTTGCGGGGGTTTTCATAGTGGTCTACCACTTTTTCGCTGTATGCCATGGGGTGTCCTGCGGGTGGAATGAATGTTGTTGACTATTTTAGTCAGGCATGGCGGTTTTAATGCGCGGCCCATTGAATGGCACTGATGTCCACGCCGTCTTTGTACATCTCCCACAAGGGGCTGAGGTCGCGCAGTTTGGCCACGTTCAGCTTGATGGTTTGCACGGCATAGTCGATTTCGGCTTCGGTGGTCCAACGGCCAATCGTCATGCGCAGGCTGCTGTGCGCCAGTTCATCGCTGCGGCCAAGCGCGCGCAGCACATAACTGGGCTCCAGACTGGCCGACGTACAAGCCGAACCCGATGACACGGCCAAACCCTTGATACCCATGATGAGCGACTCACCCTCGACATAGTTGAAGCTCATGTTGAGGTTGTGCGGCACGCGCTGTTCGGCATGGCCGTTGATGAAGACTTGCTCCACATCTTTGAGGCCAGCCAGCATGCGCTGCTGCAAGGCGCGAATGCGCTCGTTTTCCGCATGCATCTCGGCTTTGGCGATGCGGTAAGCCTCACCCATACCGACAATTTGGTGCGTCGGCAGCGTGCCCGAGCGCATGCCGCGCTCATGCCCACCGCCGTGCATTTGCGCCTCGATACGCACCCGCGGCTTGCGCCGCACAAACAGCGCGCCGATGCCTTTGGGACCGTAGGTTTTGTGCGAGGTCAGGCTCATCAAGTCCACCGGCAAATGGCCCAAATCAATGTCCACCCTGCCCGTGGCTTGCGCGGCATCGACATGAAAAACAATGCCCTTTTCGCGGCAAACCTTGCCGATCGCGGGGATGTCTTGCACCACGCCGATTTCGTTGTTGACGAACATGACACTGGCCAGAATCGTGTCAGGGCGGATCGCGGCAATGAATGCGTCCAAATTAACAAGGCCGTCATCTTGAACATCCAAATAGGTCACTTCAAAGCCTTGGCGTTCAAGTTCGCGGCAGGTATCGAGCACGGCCTTGTGCTCGGTTTTGACGGTGATGATGTGCTTGCCCTTGGTTTTGTAGAACTGCGCCGCGCCCTTGAGCGCCAAATTGATGGACTCGGTAGCGCCCGATGTCCAGACAATTTCACGAGGGTCGGCACCAATCAAAGCGGCCACCTGCTCGCGGGCTTTTTCAACTGCGGCTTCGGCTTCCCAGCCCCAGGCGTGACTGCGTGACGCGGGGTTGCCGAAATGCTCACGCAACCAGGGGATCATGGCGTCCACCACGCGCGGGTCGCACGGGTTGGTGGCGCTGTAGTCCATGTAAATCGGGAAATGTGGTGTGGTGTCCATAGCTGGCGTTGGGCTGGCTGACTGTCAAAAATTACGCGCAGCCAGGCACCCAAGGTGCAGGCTGGCGCAGGAAGGCTCAGGACTCGGCAAACATGCTGCTGAAATTACGACTTGGCAAACATGCTGCCAAGGGCAAACACCGAATTAGGGGCATTAATGCGGATAGGTTTGACCACGGGCATGGCTGAAATAGCGCGCTTGACCGAGGGTTTGTTCTCAATCTGCACCCCTTTGGCCAATTGGTCCTCAACCAGCTTTTGCAGCGTGACCGAATCCAGAAACTCGACCATGCGGGTATTGAGCGAAGCCCACAACTCGTGTGTCATGCAGCGGCCGCCATCGCCCATGCAATTTTCTTTGCCGGCGCAGTGCGTGGCGTCAATCGGCTCGTCAACCGAGACGATGATGTCGGCCACGGTAATCGCCGCTGCATTGCGGCCCAGGGTGTAGCCGCCACCGGGGCCGCGGGTGGATTCCACCAGTTCATTGCGGCGCAATTTGCCGAACAACTGTTCAAGGTAAGACAGGGAAATGTGCTGGCGCTGGCTGATGGCGGCCAAGGTCACAGGCCCACTGTTTTGGCGCAAAGCCAAATCAATCATCGCGGTGACCGCAAAACGGCCTTTAGTGGTAAGACGCATCGCTAACTCCTTAGTGTTGGCATGGCCAACGTGGCTGTGAAACGTAACCCGGCAGCACCATTGCTGCCCGGTTGGCCTCCACGACTACAGGCACTGAAAACGCTGTGCCTGGCTCCCCTTTTCTTCGCATTTTTTTTCGATTGAATTGCAGTCTACCAGAAACCCAAACGAATTGCTCGGGTACTGTGACTGATCAGTCTATTATTTGAACTGCGACTGTTTTTAGTCTGTTGTGCAGACCCGAAGCTTCAGCAGCACAAGCAAACTACGCTGCGAATTGGGAATCAGATGCCTGCTGAAAGTTCAGTACAAAGTGCAAGCAAAGCATAGCGCTCAAGTGCCGCGCTAACGGCCGCCTTGCGCAGCCAAAGGCAGCACGTTGTCCGGCCCGGCCGCGCCGAATGCCTGGGTTTTCAGGTAGGCAAGCTGGTCGCGCGCGCTGGCGGCTTTTTCAAACTCGAGATTTTTCGCGTGCTCGACCATGAGTTTTTCCAGCCGCTTGATCTCGCGCCCGATGTCCCGCTCGCTCATGTCTTCCACTTTGGCGCGCTGCACCGCGTCCTGCTCCAGCCGCGCCGCTTCTTTGCCCGCTTTTTCGCTGTAGACGCCGTCAATCAAATCGCGCACCTGTTTGACGATGCTGCGCGGCGTGATGCCGTGTTCCAGGTTGTGTGCAATTTGCTTGATGCGGCGGCGCTCGGTCTCGCCCATGGCTTTTTTCATCGACTCGGTAATGCGGTCAGCATAGAGAATTGCCCGGCCATTGAGGTTGCGCGCGGCCCGGCCAATCGTCTGGATGAGCGAGCGCTCGGCGCGCAAAAAGCCTTCTTTATCAGCGTCCAGAATCGCCACCAGCGACACCTCGGGAATGTCGAGCCCCTCGCGCAGCAAATTAATGCCGACCAGCACATCGAACGCGCCCAGGCGCAAGTCACGCAGGATTTCGACCCGCTCCACCGTATCGACATCGCTGTGCAAATAGCGCACCTTGACGCCGTTGTCGCTCAGGTAGTCGGTGAGCTGCTCGGCCATGCGCTTGGTCAGCGTGGTGATCAGGACACGCTCGTTTTTATCGGCTCGGATGCGGATTTCCTGCAGCACATCGTCGACTTGGTGCGTCGCCGGGCGCACTTCAACTTCAGGGTCCACCAGGCCCGTAGGACGCACCAATTGCTCCACCACCTTGCCTGCGTGCGTTTGTTCATACGCGGCCGGTGTGGCCGAGACAAAAATACATTGGCGCATGCGTTGCTCGAATTCCTCAAACTTCAGCGGCCGGTTGTCCAGTGCGCTCGGCAGCCGGAAACCGTACTCCACCAGTGTCGTTTTGCGCGCCCTGTCGCCGTTGTACATGGCGCTGAGCTGGCCGATCATCTGGTGGCTTTCGTCCAGAAAGAGCAGTGCGTCTTTGGGCATGTAATCCGTCAGCGTGCTCGGCGGCTCGCCGGGAGCTGCGCCGGAGAGATGCCGGGTGTAGTTTTCGATGCCCTTGCAATGGCCGATTTCGGTCAGCATTTCCAGGTCAAACCGTGTCCGCTGCTCCAGCCGCTGCGCCTCGACCAGCTTGCCCATGCCGACCAGCTCTTTCAAACGGCCTGCCAACTCCAGTTTGATGGTTTCAATCGCCGCCAGCACGCGGTCGCGCGGCGTGACGTAGTGGCTGCTCGGGTACACCGTAAAACGCGGAATTTTCTGCTTGATGCGGCCCGTGAGGGGGTCAAACAGTTGCAGGCTTTCAATCTCGTCGTCGAACAGCTCCAGCCGAATCGCCAGTTCGCTGTGCTCGGCGGGGAAGACATCGATCGTCTCGCCGCGCACGCGGAATTTGCCGCGCGCAAAGTCCTGCTCGTTGCGCTGGTATTGCATGCGGATCAGCTGCGCGATCACGTCGCGCTGGCCGAGCTTGTCGCCCACGCGCAAAGTCATCACCATCTGGTGGTAGCTCTCGGGCTCGCCGATGCCGTAGATGGCCGAAACCGAGGCGACGATCACCACATCGCGCCGCTCCAAAATGCTTTTGGTGCAAGACAGGCGCATTTGCTCGATGTGCTCGTTGATGGCGCTGTCTTTTTCAATGAACAAGTCGCGCTGCGGCACGTAGGCTTCGGGCTGGTAGTAGTCGTAGTAGCTGACAAAGTACTCCACCGCATTTTTGGGGAAGAACTCGCGGAATTCGGAATACAGCTGCGCGGCCAGTGTCTTGTTCGGCGCAAACACGATCGCGGGGCGGCCCATGCGCGCAATCACATTCGCCATGGTGAAGGTCTTGCCTGAACCGGTCACGCCCAGCAGGGTCTGAAACA